>CAMNVD010000065.1 GCA_946562005.1 uncultured Clostridia bacterium | reverse complement strand
TAGGTAAAGGTGCTGCCGTAAGGATAATCTTTATAGATAGATGCGTAGCAATCAATATTGGTAATATTTTTCGCAGTCCAGGACAAAAGAGATTTCTTCTCCTTCCTCTGTCTGTTGGCTGGTTTGACTGGCAACGGCCGAGAGCGGAAAATCCTGGATATCCATAATTACGGTGTGGATAGCGAAGTCCTTTTGGGGTGCTTTTTGTTGGCAATAGTTTGGGGTGCTATCGTTAAAGTCCTCCATATAAAGACAATTATCTTTAAAGTAGGACATGGTGTGGCTGGTTTCCTTCTTAGGGGGATAGCGGGTTTCTGTTGTGCTGAAATCTTCAAAGGTAAACATATCGCTTTGCTGGCCTTTGGCAAAATGAACAAGGCTGCGAGCGTTTATTTGATAGCTGTTTTTATTATCGGGGGCTGATACGTCAGTGCCCAAGGTGATAACATCTTCATTTCTTTCGATGGTAACGCTTTCTGTATTTAAGAGTTTTTCTCTGGCGGCAAGATAACGGTCATAGGGGGTAGCCTCTTTGTTGCAGCCTGTAAAAAGCAGAAGGGACAATAAAAGGAGAATAGCTGCTTGTAAATATCTTTTCATAAAAAATCACCTGATTCTTTGTATAAAGTTTTTTCTAAAGCTTCTTTTAAAGCTTTTTATTGGGGATTCGGAGCTTGGGCTGTCTCTTTAATGGTGGCTTCTTCTTCCACCTTGATTTCCCAGTGGATCAGGAATGTGAGGGCTGCTCGCAGCACAATGATGGCGCCAACCAGCAGGATTTCCGACATTTCCCGAATAATAACCGTTCGTAAAATCTCACTGCCCAATTTGAACTCTAGGCCTAGGGCCATGCCTTTTGCCAAATTTAAGCGGATTTTTGGGCTTTTCTGCACATAGTCTATGATGCCGCGGCAACCGGCAATGCCAATTACAATGATGCCCATAAACTCAAATAGGAGAATTAAAATATTAACGAATTGTCCTTGAAAACTGTGTAATACTTCCATTATCATGTCATCTTCTTTCTTTTGTTAACGCCATGTTGTAAAAATTAATATTGCCGTGTCAAGTCTACTACATGGTGTAATGGTTTGTCCTGTGCATAGTTTGCCAGATTTTCTAGGAAAATATCAACTACTAGCTTGTTATTGAGAGGGAGACTTTCGTCTCCCGAGGTGTGCGGCGTAATGATGATATTGGGGCAAGACCAAAGGGAACTATCTTGGGGTAACGGTTCAGCGGCGGTCACATCTAAGACAGCGCCGCTTAGTTTACCGATCTTTAACTGTTGTATTAGCGCTGATTCGTCTAGGGCGGAGCCTCGGCCCACATTAACGACAATGGTTTTAGGCGATAGAGATGCAATTCTCTTTGGGTTTAAGATATTAATTGTTTCGGCTGTTTCTGGTAGGGCTAAGACTAAGATATCGATATCTGTTAGTGCTTGGTCGATCTTTTCTGTGGTAAAAAGCTTATCAATATAATCTGGACAGTCAGTTTTACTTCTCTTTACACCTTGGACAAAGCAGCCTAGCGCCTTTAATCTTAGAGCGATATTTTGCCCTAAATCTCCCAGCCCTACTACTGTTGCTTTACTGCCATAGATGGAGCGAATTTCTCCGGCGGATTGCCATAGTTTCTTTGCCTGATTATCCAGATATTGGGGCATTTTCCTCATGAGCATGAGGATGCCGCAAATAACATATTCGGCGATGCTGATGCCGTAAGCGCCGGAGGCGTTGGTAAACTGTATGCCTGGCCTAAAGAGGCCTGGTGCAAGATAGCGATTTACACCGGCGAAGGAGCACTGAAACCAGCGTAAATAGGGAAGCTGGGGCAGGTATTCTGGGGGGATTAGGCCGAAAAAGATTTCACAGTCTGCGATATCTATTGCTCGAAAATTATTCTCTTGTAAAAAGGTGACGGTATAACCATATTCTGTTGCAGCAGTTTTGATTTGTTGTTGCAATTCACCTTCCAGTGGCGTCATATTGACGTAGATTTTTCTTGTCTTATCAGTCATAGCGGTATTCTCCTGCTTGGCGTTTTTTTTATTGTACCATGAAAGGCGAAGTGATTCAATGTAGGATAGATGTGGATGGACGTGGACAAAGAACAGAAAACATGGTATAAAAGAGATATTAATAAAGAGATTAAAAAGAAACTAGGTGCATATATGTTAACAATCGGTTGTCATTTATCGACTTCAAAAGGCTATACCCATATGGGGAAAGAGGCTGTATCTATCGGCGGCAATACTTTTCAATTTTTCACAAGAAATCCCAGAGGCAGCAAAGCAAAAGAGATTAAGCAAAGTGATGTAGACGGGCTTCTCGGGATTATGCAAGAACATGATTTTCCGGTGATTTTAGCCCATGCGCCTTATACATTAAATCCTTGCTCTGATAAGCCGGAAACTAGAGAGTTTGCCTGGCAAGTAATGGCTGACGACTTACAGCGTATGGAGTACACGCCCCATAACCTCTATAACTTTCATCCTGGTAGCCATGTGGGGCAAGGGGTGGAAACAGGTATCGGCCAGATTGCGGATTTATTAAATGGCATTTTAACCAAAGCACAGACAACCACGGTGCTTCTAGAAACCATGGCGGGAAAGGGAACGGAAATTGGCAGAAGTTTTGAAGAATTGGCTCTGATTTTAGAAAAGGTAACCTTACAGGAGAAAATGGGTATTTGTCTGGATACCTGCCATATCCATGATGGCGGTTATGATATTGTAAATGATTTGGAGGGAGTATTAGAAGAATTTGACCGTATCATTGGCTTAGATTATCTGAAAGCCATTCATATCAATGATAGCATGAATCCCCTAGGCAGTCACAAAGACCGTCATGCTAAAATAGGTGAAGGATATATCGGAACAGCGGCTTTTGAACGTATCGTCAATCATCCGGCTCTTTGTAAATTACCTTTCTTTTTAGAAACACCTAACGAATTAGACGGTTATCAGGCGGAAATTGCTTTGTTGCGTAGTCTTTACCATGAAGAAAACTAGAGGTGGCATAGATGGTAAAAGAATCATGGGAAATATCCAATATACGAAAACAGCTTCTATCTATGGCAGATGACGGGTATCGGTCTTTTCATCTCAAATTGGTGCCGGGTTTAGAAAGGCCCGTGATAGGTGTACGGTTGCCTGCTTTACGGAAAATTGCGAAGGAAATCAGTAAGGGAGAGCCGGAAGAGATAGCAGCATTCTTAACCAATGCCGATGGCTATTATGAAGAAATAATGCTAATGGGGCTGGTTATTGGTTGCATAAAGTGTGCGCCGGAGGAACGGCTAGCTCTTATGAAAGACTTTATTCCTAAAATAGATAATTGGGCTGTATGTGATTGTTTTTGCAGTAGCCTAAAATTTACGGAAAAACATAAGCAGTTCGTGTTTGATTTTTTAGAAGATTATTTTCAAAGTTCAGCTGAATATGACCAGCGTTTTGCCTATGTGATGGCTATGGATTATTTTTTACAAGAGCCTTATTTATCCCAGGTGTTTGCCCGCATTGATGGCAAAGAGTTAAATGGTTATTACAGTCAGATGGCGGTGGCGTGGTGCCTTTCTGTTGCATATGTCAAAGCGCCGAAAGAAACAGTAAATTTCTTGAAAACGGCAAAGCTGGATGATTTTACTTATGAAAAAACGTTACAGAAAATCAGAGAATCCTTACGGGTATCTCCTGAGGAAAAAGCAAAAATCAAAGCACTGAGCAGAAAAATAAAGAGAGAGGGCTAGCTCCTCTCTTTATTTTTTTTATGGTTTTCATTGTCTACTTGATTTTTTAATTCTTTGAGCACTTTTGTGGCAAGCGGTAATGCTATGCAAAAGGTGATGGCGTCTGCAATGGGTTGACTGATTTGTACGCCAACCATATCTAGGTAATGCGGTAAAATTAGGATAACGGGCAAGAAAAATAATCCTTGGCGGGAAAGGGCAAGAATAGACGCTTCTTTATTTTTGCCGATGGTTTGCAATAGCATATTGGACATCACCACCAGACTCATAAAGGGAAATGTTAGGCATTGGGCTCGCAGGGCAAAGCTGCCTATGGTGATGACGGTGGGGTCCTCTGCTCGAAACAGTCGCATAATGTCTGGTGCTAGGATGAAGCCGAAAAGAGAGAGAATCAATAACATAACGGTGGCTACCTTTAGGCAAAACCAGAAGGCTTCTAATACTCGATGGTATTTCTTTGCGCCGTAATTAAAGCCGCAAACAGGCTGGAAACCTTGGCCAAAACCAAGAAGCGCAGACAATGCAAACATAAAGATTTTTGTGACGATTGTCATGGCTGCGATAGCTGGGTCGCCAAAAGGTTTTGCGCCGTGATTCAAACAGGTGGTGGCAATGCTGCTCAGCGATTGACGGTAAAAGGATGGGGCGCCGCCTCGTAAAATGGTGCTGTAAATCGTTTTGTCAAAGGTGATGTTATGCAGACGAATCGGAACAGTGCCATGTTTTTGGCACTGGATAAACAGTATGATAAAGCTAATAAACTGACTGACGACCGTTGCAAGGGCGGCTCCTTTTATGCCCATATCCAGCTGAAAAATAAAAATCGGGTCAAGCAGAATATTCAAGATACCACCGGTGCCAATGCCTACCATAGCATATAAAGCATTGCCTTGGAACCGGAGAATATTATTGAGAACGAAAGCAGCAGCCATATAAGGAGCGGCTAAGAGGATGAAAAGTGCGTAATCTTTGGCGTAAGGGAGAATCGTTTCTGTGGAGCCAAGAAGTAGCATCAATGGTTCTAAAAAGCAGATACCCAAAATAGTGAGACAACCGCCAAAAATAAGTGCGGTGAAAAAACCTGTTGCAGCTGTCTTTTCGGCGGCGGTTTGATTTTTTTCTCCTAGTAGACGAGAAATATAATTGCCAGAGCCCATGCCTAGGGTAAAGCCAATAGCCTGGATGATGGCCATAAGGGAAAAGACGATGCCTACGGCACCGGTAGCGCTAGTGCCGCCTAAAGAGATTTTACCAACAAAAAAAGTATCTGCCAGATTGTAAACAGCGGTAATCAGCATACTAATGACAGTGGGTACTGCAAGCGTGATAATCAAATGGGGAATGGGCGTTTCCGTCATCTGGATATATCGTTCGTCTGTTGTTAGCGTCTTTCTCATAGCACAGCTTCTTTCTCTGATATATTGATTTTATTATACACCAAAAGAATAGGAAAAAGTATGTTCTTTAGCATGGAATGTTGTTTTTGGGCATAAAAATAGCAGCAAAGATATGTAGATGGGAGCGTTTGATAGACATGGTGTTAGCGCAAGAGATAAAAAAGGAAATCTTTCGGGAATATGATATTCGCGGTAATGTGGTAGAGGGGGAGTTGACGCCGGAAATCATAGAACGGATTGCTTTCGTCTATGGTTGTTTTCTTCAGGAAAAGCAAATCACTAGAGCCGTGTTAGGTTATGATAATCGTCCCTGTTCAGAAGATTTTGCAGCTGCGGCAGTACAAGGGCTTTCTATGGCAGGCATTGCTATCTTTCATGTGGGACTTACTACCACACCGGCAGTTTATTTCAGTCAATATTTATTACGGTGTCCGGGCGCTATGATGATAACAGCAAGCCATAATCCCTCTGATTGGTCGGGATTAAAGCTAGCTAAGGGATACTCTGCCACATTGGAACCAGATGATATAAAATACATATATGCGTTATTGCAGCGGTCAATAGGGAAGAAAACAATATTTCAAGGGCAGGTCAAATATGTCAATACAAGAGAGGCGTATCTATCTGAAATCATCAAGCGAGTTGGCAACGTTGGAAAAGAAAAGGCGCCGTTGCGAGTGGTAATAGATTGTGGTAACGGCGGTACGGGACTGTTTGCCTGGGAATTATTTCAGCAGTTGGGACATCAAGTCTTTCAGCTAAATTGTGACCCTGATATGAGCTATCCTCATTATTTTCCGAATCCATCCTTAGCAGAAGCAAGAAAACGATTGCGGGAAATGATAATTCATCCTTATATCAAAGCAGATATCGGTTTATCCTTTGATGGGGATGGAGACCGGCTAGGCGTTATAGATGGTGAAGGAAACGATGTCTGGAGCGATAAGGTATTAATGGTGCTAGCAAAAGATATGTTAGAAAAATATCGAGGCGGAAAAATCATTTTTGATGTGAAGTGTACGAGCGCTTTGCCAGAATATATCACACA
>CAMNVD010000064.1 GCA_946562005.1 uncultured Clostridia bacterium | reverse complement strand
CTTCAATATCGAAAGGAATATCCCCGCCCCGGTATATTCTTCCCCCAACTTTGGAAAAGGGCTTACAAAGGAGAAACCGTCCCATTAACCCCTTTCCTCTCAATGCGTCATCTTGTATAATTTCTTCAATAACATAAGGCTGCGCCATAAGGCACATAGTAAGAGCGGGACTGTCAATATATTCTGTTTTGCCGCCTTTTCTATCGATAATCACAGTATCCCCGGAATAGCTTTTCAGGTAAATGTCAAAGTTTGCCCCTTTGCCATACGGGTTCTTGATTAGTGTAAAGATACCGCTTTCCTCCGCTAGGATTGCCATCCTGCCGCCTTGTTCGTGCATAAGAGCGCCTAGCGCCTCTGATGTAATATCGTCTGCAATTAACCGTGGCATGCAGATATCCTTAAAATTGGCTAGAGTCTCAATAGTAGCGGCGAGGATTTTTTCATTTTCCTCGCCTTTTTCATTTCCTTTTGCTATTTGGTTTATGTAAAACTCCTGCCGCTTTTCTAACCTTGCCCGCTCTGCTTTATTTTCCAGGACAGCTTGTTTCATCTGCCAGGCTTGTTCCTTTTCCCATTGTTTGATTGGTCGAAAGATTTCCTTATGAACGGCGCTTTTCCGCTCCCCCGGCTCTGCAATATTTACCACATAGAGATTGAGCGGCTCTTTCCAGTCTGATTTAGGTGCAACTAAGAATTTCCCCTGGACACATAGGGCAAGGGCTGATAAACTACAAGTAGCTGCCATATCTGGGGAAACTTGCAAGGTTTCAGATACGGCGGCTATGTAGTTCTTTATACTAGAGGGTAGAGTTTCTACGGGAAACCGTGGAGGCTCTTCTTCCTCTTCTAGGGGTGTAGGTTCTTCCCATTCCTGGTGATTATCAGGAAAGCCTATACTATCCAGCAAGCTGCTTTTCTCCGCTAAAGTCATATTGTCGTGCAATTCGTTCCGCCTCCTTTCCGTATATTTGATAAAATTCCACCTGCTCCGGGAACGCTCCAAAAGTTAAAATATCCAGATAATATTCCACAAGGGGGATTTCTCCCACTACTTCCGTAAGTCTTGGCGGAAAATCTAGCCCACCGCTCCATGCAGTTAATACATCACGCCAGCGGTATAACCTTCTCAAGTGAGCAGATAGTTTATCTATGATACATTCTCTCCACTCTTCAAAGGCATTTACCTTATTCCGGTTTGTTTGTCGCTCCAGAGCGGCTCTTTTTCGTTCTGATAGGCTTTTATTGGTATACCCTCCTGCCGTTAATCCCAGGGAAAAATCATTGTCTAATCTGATAGCCGCCTCCATAGGCGTATCACCATAAAGCAGCATAATAAAGTCAATCACCGAGCCACCCGCTCCACACGCCCAACAACGAAAACGATTATGTTTAAATGTCATACTTGGGTGGCTATCCTCGTGGAAAGGACAGATAGCTTTTCCCTTTGTAATATGGATACCATACCGCTCCGCTACCTCTTCAATAGGCAGGCGGTTTTTTATTTCGGTGAAAATATCCCCTAACATAATCCTAACGACTCAGCAATCACGGTTACTACAATTTTATATTGCTCAGGAGTCAGACCAATATTTCCTATCCTTGCCTTTTTGTTCTCATAGTCCTGCCATGTCTTTTTTCTGTTTCTTTGTGAGTTTCTTATTGGATTACTTATTTGTTTTGTGATACCTGTCATTGCTTATCCTCCTTATGCCTCTAGCCGTCTAATTACACAGGGAGCGGACCGCTCCGGCTTTATTTGTTCTTCTTGTGGGTTATTGAGATACTCAATAAACTTGTCCAGGTTAACAAGCCACTTTTTGCCGCTCTGGACAGCAACGATTTGCCCTTGCCGGCAGAGATTGCGAATATAGTGATAACTTAACCCGGTCAGGTCTGCCGTCTGCTGAATTGTTCTCATTCTTGGTACTTCTGGCATAGGCTATGCCTCCCTTTCTGCATGATTTAGAGCGTTATCGATATTCATTTTTAGTTTGTGAAGACTGCTGGCAATATCACAAAGCCGCTCATGTAACACATTTGCCCGGATAAGGCAATTATCAAACTGTTCCGCCCGCGCTGCCATGTTTTCCTTGGTACTGTTTCGGTACTTTTCAAAGTAGCCGCCCAGCAATTCCCCGCTTAAGCCATTAGCCACTGCGGCATCTTCACTGATTTCGTTGATAGCTGCCGCCAAGTCCTTGATAAATTTTTCCTTATTCATTGTTTCCATATTAGTTTTCTCCTTTCAATTCTTCGATAATTGCTAAGATTTTAGATTTTTCTTCCGGGGAGAGTTCCTCCCGTAATCTTCGGCAAAGGGTAGTTTCAGCAATGCCATAAGATTTTGCAATCTGCCAAAAGTAAACCCCTGCCCCTTTTACGGCTTCCCTGATGTCCTGATTAGCGGCTGTCATAGGTTTTCACCTCCTTGTTCTTGCTGTTTCCATTGTTAGAATAACACGAACTACATAAAAACACAATAACTTTTATAAAAAATATATAATCATATATAAAACACGATAAAAATACTTTTTAGGTGTTATTTTATTCTTTTTACTATTATTCTTGCTTTTCTGAAAGATTAGTGGTATTATACAAACAGAACAACCTCAGGAAAGCGAGGAATAGAAAATGGATATTGTAAAAGAGTTAGCAAAAAATCTAAAGCAAAAACGAACTGAAAAAGGGTATACTCGCGAAAAATTAGGAGCGTTAGCAGATGTTTCTGCCGGGGCTATTGCCTTATATGAAAACGGAACATCTAAATCACCCTCCCTTACCGTTGTCGCAAAATTAGCCCAAGCGTTAGAAGTTTCTATTGATAATTTGTGTGGTTTGACTGCAAATCTTATCACTCCTGGAGAATTATCTGACGAAGAAGCAACATCGCTAGGATTGGTATTAAAATATTTATACCCACTGATTCAATGTGGGATTATTAAACCACAAAAAGAATTAGCTAAACGCGTTGCAAAATGGAAAAAGGAAAACCCCATAAGTAACACCCTTAAATATCTGGAAAAATATGTTGATATATTTGAAGAAGTTTTAAATCAACTACCCAATGGCACTATATGGTATATAGATAGTGATGAAATTCTACGCTTTTTAGAAGAAATGGAGAGTATTGAGCAATTAAGGGTACAGGGTACGCTAAAAGAAGATATATATCAAATGATCATCACCTCAATGTATGAAAAGATGGATGCCTATACGGTTATACCACTAAAAACAGGAGCAAAAATTATAACCAAAGAAAATCTTGCAGATAGTGCTTCTGTCCCAGAAGATGAGTTATTTCCTGAACTGGTAGCAAAGTGCATAATAGCAATAAGCGGAGAGAAGGAAATGGAGGAGGACACTACCCAATGCCAACCATAACCCAGCGGACAAATAAAAAGGGCGAGGTATCTTTCCTTATTCGCGCCTATGTTGGCGAAAAGGGAAACGGACAGCAGATTATCAAATCAAAAACCTGGAAACCAGCCAATCAGAATATGTCCCCTGCCAAAATGCAGAAGGAGGCAGAAAAAGAGGCTGCTCTATTCGAGGACAAGATAAAACATGGTCTAATCCCCTTGGACGGTAGCATAAAGTTTGCAGACTTCGCCGCTAATTGGCTGGATATAGAAGAGCGAGAACCTTCCTCCCGGAAACGAGCCATGGAAGTATTGGAGCGGGTCAATGATGCCATCGGTCATATTCCTTTAGACAAGCTAAGAGCGGCACACCTAGAAACCTTTTATAAAAACCTTCGAGAACCAGGCGTACGCAAAGCACAACAAAAAGCCCAAGCCCTGCCCGCTCTCCTAGCAACCATTCAAAAGAAAAGGCTATCCAGAGCTGTTCTCGCTACCGCTGCCAATGTTTCCCCTTCCACTATTACAGCAGCATGCAGAAACGAGAAAATAACCTTTTCCAGCGCGGAGAAAATCTCTAATGCCTTGGGAGCGGATATAAACAAGCTATTCACCTTCACCGCTCCGGCAAAAACCACATTATCAGATAGAACCATTTACTATCATCATCAGGTTATCCACGCTATTTTAGAAAAAGCTGTCCGGCAAGGGCTTATTTTATATAGTCCCGCTAACCAGGTAACCGCTCCACGATATAAAAAGAAAGAGGCTGTTGCCCTAACAGATGAAACAGCGAGACAGGTTTTGACTTACTTAGAGCAAGAACAGGATATACGAATAAAAACCGCCTTTACCTTGCTAAACTACACAGGCATGAGAAGAGGCGAGCTTTGCGGCTTGACATGGGATAACATTGACACAGAAAAGAACTTACTGCATATCGTAAAACAAAGCCAATACCTGCCGGAAACAGGGACAACGGCTAAGAAACTAAAAACAGATACCAGCAAACGGATCATTCCCCTACCACCCCATGTAATTGCTCTCCTTGGCGAATATCGGAAATGGTGGTTAGAACAACGGCTCATGCAAGGCGACCGTTGGCAGCAGGACAGCAATTATCTTTTCATACAAGAGGACGGAAAACCGCTCCACCCTGATACAATCGGTTATTGGTTAAAGAAATTCCGAGAGCGGCACAATCTGCCCCACTTTACCCCGCATTCTTTCCGTCATACCTTCTGTTCTCTTATTCTGGTATCAGGTATCGACTATAAGACGGTTCAGAGCCTTTCAGGACACGCGCAGGCAAGCACCCTACTAAATACCTATGCCCACACTATGCAGACCGCGCAAATCAACGCTATCAATCAATTAGATAATGTTCTCCGCAAAACAAATTAAAGCACCCTCCATAAAGAGAGTGCTTTTTCTTTTTATCTGATAACAGCAGGAAAACAGCGGAACGGTGTATCAGCCGCCTTGTTATTATTTGTTATGGTTTTATGAAATGCTAGTATTATCTGAACCGCTCCCCTATACTTCTATTTTGTCAGACAGGTTCTAATTTGTCAGAAGTAGAAACTGACAAAATAAATAGGTGTTTAACTGGGGTTTAATGCCAAAAAATCTATTTTGTCATTTTTGTCAGACGATTTTTAGAAAAATATATTTATCCTCAAGAACCTGAGAAAACCCGTAATTTCTTTTATTTTGATAATTTCCCGGGAGCGGTCATATCCCGAGATTTCCGAGTCCCTAAAAAAGAGCGAATGGGGTACGCATCTGACTTCTCATCTATCCTGACATTTCTGACACCCTAAAAAAGGAAAAGTATCCCGAGATTTCCAAGCCCCTAAAAAGAAAGAAAAAATAATTACTTGAACAAAACTTGAACAAAAAGGCAAAAATAAAACAGCCGCTCCCTTCGCCTAAGAAGAAAACGCCTGCTAAATATGGTGCGCTGGAAGGGATTCGAACCCCCGGCCTACGGATTAGAAGTCCGTTGCTCTATCCAGCTGAGCTACCAGCGCATATGGAGCGGGTGATGGGAATCGAACCCACGTAGCTAGCTTGGAAGGCTAGAACTCTACCATTGAGTTACACCCGCACATGAATCCCATAAGAATCTTTTACAGTATATAACAAATCAAAATCTTTTTCAATACCCAAAAACAATTTTTTTCGCTTAGCAGAATCCTCTTTTCCCTATGCCTTATTTTATGTCCCATCCTGCATGATTGTGCAAAAGTCTTTCCTATTCTATCATAAATTTTTGTATAAAATTTATAAACTTGTATATATTAAGGAAGATCTCATCAGAAAAAACCACAGTAAAACAAAGAAATTTAACAAATTTTCCAAGGATATTATTGACAATCGACAGGTTGTTTGTTATGATAGTTTTTGCTGTGGTGGGTGTGGCGAAGCGGCCGAACGCACCGGATTGTGGCTCCGGCATTCGAGGGTTCAAATCCCTTTACCCACCCCAGATAGGGGTATCGCCAAGCGGTAAGGCATCGGTTTTTGGTACCGACATTCGGTGGTTCGAATCCATCTACCCCTGCCATTTGAGCCATTAGCTCAGCCGGTAGAGCACCTGACTTTTAATCAGGGTGTCCCGCGTTCGAATCGCGGATGGCTCACCAAACAAAAAGGACCTGTCTAATTATGATTAGACAGGTCCTTTTCTATTCCTCATTTCTTTTTGTTTACTTAAACTTTCACCTTTCCCATAAAAAAGATTCTTCGCCGCACTCAGAATGACAAAAGGACTAACGTCCCCATTCTATTGTCATTCTGAGGAACAACATTCCGAAGAATCTTTTACGCAGTTTT
>CAMNVD010000063.1 GCA_946562005.1 uncultured Clostridia bacterium | reverse complement strand
TTCCCCTACACGAGAATCCTGCGCACAGCGGAATTCCATACCAGTACCAACATATGGCGCATCGGCTTTCAGCAAAGGCACCGATTGCCGTTGCATATTAGCACCCATCAAGGCACGGTTTGCGTCATCGTGCTCCAAGAAAGGAATGAGGGCTGTCGCCACAGAAACAAGCTGTCTAGGACTGATGTCCATATACTCGATTCTGTTTGCTTCTACAGACATGATTTTATCGCTGAGACGGGCAATAACACGTTCATCAGGGATATATTCCTTGCCATCCTCACGAGTTTCCGTTTTAATAGCCTGAGCGATTACATATTGGTCTTCTTCATCTGCCGTCAAATAATCGATTTCATCTGTTACCTGACAGTTAATTACCCGGCGATAAGGGGTTTCCATGAAACCAAATTCATTGATACGGGCATAAGCAGATAAAGACCCAATCAAACCGATGTTTGGACCTTCCGGTGTTTCAATAGGACACATTCTGCCATAGTGACTGTGGTGTACGTCACGGACTTCAAAACCAGCCCGTTCACGAGAAAGCCCCCCAGGCCCTAATGCAGAAAGTCTTCTCTTATGGGTTAAGTCAGACAGCGGATTTGTTTGGTCCATAAATTGGGATAATTGGCTGGAACCAAAGAATTCCTTAATAGCTGCTACCACAGGACGGATATTAATCAACACCTGCGGTGTGATAACGCTTACATCCTGGATGGTCATTCTTTCCCGTACCACCCGTTCCATTCTAGCAAGACCGATACGGAATTGATTCTGCAATAATTCCCCTACACAACGGAGACGACGATTTCCCAGATGGTCAATATCATCCGGTTCGTGTTCCCCTTGGACTAATTCCAAGAAATATTTAATGCAGCCAGTGATATCTGTTTTGGTCAGATGACGGATATAGTCATTGTTAGCAGGAACATTGTCGCTAGGCAGATAAGCTTCTGCTTCATCATTCCATACCAAACCTTCTTCGTTGACTCTACGATAGATACCATTTTGCAGCTTTTTATTGATTTTATAACGACCCACATTCGCCAGGTCGTACCGTTTCGGGTCAAAGAAAAATCCATACAACAAAGAACGAGCAGACTCTACTGTTGGAGGTTCCCCCGGACGTAATCTTTTATAGATTTCAATCAAAGCCTCTTCTGTGCTCTGCGTTGCGTCTTTTTCCAGGGTCTTTTTCAGTCCCTCATCTTCACCAAATTCGGCAAAAATTTCTTCCGGCGTGCCAAAGCCCAATGCTTTAATCAGGACTGTAACAGGGATTTTCCGCATACGGTCTATACGTGTATAAATATAGCCGTTGACATCTGTTTCCAGTTCCAACCAAGCCCCACGATTTGGAATAATCGTAGAACCGAAAATCTTGGTTCCGCTGGCGTCCAGATTCACATGATAATAAACCCCAGGAGACCGCACCAATTGGCTGACGATAACCCGTTTCGCCCCGTTGATAATAAAGGTACCGCTATCTGTCATCAATGGGAAATCCCCCATGAAAACTTCCTGTTCCTTTACCTCCCCAGTTTCCTTATTAATTAAGCGAACTTTTACTCTTAGAGGCGCAGCATATGTTGCATCCCGTTCCTGACATTCCTCTTCCGGATACTTTGGTTCTCCCAGAGAATAATCAATAAACTCCAGCACCAAATTACCAGTAAAATCCTGTAGAGGAGAAACATCGTTGAACACCTCTCTCAGACCATCACTGAGGAACCATTGATAAGAGCTTTTTTGCACTTCAATCAAATTGGGCATCTCAATAATTTCATGAATACGAGCATAGTTGCGGCGTTCTCTTAAACCACTACCGCTAGCTTTGGGATAATTCATTTCTTCTTTCACCCCTCATCAAAATAAGCAAATCCACGTGTATACACTTTCATGTGCCATTCTCAGTTCTTCTTTTCCCTGGCCAGAACGTTATGTAGAACAAGCAAGAAATTTGTCTTCTGTTTCCAGATTGAACCTCACTCTAAAAAACTAATAAATGGCATAAGAACCCATAATAATGTCATTCTCATATGTTAGCATAATTTCTTTTAATCGTCAATATGTTACCAGGGAAATCTATATAATTTCTGAAAAATTTCCCATCTTTTATCATTTTTCATATCTTTTATAAAAAACATTCCAGGGACCTTCTTGCCCTCATTTAGAAATCATGGTAAAATCTATTTCATATGTAAAATAGAAAAAAGAGGTTGCTTATGGAAATCACTATGTTAAAAAGTAAAATCCACCGGGCCACCGTGACCCAATCAGAACTAGACTATATTGGTAGCATCACCATTGACGTTGCACTTTTAGAGGCCGCCGGCATTTATGAATACGAAAAAGTAGAAATTGCCGATATTGATAATGGCAATCGTTTTGCCACCTATACCATTGCCGGAGAACGGGATTCCGGTATCATCTGTCTCAACGGCGCCGCTGCCCGTTGCGTTAATACCGGAGATAAGGTTATCATTATGGCCTATACAAATATGACGCCCAAAGAAAGAGAACAGCACAAACCTACCGTCATTTTTGTAGATGAAAAAAATCGTCCTACGAAAATCTCCCATTACGAGACCCACGGACGACTTAGCGATATGAAATAACATCATTTAAAATAAAAAAGAGCTTATGATTTTTCATAAGCTCTTTTTGTTTGCAATAAAGCAAAACTATTTTACTTCAACAGTAGCGCCTGCTTCTTCCAATTTTGCTTTTGCTTCATCAGCAGCTTCTTTGGAAACTTTTTCTTTGATAGCTTTTGGAGCAGCTTCAACCATGTCTTTTGCTTCTTTCAAGCCTAAGCCGGTAAGTTCACGTACTACTTTGATTACGTTTACTTTTTTGTCCCCAGCATTAGTCAAGATTACATCAAATTCACTTTGGTCTGCACCGCCAGCAGCAGCGCCACCAGCAGCAGGAGCAGCAACTGCAACTGCTGCTGCAGCTGCGGATACACCAAATTCTTCTTCAAATGCTTTTACCAAATCAGCCAATTCCAATACGCTGAGACCTTTTACGATTTCTAAAACTTCATCAATTTTAGCCATTGTTATATACCTCCTAAATTACTTTCTTATTTTTATGCTGCATTAAGCAACTTCTTCTTTTTCTTTCTTTTCTTTGATTTGATTAACCACAACAGCCAAGTTGCGCATTGGAGCTTGCAAGCAAACAGCCAATTGAGTAAGCAATACTTCGCGGCTTGGTACTTTAGACAATGCTTCGATGGTGTTTACATCGATGAATTCATTATCCATCAAACCAGCTTTTACTTCTAATGCTTTGTGTTCTTTCGCAAATTCGGTGATTACCTTAATCATACCCAATGCATCGTCGGCAAAAGCAATCGCAGTAGGACCTTCCAAGAAACTGTCCAAAGCGGAAATGTCCAAAGCGTTAGCTGCACGTTTAATCAAAGTATTTTTTGCTACTTCATAATGTACTTCTTCAGCTCTTAATTTCGCTCTCAGTTCGGTCACTTCTTTTACGGTCAAACCTCTATAATCTACCAATAAAACACCTTGCGCTGCAGAAATTGCTTCTTTCAGCTCGGTTACTTTATTTTCTTTTGCTACTAATTGAGGTTTCTTTTCCATTCAAAAACACCTCCTCTTATTTAATCAATAGAAAACCTTTTCATCACTCTTAAAAGCTCTTCCCTTTATAGAACATAAAATAAAACCCCTGCTTAAGAAAAGAGCAGAGGTTTTTCTCATTATCAAGAATCAAACCATTGCCTCGGCAGGCGCTTTAACCCGGAATTTCTGGGACCTGCTGTCTTAAGCATCATTTCTATTTCATTATCCATTACATTATAACGAAAAGCTATCAAGAATGCAATGGTTATTTCTCAAATTCATTATTTACCGAGCGCTTTGATTGGGTTGATTTTTACCCCAGGACCCATAGTGGAGCTAACGGTAATGTTTTTGATGTACTGACCTTTTGCAGCAACCGGTTTCACTTTGATTAAAGTAGACATGATTGCCATGTAGTTGTCCATCAATTGCTCGTTGGTAAAAGAAGCTTTCCCGATACGTACATGAATGTTTGCAGCTTTATCCAAGCGATATTCTACTTTACCAGCTTTGATATCAGCAATTGCACGAGTTACATCCATGGTAACAGTACCGGTTTTTGGGTTTGGCATCAAGCCTTTTGGCCCCAATAATTTACCGATTCTACCAACCGTACCCATCATATCAGGGGTAGCTACTGCTACGTCAAATCCAAACCAACCGCCTTGGATTTTAGTAACCAGGTCGTCGCCGCCTACAAAGTCAGCACCGGCTTCCAATGCTTCTTTTTCTTTATCCCCTTTAGCAAATACCAATACAGTGCGTTTTACCCCTGTGCCATGTGGCAATACAAGAGCACCGCGTACTTGCTGGTCTGCCTGACGTGGGTCTAAGTTTAATTTCACAGCCAATTCGATGGTTTCATCAAATTTAGCTTTGGCATTTTGCTTTACCATAGCGATGGCATCAGCAATTTCCATATAGCTATTACGGTCGAAAGCTTTTGCAGCTTCGTTATATCTTTTGCCGTGTTTTGGCATAGTTTTACCTCCTCGTGGTTTATGCGGAAGATTCTTCCTCCCACTAAACGGATTTTTCGTTTTTCACAATCACTTGTGTTACATGGATTTACTCAGAAAAAGCGATTAGCCTTCTACAGTAATCCCCATGCTTCTTGCAGTACCTTCAATCATGCGCATAGCAGCTTCGATGCTTGCAGCATTGAGGTCTGGCATTTTTTGTTCAGCGATGCTTTTTACTACATCACGGGAAACTTTTGCAACCTTTACTTTGTTCGGAGTACCGGATGCAGTTTCAATGCCGGCAGCCTTTTTCAAGAGTACAGCAGCTGGCGGAGTTTTCAATACGAAGGTAAAGGACCGGTCTTCGTAAATTGTAATTTCTGCTGGGATAATCAAACCGCCGTCATTTTTGGTTCTTTCGTTAAATTCTTTACAAAAGCCCATGATGTTTACCCCGTGCTGACCCAAAGCAGGACCAACTGGAGGAGCAGGGTTTGCTTTACCGGCAGGAATTTGTAATTTTACAATTGCCATTACATTTTTAGCCATATGGACACCTCCTTTTACAAGATAAGCGCATTATCTACATTTTTTCAATTTGATAAAATTCTAATTCCACAGGAGTCTCCCGTCCAAACATAGACACTGTAACTTTGAGCTTTCCCCTGTCAGGGTAAACTTCTTCTACAATGCCCACGAAGTTTTCAAAAGGACCGGCAATAATTCTCACAGACTCCCCAGCTTCTACATCTATTTTCAGTTTTTGTTCACTGTATCCCATTTGTCTCAAGATGTTTTCTGCTTCGGACGGATGCAAAGGAACAGGCTTAGACCCTGCGCCTACAAAGCCGGTAACACCGGGAGTGTTGCGCACAACATACCAAGAGCTATCAGTCATATACATCTCTACCATTACATAGCCGGGAAACACTTTCCGCTGTACGACTTTTCGTTTCCCGTCTTTTACCTGCACCTCATCTTCCATAGGTACAATCACCCGGAAAATGCAATCCTCCATATTCATGGATTCCGCCCGTTTTTCCAGGTTTGCTTTTACTTTATTTTCATAACCGGCATAGGTATGAATTGCATACCACTGTTTTTCCATATCTCTCGGCAGGGCTACCAAAGAGCCGTGCCTTCCCCCTTAAGATAAAGATTTAGCTTAGGCACCAATTTTAAAAAGCATACCCAGAACGTAGCTGATTAAAGTATCTACTAAACCGATTGCAACAGCAAACAAAGCACAGAATACGATTACCACACAAGTATATTTGAACACTTGCTTTTTGGTAGGCCATTGTACTTTTTTCAGTTCTGCAACAGTGCCGCGGAAAGCGCCGCCAATGCCTCCGCTTCTTGGTTTATCTGAGGCCATTTCCGTTCACATCCTTAAATAATAGTCTGATACTGCTACCAGGAAGAAATCTATTTTGTTTCTTTATGAGCAGTATGTTTTTTACAAAAACGACAATATTTATTCAGCTCTAAGCGATCTGGAGTTGTCTTTTTGTTTTTCATAGTGATGTAGTTCCGTCTTTTGCAATCAGAACAAGCTAAAGTAACTGCAACGCGCATAGGGACACCTCCTAACAAAAACACAAAATACCTATTTTAAGTGTTGCTTATTTAACTTAACATATTATATCACTAGTGTCAAGGCAATGCTAGTCTTTTCTTTAAATTTTCCCAGTTTTTTCATAGCAAACAAAGCGGAGGTTACCCCTCCGCTTTATTTCCTATTCATCATTCTAAAAAGACATCAGCCTCGACAAATCCTTTTCTGCACTACCATTCTGAGCACAGTCGAAGCATCTTTTTACTTACGCCTCAATTTTAGAAACAACACCAGCGCCAACAGTTCTGCCGCCTTC
>CAMNVD010000062.1 GCA_946562005.1 uncultured Clostridia bacterium | reverse complement strand
AAGCAGCCCATAAAAATGGCAATAATGCCGCCGGTGATGGCGATAATCAAGAGAGCGCTGAGTAGGCTGGTTAGTAGTGCTTTTTCCCAGGAAATATTGGCAAATACCTGGAGGTAAACATCTTGGTCGGTAAGAGAGAGCTTCACTGTATGGATGCGAAGGAAGCTTTCAAAAAACTGGGTATTATTTTTGATAATGCCGGGTTTATCAGCATTTTTTTGCATGACGCCCTGTAAGAGGGCGAGTAAATCCTCATCGTAAAAATTTAAGTAATAGATGGTGCCGTCTTCGTGCCAAATAGCTACATAAATGCTTTGTTCTGATAATTTTTGAATATCTTCCCGCATCAGTGCTTCCGTGCGGTAGACAGGCGGGGTGTTTTGCAAGGTGGCGGCGATGTTTCTCTGGGTGAAGGTGAGACGGGTATCGATATTTTCCATGGTGGAATAATTGGCAAAAGAGAAGGTCATCACTGTAAGAAAAATGATGAAAATAAGAATAGAGGCTGCGGTGGCAAGAGTCAAACGCAGCCGTACATTTTTGAGCATAATTATTTTTTCTCTCTTTCTTGGAGGATATAACCGATACCACGCATAGTGACAATCTCAACAGCGCTATCTGACAGCTTTTTGCGGAGCATATGAATGTATGCTTCGATACTGTTTTCACTAATATCTGCTTCATAGCCCCAAACTCTGTCTAAGATATATTCCCGGCTGAAGGTCTGTCCCGGTCGGCGCATAAACATTTCCATTAGTTGAAACTCACGGGCGGAAAGGCGTACTTCTTTTTCACCAATGAGTAGGCTAACCTTCTGCATATCCAGAGTGATATCGCCTACTGTTAAGAATTCACCTGCAATGGCGGGGAGCCGCCGACCTAGTGCTTTTACCCGAGAAATTAACTCCTCCATGGCGAAAGGCTTTACCAGATAATCGTCAGCGCCGGCGTCTAAGCCCTCTACTCGATGCTGGATAGAGTCTTTGGCGGTAAGGAGCAGCACAGGGGTTACCATTCGTTCCTTACGCATGGCTTTTAAAATGTCCATGCCGCTTTTTCCGGGCAGCATAATATCTAAGACAACCACATCATAAATATCCTTTAATGCCAGCAGGATACCTTCGTCACCGTCTAGGGCAACGTCTGTTTCGATATTTTGTTTCTTTAACATATGACGAACAGCTTCTGCTAGTATTTGTTCGTCTTCTACTAAGAGGACCCGCATAGACTCTGCCTCCTTTATCTTTAGTATGTTTTTACTTTCAAATTCTATATAAAAAAACAATTTCCTGTTTTTAGAATTTTAAGGGAAATCAAAGGCGGGGGGATACCCACCTTTGATTTTTTTAGGGAGGGTACCAAAAATAAGAAGATTTCTGATACCGACATTAGTATAACATGGAAGGACTGAAAGGAAACTTAAAGAGAAAAAAAATCCAGGAAAGAAGGATTTTTTCATTCTGTCGCTAATTATAAACGAAAATATCTTTTCAAAACTGTGACAGATTGTTTAAGGGGAGGCAATATGGAAATTCCGGGTAATTTGAAATACACAGAAGAACATCATTGGGTGAAGATAGATGGCGATAAAATCTTTGTGGGGATTACAGATTATGCCCAAAAGGATTTGGGAGAAATGGTCTTTCTGGATATGCCGGAGACGGGGGCCATTGTTTTTGTTGGGGATGCGGTAGGCAGTATCGAATCTGTAAAGGCTGTAGCAGCTTTTTGTGCGCCTATCTCTGGGGAAATCTTAGAAGTGAATGATGAGTTAATGGATGCGCCAGAATCCTTAAACAGCGTCCCTTATGAAAGCTGGCTGGTGGTCATGTCTATCTCTGACGAAGGCGACCTGGAAAACCTGATGGACGCCGAGGAATATGCTGCTTATTGCAGTGCGTTGTAATTTGTATACTTTATTGTCGTTCTGAGGAGCGTAAGAGACGAAGA
The DNA here is from genome assembly GCA_946562005.1 of uncultured Clostridia bacterium. GTDB lineage: Bacteria > Bacillota > Dehalobacteriia > UBA4068 > JAAVYR01 > JAAVYR01. Next base: position 4,486 of record CAMNVD010000062.1, on the reverse strand, counting down.
ATCTTTTTATACTATGATGTTTTTTAGATTCTTCGCTATGCTCAGAATGACAGGAGCGGCTGCTTCAATTAAAAAGAGTCAGGGCAATATGCCCTGACTCTTGATTTTTAGATAAATTATTGCTTATCTTTGATGGATTTATGATAGTTTTGTAAAGATTTTACCTGGCAGGTTGGGTTATCCAGCGCTGCTTTAATCCCGATAATCGCGGCTTTTGCGGCTGCCATGGTGGTAACGTATGCAATCTTATTGCGGATAGCTGCTTTTCTTACTAAGCTATGGTCGGCAGCATTTTCCTTCCAGTCCGCAGTGTTGATAAGGATATCTACAGTACCACCGTTCATAGCGTCTAAGATGTGCGGAGCGCCTTGATAGATTTTGTTAATGTAAGTGCTAGGAATACCGTTTTCTTGGAACAGTTTATGGGTTTTTTCTGTTGCTAAGATGGTAAAACCTAAATCTGCAAAGCCTCTGGCGACTTCTACTGCTGCGTCGTTATCTCTGGATTTGACGCTCATCAGCACCGTGCCGGAAAGTGGCAAGTTGTTTTTAGCAGCTTCCTGCGCTTTATAGAAGGACTCACCGAAGGTTGGAGATAATCCCAATACTTCCCCAGTAGAGCGCATTTCTGGTCCTAAGACGGGGTCTACTTCCGGGAACATATTGAAGGGGAACACCGCTTCTTTCACGCCGTAATAAGGAATATCCTTTTGTTTTAAGGCGGGGACAGGAGAGGCAACTCCTGTTAAATCACTGGTGATGATTTCTGTGGCGATAGGCACCATCTGGATACCGCAAACCTTAGAAACAAGAGGCACTGTCCGAGAGGCTCGTGGGTTTGCTTCTAGCACGAATACTTTGCCGTCTTCGATGGCATATTGCATATTCATAAGACCTTTCACCTTGAGGGCAGAAGCGATTTGCTTGGTATAAGTTTCAATGGTTTTGATTTGTTCTGGCGTAATATTCACAGCAGGCAGTACGCAAGCGGAGTCACCGCTGTGAATACCTGCAAGCTCGATGTGTTCCATCACGGCTGGTACAAATACGTGTTCACCGTCGCTGATGGCGTCTGCTTCACATTCGATAGCGTTATTCAAGAATCTATCGATTAAGATAGGCCGTTCTGGGGTTACGTCGGTAGCAGCTGCCATGTATTTTTTCAGGCTTTCTTCTTCGTATACTACTTCCATACCCCGGCCGCCTAATACATAGGAAGGACGTACCATCAAAGGATAACCTAATTTATTCGCAGCGGCGATAGCTTCTGTAATGGTAGATACCATTTCAGACTCTGGCATAGGGATATTTAGTTCTTCCATGATTTCGCGGAATCTATCTCTGTCTTCTGCTAAGTCAATGGAATCTGGAGAGGTGCCCAGAACTCGAACGCCTGCTTTTTCCAGCTCAGAAGCTAAGTTTAGCGGGGTTTGCCCGCCAAACTGGCTGATGATACCGGCTGGTTTTTCCTTATGATAAATGCTCAATACATCCTCAGTCGTTAATGGTTCAAAATACAATTTATCGGAAGTATCGTAGTCGGTAGATACGGTCTCGGGGTTGCAGTTGACCATGATGGTTTCTACGCCTAATTTCTTTAAGGAGAGGGCAGCGTGTACGCAGCAATAGTCAAACTCGATGCCCTGGCCGATGCGGTTTGGACCGCCGCCTAAAATCATCACCTTCTTGCTGTTGGTGCTGGCGGGGGCGGTATCGGGTGCATTGTAGGTGGAGTAATAATAGGCGCTGTCTTTTGTGCTGCTAACATGAATACTTTCCCAGCTTTGGGTAAGGCCTGCTGCGATACGTTTTTCCCGTACTTCTGTTTCACTAAGGCCGGTGAGCATAGCGATATAGCGGTCGGAGAAGCCTTCCTTCTTGGCGGTGATTAACAAATCATTGCTGATGCCTTTGCCTGCGGCGATGATTTCGTTTTCTCTTTCTACCAATTCCTTCATTTGTTCGATGAAGTAGGCTTTAATTTTGGTTAAGTTATGCAATTCTTCGATGGTAGCACCTTTTTTTAATGCTTCGTACATGATAAATTGCCGTCTACTGGAAGCAACCTTTAGCATATCCAACAATTCTTCTTTGCTATTGGCCATCAAGTCTTTTACCTGACCTAAGCCGTAAGCGCCGATTTCTAAGCTGCGGATGGCTTTTTGCAATGCTTCTTTATAGGTTTTCCCGATGCTCATGACTTCGCCTACAGCTTTCATCTGGGTGCCTAAGATGTCTTGCGCAGCAGGGAATTTTTCAAATGCCCAGCGAGCAAATTTTATAACAATATAGTCGCCGCCTGGTACGTATTTATCTAAGGTGCCGTATTTACCGCATGGGATTTCATCTAGGGTAAGACCTGCTGCAAGAAGGGCAGATACAAGAGCGATAGGAAAGCCTGTGGCTTTGGACGCTAGCGCAGAGGAGCGAGATGTCCGGGGGTTAATCTCGATAACGACAAATCTGCCTGTGTCCGGGTTATGGGCGAACTGCACGTTGGTGCCGCCGATAACTTGGATTTCTTCTACAATTTTGTAGGCGGCTTCCTGTAATTTCTTCTGGGTTTCTTCGCTAATGGTGAGCATTGGCGCAGAGCAGAAGGAGTCCCCGGTGTGTACGCCGGTAGGGTCGATATTTTCAATGAAGCAAACGGTAATCATTTGGTTCTTGGCGTCACGGACAACTTCTAATTCCAGCTCTTCCCAGCCGAGAACAGATTCTTCGATGAGGACTTGTCCAATCATGCTGGCGCTGATACCGTTTTGCACGATGATGCGTAATTCTTCTGGATTATGCACGAAGCCGCCGCCGGCGCCGCCCATGGTATAAGCAGGGCGAACTACTACCGGATAGCCAAGTTCATTGGCGATGGCTTCTGCTTCTTCTACGGAGTAGGCAGGTTTTGACTTTGCCATCTCGATGCCTAATCTGTTCATGGTTTCTTTGAAGATGATGCGGTCTTCGCCTTTTTTGATAGCGTCTAGCTGCACGCCAATGATTTTCACGCCGAATTCATCTAAAATACCGGCTTCGGCTAATTCTGAACAAAGATTAAGCCCAGACTGACCTCCTAAATTTGGTAGTAAGGCATCGGGCTTTTCAATACGAATGATTTCTTTTAAACGTTTTAAATTTAAAGGTTCAATATATGTAGCGTCTGCAATTCCGGGGTCTGTCATAATTGTAGCAGGATTTGAATTGACAAGTACAATTTCATAACCGAGATTTTTCAATGCCTTGCAGGCCTGGGTACCAGAATAGTCAAACTCACAGGCTTGACCGATGATGATAGGACCAGAGCCAATAACCAAAATTTTGTTAATTCCTTCTAATTTAGGCATATTATCACTCCTTCTTGCATATTTCATATTATTATATCTTGTCCTACCATCTTCTTGCAAGAGGGTTTTTCAAAAAATTGCGAAATTTTTTGTCGAAAAATCAAAGATAAGATTCTTCGCTAATGCTCAGAATGACCTGGGGGCATCTGCCAGATTCTACATTTGCAGAAAACAGCTTGGCTTTTTCGTCAAAATCCAGTAAAATAAAAGATAATGGCTTATGAAAATAAATATTGAAATAAATAGGAAGGTTGGGAAAACATATGAAATTATGGGGTGGCAGATTTAGCAAGGGCACAGACGCATTGGTAGAGGACTTTCATTCCTCTATTTCCTTTGATAAACGGTTGTATTTACAGGATATTCAAGGTTCTATGGCTCATGCGGCTATGCTTGGCAAGCAAGGCATCATCTCTGAGGCGGAAGCGGCGCAGATTGTAGCGGCTCTGGAGCAAATTTTAACAGATATCGAAAACGGCGAAGTGGAATTTGACTTGGGGGCGGAAGATATCCATATGAATGTGGAAACCATTCTCACCCAGCGTATTGGCGACGCTGGGAAAAAGCTCCACACTGCTCGCAGCCGCAACGATCAAGTGGCGCTAGATATCCGTATGTATATGAAGGAAGAAATCAAGGCTACCAAAGCGCTGGTGTTACAGCTTTGCGAAGAGCTGTTGTCTCTTGCAGAGGAACACCAACATACCGTTATGCCCGGCTATACCCATTTACAAAAAGCACAGCCTATTACTTTCGCTCACCATATGCTGGCATATTTGCAGATGTTTCGCCGGGACGCAGCTCGGCTGGATGACTGCTATAAACGTACTGATGTATTGCCTTTAGGCTCTGGGGCGTTAGCGGGCACTACTTTCCCCATCGACCGTCAATTTGTGGCAGAGCAGCTGGGCTTTGCGGCTATCAGTGAAAACAGCTTAGACGGTGTGTCCGACCGGGATTTTGCTATTGAATATGCGGCGGCGGCTTCTATGATTATGATGCACTTGTCCCGTCTTTCGGAGGAAATCATTCTCTGGTCTAGCAATGAATTTCGTTTTATCATATTAGATGATGGTTTCAGCACCGGGTCTTCTATCATGCCCCAAAAGAAAAATCCTGATGTGGCAGAATTAGTCCGAGGAAAA
>CAMNVD010000061.1 GCA_946562005.1 uncultured Clostridia bacterium | reverse complement strand
CAGTCACAGTTACTTCTTGTGGGGTCGTCTCTGCTAGGGCTACCGGTTTATCCAGTGTTTCTGCTACCACTGCTGGGTTTTCTTCTGTCCCATCCAAACCATTTTCCGCTCCAGTAAACTTTTCTTCTGCAATACCAGAAATATCATCTTCACCGTCAGGGCCCTCTGGCGTGTCGGTTTCCACAGGTTGGAAAACTGCTTCTGCGACAAAGGTTGCATCTTCGTCCGCAGTCCGAAGCACCAATTTCAACCCATTTTCACTTAAACTATCAAATGTTTTATGTTTCGTAATAGTTAACTCTGAGAAAGGTCCTATATGCACTTCTACCGGACGAGGTTCCAATATTCCTTGCCCCTCGCCAATAGAAAAACCAGGTTCCTCCGTTACAAGATAACTATCGTGAGGCAACTTTTTCAGAGAAATGCTTTCCCCGGCCTTCAAGGTTACGGTACGGTTGACAGGCGTACCATGTTCTCCTTTACCATCAATATGAAAAACATATTCCCGTTCATCACCTTTACCGATTTCATCACTGATAAAAGTGACAGAATCCCCCGTTGGCGTCAGGTAAAATCTATTTTTATCCGCAGGAATTACCCCGTTACGGTCAATGGATAACTCCGTATCATCAATATCCGCAGTCCACACAGCGATTTCCTTCACATCATCGCTGATAATACTATCATTCTCATCTACAGCCTTCCCTGTGATTACCATATACTTTCCATGCAACTCTGCAACTTCCTGGACAACAGGAACCTTGCTGATTTTAATACGCATACTTGTAGTATCTTCCGTCCAGGTATCACCATTCTTTATGAGCTTCGGCCCTATGATTTCTAAAATATCATCATACAGGGCCACTGTTTTTGATTGAGATTCTACCATTGTCGTAGCATTTTTAACCTGTTTGACAGTCAGGTCATTACGGATTTCCGCTACAATCACACGGCTATCGCAACCCGCAATATAAACCGTTTCACGGCTTGGTCCGGTAATGGTTACAATACCATTCACCCATTTTGTACGACTGCCCCGTTCAATAGACTCCCCGCTTACCCAGAAACTATAATTTTTATTTTGCGCCAATTCTTCTTGATTACCATTGCCGATTTTCTTTTCTAAGATTAAACCATAGCTGCTGCTATTGCCGCCAATGGAAAAATCGCCCGCTGCAAATACGACGGTACCCAATGTCAAAGCAAAAATCAGCGCCACCATCACAGCAGGAAACACTGTCTTTTTCATTTTGTCAAACATATCTCATTTCCCCTTTTCATTGAAATCATCGAAATCATCGAACCAAACCCGCATTTATCATAAATCACTTTTTATAAAATGATTCATCACCATGATTTCCTGTTACCACGCTTTTTCTACCGCTAATTGTTGATTCACCCGGCGAACAATTTCTGGCATTTTACTTTCCAAGTATGGCCCCGGACATTCCGTTCGACCGGAAAACATTTTATGCAACGTTAAATTACCATTACAATCCCCAGTAAAAACCAATTTTTCTATATCATTTCGTCGACAAATATCTACACACAATGCTATCAGCTTCTCATAAGCAGCGTCACTAATATGCCATACTCCCCCGATTTCATCATTGGCTACTTCTATGGTTATAGCCTGATTATCATTTTCCTCACTACTAGAAGTCCAAGCCCTGTTTGCCTCCTCCACGTAGAGTCCCACCTGGCCCTGGCTATCAATACCATAATTAGCCGAAGCACGCCGGTCTCGCTTAGCAAAAGAAGCACCTAAATCCTCCAATGTCAAATCAGCCGCCATATGATGAATGGTAATCTTTTTAATCTTTTCTTTTCGGGGGAAGTCCCCATTAACAGTAAGATACACATAAGAAACCAATGCGCTATTCCTATCTATTACCTGCCGTTTTTCCTCCGCTGTCAGCACTCGGCCTACCATATCAGGCAAAGCAGCCTCCGCCTGATACCACAAGAAGAAAATAAGGATAGCTAACCCACAAAAACTAGCTAGAAACAACCAAATAGTAAAATCATGTCCTTTCCTGCTTTGAGTCGACATATCCCCTCCTACACCATATAAACATACCAGCCAAGATTATATAAAAACACCACAGCAAGCACACCAAAAATACTTTTTGCCCCAGAGGCAGACACCATTCGTCCTCGGCGTCTGGGTTCCCCCACCGTCAACAACAGCAATGCCATAATACCCAGGTAGAAAAAGCCCGTATCCATTAAGCTATGGATGAAAAAACCAACACACCCCGGCAACAACAAAGAGCTTTTCTTTTTTCCAAAGCATCGGATTGTCACAACAAGCAACATCACCATAGCGACAATGCCCATTTCTACACCAACATGAACAAATACATTGTGGATATGATTGGTATTAAAATAAATATCATCATCGTACAGATTTAGCACGCGCCACTGATAAGGCCCGATACCCCAAAGAGGTTGCACCCCCAGATAACCAATACCATTACCAATCATAGCCAGTCGTTCTGCAAACGTTACCGCAGCACTAGGCCGCATCAAAACCATAGCCCCAGCTACCAGCAAACCACAAGCTGCAATAGATAATGCACAGCGCCGATGACGCATTAAGAAATCTTCTAATTGCCGCCAATACCATGCCGCAAATATGCCATAAACAAAAACCAATATACATACCCAGGTATCATTAGTCCGGGCAGCCCCCAGATAAAGCAAGAGACCTATGCCCACACCAAACACCACTTTAGCTAAAAGCACACCTCCCTGAGACATTGCTTCCTGCCAAGAGCATTGTTTTTTCCGAATAATCAGATAGGTCAAGATACCAATCGCCATTGCTAAAAAGCTACCCATGGATAGCGTAAGGCCCAATGCAATGAGAAAAAACGGTTCTAATCCATAAAACACATGAGGTATTTTACCCTCTTGTAGCTTTTCTTGTGCACAACAATGCAAAAGGGCAAACCAACCCAATACCAAGAAAATACCCAAACCATTAGGATTACCTAAAAGCCCGCCTAATCTTTTAGCGCTGCCAAACCATACAGCCCCATAGAGAAACTGGATTATGCCTAAAATAGCAACGACACCAACCCAGACCACGCATAACCGACGCAACCAGACTGATTCCTCTGATGACAAGTAGGCAAACAAAAGATACATTACCGGAAGTATCATTTGGGTAGCAGCATAACCTTCTACCGTATTACCAAAAGTCAAATAAGAAGAAAGCATACTAAACAGATTGTAAACCAGTAAAGGTCCCAAAACCCATAGGTCTACCTTCACATCTCCCTGCACAAAACCAGTCAGACAAAGCAAAATACCCAACAAGCTGACAGGTACCACGTTACCAATCCCCGACAGCGTTAATATAAGCAAAGAAAAAAACAAACATATGACGAGATAGTGAATGAATAAATCATTGACTTTTTGGACTATCTTTTTCATCAATGAAAAATCCTTATTGGGCTTTTACTATCAATATCCGTTCTTTTTATGGATAGGTCCCCCTCTCTGTTCATAAAGTGTACCTTCTTACCCCTTATTTTTACGAAAAAAAATAGACAGATGTTAAGTTATCCATAATTTACCAATTTTGTTTTTTCTTTATTTTCACATAATGCCAGCATAACTCTAAAAAAGTGTACTTTTTTGTAATCAAATTTTTTGCATAAATTTCCAATAAATCATTGAAATTTCCTTTGATTTATGTTATCTTTAGTAATAATGCTACAGCATTTTTTTCGCTTACAAAAAAGTACACTTTTTTGTAACATTCGCATTATTTTTGTTTCATGTTTCCTTGTAATATCATATAAAAGTCTTTATGTTTATTTAAAAGACCAAGAGGGCATCTTTAGAAGATGCCCTCTTGGTCTTTACTTCTTGCACAGCTAAGACTATATTTTTTTATTTTATCTCTGTTGCTTCCACCATCGATATCCCCACCAAACAAGGATGGATACGATTAGTAACAGCCCCAAAAGCTCTACCCGAAAAAGCAGATTAGAAAGAAAAACCGTCTTTACGCCCACGCTAGCCAAGGTTACCGTAATCCCAGCAAGAATAGTCCCTACAAAAATAGCAGCGACAGCATAATAAAAATTTATCCCCATAAGAAAAGCAACAAAACATCCCGTCCACACACCAGTCCCGGGTAATGGTACCGCCACAAAAAAGAGCAACCCTAACGCACCATACTTTTCCACTTGATGGCCCTTTTTACGGCATCGCGCCACAAACCCCGTAAGAAACTTTTCTAAAAAGGAAATTTTACACACCCACCGATAACAAAAGGGCAATACCGTAAGGACAGGAATAACCGGCATCAAATTTCCCAAAACACCCCAGAAAAATGCCGCAAACGGCGACATATCCAATAAAATGCCAATGGGAATGGATACCCGGAGCTCTGTCACAGGAATCATAGACATAAGAAATACCTGCCAAGTAACAGGCAGCCCTGCCAATGTGTCCACCAAATAATCTGTCATTACCTACTCCACTTTACTTTAAGATTTTCGTTTTAATCGCTGCAATATTTACAGCTGATAACAGGCCCGCTCCCCACCAATATATTTTGGTCGACTTTTCACAAAGGTGACATGAGCACTACCTAATGTATTCCAGGATAATCGTACCGGCACTGCCACATGACGAATGTGCATACCAATAAAAGTATCGCCAATATCTATGCCGCAAGAAGCAGAAATATGCTCTACCAATACAGGATTAGTAAATTTATGGAAGGCTGAAGCAGCAGCAGCGCCACCTGCCTCCGGCACCGGTACCGCAGTTACGATTTCCCAATGATGAGCCCGGGCAACTTCCCCTTCTACTACCAATGCACGATTTAAATGTTCACAACACTGCACAGCTAGCGCAGCACCTCGTTCCGCCAACAAGGACAGCATCGTATCAATAACGGCATCTCCCATATCTTGGCTGAAACCCTTGCCAATATTGGCCCCACAAATCTCACTGGTGCTACAGCCTAATACGAAAACATCTCCTGGTCCCACTTCCACTTTTTCCAGAAAGTCCGTCATCATGGCAGCAATCTGCGTTTTTATCAGAGCGATATCAAGATTTTCATATACGCCTGGTTGAGACATCATATCCACCTCTTAATATTTCTATATTTCATACCATCCGTATGCCTGTATTGTTTTTTATTGTATCATACATTCTACCATAATGACTATAAAATAATACTGAAAGTAAAGACATTTTCCTTTTTAAGCATAAATTAAGCAGAATATCGTATTTTCTTTCTAAAGAGCCATTCCCCCAAATTGAAAACCACCGAAGATTATGTTAGAATAAATCCATTATTACAGAGTTTTCCACTATAGGAGGCTTATGATGAATACAAGACCTGCATGGCTAGAGATTAACCTTAATGCCATCCGTCACAACATCGCCGAAATCAAGAGAATCGTAGCACCCGCCAAAGTCATGGGTGTGGTAAAGGCAAATGCTTATGGACATGGAATGATAGAAACAGCCAAAGTATGCCTAGAGGCAGGCGCAGACCACCTTGCTGTTGCCATTGCAAGTGAAGGAGTTTCCCTTCGCAAACATGGCTTTACCGTTCCTGTTCTGATTTTTGGCTGGGTACCAGCAGAAGATTATCCTCGTCTCTTAGAATACAACCTCACACCAACAATTTTTTCTTATGAAGAAGCAATTATTTTAAATAATTTAGCAGCAGAAAAAAAGATAACCTTTCCCATTCATTTAAAAGTAGATACTGGCATGACTAGACTGGGCGTCAATACTGATGAAGAAGGCACTAAAGAAGCATTAGAAATCTTAGCGCTCCCCCACCTAGATGCAGTCGGCATCTATACCCACCTAGCCTGCGCCGATGAAGAAGACCGCAGCTATACAAAATTACAAATTCATACATTCAAAACATTTGTACAGCAACTAGAAACAACCACCGGTCACACCTTTACCTATAAACATATGGCCAATAGTTCTGCTATTCTCAACTATCCAGAAGCCCATTTGGATATGGTCCGTCCGGGCATCATCACCTATGGTTGTTATCTTTCCTCTTGCCTAGATAGAACATTAGGCACCTTTTATCCGGCTATGACATTAAAAGCAAAAATCGCCCGGGTACATCAAGTACCAGCCGGTACCCGTATCAGTTATAACAGCACCTATACAACCAAAACCGCTTGTCAGATTGCCACCCTGCCTATTGGCTATGCAGACGGCTACGACCGGGGACTTAGCAATAAAGCAGAGGTTCTTTATAAAAATTATCGTTTCCCTGTAGTTGGCACTATCTGCATGGACCAATGCATGATTTTAATTGACAAAGACATTCCCATTCAATCAGGAGAAGAAGTAATTTTAATCGGCGCCAATGAGTATGATGCCATCAGTTGTGAGGACTTGGGAAAATTATTTGGCTCAGGCCAAGTAGAGTTTATGGCCCGTCTCACCGACCGGCTGCCAAGAAAATACATAGAAGGGCCACTTATCTACCCTG
>CAMNVD010000060.1 GCA_946562005.1 uncultured Clostridia bacterium | reverse complement strand
GATATCGTGGCTATGGGGATAACACCATTGACTATGAGAAATTCGGTGATATGATAGATGAAATTTTGCAGGCATTGATTCAGCAAGGCAAGGGACTGGAGGTTAATACAGCCGGACTTCGTTATGGGGTAGGCAGTATGCATCCGGATATCACCATCCTAAAGCGTTATCGAGATCTGGGTGGGCATATTATCACTTGTGGTTCTGACGCACACCGTGCAGAGCACGTGGCTATGGATATCAAGACAGCCTATGACTTATTGCAGGCCTGTGGATTTTCTTATGTGAGTAGATTTGTTAATGGTAAAGAGGAGCAGGTTCCTTTGCTGTAATGGGGTAAGATAAAGATATGGAGGAGCTGACAGTGGCATTAAGATTTGTGATTGGCGGGGCCGGAACAGGAAAAACACACTATTGTTGGGAAGAGATGAAACATCATTTAGCAGCGGCTCCTCTTGGTGCGCCCTGTATCATGCTGGTGCCGGAGCAAGCTAGCTTTAGCTATGAAAAAATGCTCGTATCGCTAGTGGATAACTATGGTAGCATTCGTGGGCAAGTGCTAAGCTTTCAGCGACTTGCTCATCTTTTATTGACGAAAAAATCCCTGGTGCAGCCTACCTATATGAATGAAATGGGCCGTATTATGGTGCTTTCGGAGCTGATAAAAAAACGGCAGGACCAACTGGTGGGCCTTAAAAATGCAGCGGCTAATGCTGGTCTTGCTGTAGAAATCAGTAGTCTATTTAAGGAGTTTCAACAGTATTGCATTTCCCCTTTACAGCTACAGGCCATCAGTGAGCGGGAATCTGTGGCTAGGCCCAATGATGAAAACAATAAAATCTCTCAGGAGTTTAACCGGGTTTTTGCGGAGAAGTTAGCGGATATTTGCCTGCTTTATGAGGACTGGCGACAGTTTCAGGAGACGGGATATTTAGATCATGAGGAGATTCTCACTCAGCTGCTAGCGGAAATCCCTCATAGTGTATGGCTGAAAGATGCTGTGATTTGGGTAGATAGCTTTGCTACCTTTAGTCGGCAGGAGCAATTAGTGCTGGTTGCCCTTGCGAAGTATTGCAAAGACGTGACGGCTACTTTTTGCCTGCCAGCAGACATATTGCATTATCCGGCTATTTCTCCTCAAAATGCTTTTTATCATATTTATCAGGCACGGGAGCGGCTTCTAGCTGATGCTAAGGCGGAGGGAGTCTTTATTGAAAAAGAGGTTATTTTGTCTCAGTGTCGACGTTATCAGGGTTGTCCTGCTCTGCGCCATCTGGAGTGCGGCCTTTTGACCTATCCAGTCAGAAGATATGAGGAGGAGGATGTTTGTAAAGAGATAGGCTTATGTAAAGCTAGTGATAGAGAAAGTGAAATCATCTATGCTGCTCGGAAGATTCGTCAGTTAGCCCGAGAAAATCATTGGCATTATCGAGATTTTGCTATTATTACCAGAGATGTAACCATATATCAAAGTCTGATAAAAAAAGTCTTTGGGCAGATGGGGATTCCTATTTACATCGATGAAAAGAGGTCTCTTTATTATCATCCTTTGGTAGAGTTGATTCGTACTGCACTAGAGGTTGTGACCGAAAAATGGCGGTCTGATAGCGTGCTGCGTTATTTGAAATGTGGACTGGCCTGGGAAAATAGAAATGATATTGATATCTTGGAAACCTATACGTTAGCGGCCGGCATTAACTATCAACGGTGGCGGCAAAAAAAGGACTGGACCTATATCCCGAAGTCTTGGCAAGAGGCAGAAAAATATGACCTTGGCTATATCAATTGTTTGCGTCGAGAAGTTCTTCGTCCTTTGGAGGCTTTTGCGGAGGGTATCAGCCATCCGGTAACTGGAAAAGAGCTGGTAAATTGTATCCGGCAGTTGTTAGCAAGCTTGCAGGCAGAACAAAAAATTAATCGTTGGTATGAACGTGATCTGGCAATGGGTAACTTGATTGACGCAGAAATCCATCAACGTTGTTATGAAGCAGTAGATGATTTTTTAGCGCAGGTTGAGACATTCATGGGGGAAAGCGTCTATACAGCAGAGGAGATTTTGCCGCTATTAGACCAAGGTTTCCGGGAAATGAAAATTGCTATGACACCGCCTGCCTTAGATGGCGTTTTCATTAGTGATGTGGAAAACAGCCGTATGTCGGAGGTGAAATGCAGTTTTGTTATCGGGCTCAATGAAGGTCTTTTTCCTGCAAAAAGCGGAGAAGATGGCTTTTTCTCCAGTGGGGAGCGGGATGCACTGGAAAAGTATGGTATTCTCTTAGGGCCTAACCGAGATAAACGACAATATATCGAAGAATATTTGCTCTATATCGGGGTAACCAGAAGCAGGGAACGGTTGTTTCTCTCTTATGCCATGGCGGACGAAAAAGGCGGGGCTCTGCTTCCTTGTCTTGCTGTGGGTAAAATCAGAGAAATGTTTCCTGCTTTGCAGGAGACTTATTTTTCCGGTAAAGCAGAAGATTTACAGGATTATCAATTACTGGCGGGTGGCGAATATGATTTTGCCTCTTTAGGTAGTGTGTTGCGGGAAGTGAAAAAAGGACGGACGATGGCAGATTTTTGGTATAGTGTTTATAACGATTATCTGCAAAGTCCGGACTATCAAGGGAAAGTGGATAAGCTGAAAAAAGTTTTGCTGGAAACGGAGGCAGTTTCTTATCTTTCTCCTGCTGTGGTAGGCCGTCTTTATGGCAGGCAGGTATATTCCAGCATTTCTCGGTTAGAGAAGTTTCAACAATGTCCTTTTGCTCACTTTGCCGGCTTTGGGTTGCAGTTGAAAAAGCGGTCAAAATATCAGCCTGGACGTGCTGAAACTGGCAGCATCTTCCACGAAACATTAGCTTATACTGGGAAGGCGTTGGCCCGGCAGAATTTGACTTGGGCGGACTTATCCCAGGAGGAAGCGCTCGCCCTTGCTGAGGAGGCGGTAGCCGCTCTTGCCGTTGAATATTGGGGAGATATTACAGAAAATGCAGCCAAATATGCCTATCTCCAGGGCAAACTTGCCCGGCTTATTGCTACTGTCATGCTAGCCATGGGGGCTCAATTGCAGCAAGGGGAATTTACACCGATTGCTTGGGAGCTGTCCTTTGGAGAGGAAAAGGATTTACCTGCCCTTACCCTGGATTTACCAGGCGGAGGTAGACTAATCATCTCTGGCGCTATCGACCGGGTGGACTGCGCCCAGTCGGGGGAAAAAACCTGGTTGCGAGTGGTAGACTATAAGTCCAGCGATAAAAACTTAACCTTAAACGATATTTTCTATGGTTTAAAGATGCAGCTTTTACTCTATATGCAAGTGGTCTTAAGTAATAGTATGGTTATCACCAAAGGAAAAGAGGCTCAGAGCGCTGGGGTGTATTATTTTACACTGAAAGACGCCATGGTAAAAAGCGGTCAGCGGTTGGACACGGAAGAGGCGAAAAATGCTTGGTTAAAGGAGTTTAAAATGAGCGGCATTGCTGTGAAGGATATGGAAGCGGTGTTGCTTGCAGATAAAGATATTGACGGCATTTCTAGTGTGATTCCCATTGCTGTAAACCAGGAAGGAGATTTTCGTAAAAATTCACCAGGACTGACAGCTGAGCAAATGGTGTCCCTTGAGCGGCATACGCTTCGGCTCTTAGAAAAGGCGGGACAACAGCTAATAGAAGGCTATATCGGGGTGAAGCCTTGGAAGCAGGGGAATTTTGACGCTTGCACTTATTGTGATTTTAAAGCTGTTTGTAGCTTTTCCAGAGACTTACAGGCGCCTGGTTATGAAAAGGTGCTGACCGAGGATGAAGTATGGCAGCAAATCCAAAGAGAGGAGGGGGCTGTAGATGAAACCTAGCTGGACAGCAGAACAACAAAATGCTATTACCTGGAGAGATGGCAATCTTCTGGTATCGGCAGGGGCAGGTTCTGGTAAAACGGCCGTATTGGTCGAACGAATCATCCAGCGAATTGTTGATGAAAAAAATCCGGTAGATATCAACCGTTTACTGGTAGTAACTTTTACCAATGCTGCGGCAGCAGAGATGCGGCAGCGTATCGGTAATGCTCTGTTTCAGCGGTTGAAAGAAACTACAGACCGTTCTCTTGCTCAATATTTGCAGAAACAGTTATCTTTGCTCAATATTGCCTCCATTACCACGCTGCACTCCTTTTGTTTGGATTTATTAAGAGAGCATTATTTATTGGTGGGGTTACCTGCGAAGTTTACCATTGCTAATGAAATAGAAAAAGATTTCTTGATAGAGGAGGTATTGGACGATTTATTAGAGGAGGCCTATGCGCAGAAGGAAGACTCCTTTTTATCGTTGGTGGAAGCTTATGGTGGCAGAGAAGATGAATTGGTGCGGAAGATTATTTTAGAGCTGTACCAGTTTAGCCTAAGTCAGCCGAAGCCTGTGCAATGGCTAGAATCTTTAAGCACTCAATATGCCCTTGCTAGTGAAGAAGACCTTGCTGGTTCTGCCTGGTCTGTATTTTTGCGGCGGCGATGTGTGGCAGAACTAAAAGAAGCCATCGGTTTCCTGGAAACTGCTATGGGCATTGCTGCAAAGCCTGATGGCCCAGAAAGCTACCTGTCTCAGTTAGAAGCGGAAAAAGATATGTTGACCGAGGTGTGGCAGCAACTGCTGGGAAGGGAATGGGATGGCGCCAAAGTCTTTTCCTCTTTATGTTTTGCTACCCTTCGCCTAAAGGGAAAGTGTGATATATCCTTAAAGGAGCAGGCAAAAGCCTATCGGGATAAAGCAAAGGCTATCGCTCTGCATTGGAAAGATGATATTTTCCTGGCTGACAATGGGGAAAATCTGCAACAAATCCACAGCCTTTACCCGGTAGTGGATACATTTGTCCATCTGACAATAGACTTTTATAGGCGCCTCCAGGCTGTAAAGCAGAAAAAGGCGTTGGTAGATTTTTCTGATTTAGAGCATTTTGCTTTGCTACTTTTAGAAGAGGAAGGTAATGGTATTGCGCAAGCGCTGAGAGACCGATTTATTGAGGTCTTAGTTGATGAATACCAGGATATTAACTGCGCCCAGGAAGCTATTCTGCAAATGGTATCCAGAGGAAATAATCGTTTCTTTGTTGGTGATGTGAAGCAGAGTATTTATCGTTTCCGCCTAGCGGAGCCTGGGTTATTTCTGGAAAAATATTTAGCCTATAGCGAGGAAACTGGTGGCAAGAAAATTGATCTGGCTGCTAATTTTCGTAGTCAGGGAGAAATCCTGAAAGGTATCAATTTTGTATTTTCCCAGCTGATGCATAGTGCCGTTACAGAAATCGACTATGACGAGGGGGCTTATTTGGTACCTCGGAGAACCGATAGCAAACCTTACCCTATCGAGCTGGACATCATTGATGTCAAGGAAGCAAAGGCGGCAGAAGAGGAGGATGCCTCCACTGCTCAGCGGGAAGCAAGAGTGGTTGGGCAGAAAATCCTTCGTCTCATAGAGGAAGGGTATGGTTACGATGATATGGTGATTCTCTTGCGTAGCACGAAAACCTGGGCTGGTATTTTTCAAGAGGAGCTTCGGTTATTAGGGATTCCCTGCTTGGCAGAAGTCAATGATGGGGATGGAGAGGCACCGGAGATTGTATTGATTTCTTCCATTTTGCAAGTAATAGATAATCCTTATCAGGACATACCTTTAGCTGGCGTGATGCTTTCTATCTTTGGTGGATTTACGCCTGATGAGGTGGCTACTATTCGCATCGGGGAAAAGGGATTGCTCTATGATGGTTTATTAGCGGTGAAGGAAAAGGACGTAGCCTCGCTGCTGCAAGAAAAAGTTGATGCCTTTTTAAGTAAGCTAGAAAGATTACGATACATTGCGATGCACCGGCCTGTTACAGATTTATTGACAACGATTTATCAGGAGTATCATTTGTTCCAGTGGGTAGGATTGCTGCCTGGCGGGGCAGTGCGGCAAGCAAATTTAAATGCATTTTATCAACGGGCTAAGGAATATGATGAACAGTCTTATCGGGGGTTTTATGGCTTTGTTTGCTTTATGGAGAAAATGACAGCAGCGGGAAGCTGTAGTTTTACCTCTCCTGTTTCGGGCGGCGGAGAAGCGACAGTACGAATTATGAGTATTCATCATTCTAAGGGATTAGAGTTTCCGGTTGTGTTTGTTGCTGGTCTGGGACGGAAGTTTAATATGCAGGATACCATAGGGGATGTACTGCTTCATCGTGATTTGGGTATGGGGATTGTGTCCATTGACCGGCAAAACCATGTCAAATATCAGACATTGCCAAAGGTTGCCATCATGCAAAAGACTAAGGAGGAAACGTTAGGCGAGGAGCTGCGGATTTTGTATGTGGCGTTGACGCGGGCTAGAGACCGTCTTTGCCTGATTGGCAGTTGTCTAAATCTGGAAAAATCCATCTTAAGTTGGGCAGAAGGTTGTGACGCACCTGGGATTACATTGACTTTTGATAGCATCCGTAATAGCAAATCTCCCTTGGATTGGGTGGCGCAAACGGTAATTCGTCATCGGGACGGCGGGCCTTTACGTAAGCAAATAGAACTTCCGGTGAGGGAAATACGACAGGATAT
>CAMNVD010000059.1 GCA_946562005.1 uncultured Clostridia bacterium | reverse complement strand
AACCGTCTGAGACTTGCTTCAATTCCCCCTAAAATAATGGGTTTATCAGGGAAAAGCTGCCGCAGTTTCTTACTATAAACGATAGTAGCCCGGTCTGGACGAAGACCTGCCGTACCCCCAGGAGAGTAGGCATCCTGCTTTCGCCTTTTCTTCGCTGCCGTGTAGTGATTCACCATAGAATCCATATTGCCAGCTGCTGTAATAATGCCATATTTAGGCGTACCTAAGGCCAAAAAATCCTCGTCCTTTTTCCAGTTAGGCTGAGCAACGATACCTACCCGATAGCCTAAGTATTCCAGCCAGCGGCCAATGAGCGCCGTGCCAAAAGAAGGATGGTCCACATAAGCATCCCCCGTCACTAATAGGAAATCTATTTGCTCCCAGCCTCTTTTATCTAGGTCGCTTCGGTTTATTGGTAAAAACAATGACTATTCCTCCCATAAAAAAATCGGCGCAAAGTCAATATAATCACAACTTAACAAGGAAAATTGGATTCCCCAGGCCTTGGTTAGCAATTCTTTTTCCGCCTTTACTTCATGAAGATGGCCATAGAGGCATCGTTCCACCCCATAGTCTGCCATCAGCTCGATAAAAGCGCTACATTCATTTTTTTCATTACAAGGGGGATAATGCAACATTACCACCAGGGGCAGCCCTGTTTTCTTTCCTTGGGTAAGCGCCATTTCCAGCCGCAATAACTCCCTTTGAAAGATTTTTTCATCCTCTTCACCAAAACCTTTACTGCCTGGAGTTATCCAGCCTCTTGTACCGCAAACAGTCTTACCTTCTATAGCAAGACAGCTGTTCTGCAATAAAGAAAAATCTTCTGGTAAAAAAGCATTGATTTTTTGCAAGCTTTGCCACCAATAATCGTGATTTCCACGAATTAGCACCTTCTGCCCCGGCAGATGATGGAGAAAATCAAAATCCCACTGCGTATCCTCTAGCTTCATCCCCCAGGAGGTATCCCCTGCCAGGAGCACCGTATCACCAGGCTTCACCATGCTCTGCCAGTTTTCCCATATCTGCTTATAGTGTTGCTGCCAACGGCTATGAAAAATATCCATAGGTTTTGCGACCTTAGCCGCCGTTAAATCCGAGATATTCACTTGCTCCATAAAGGAAAAGTGTAAGTCAGAAATACCATAAACTGCCATATATCTCTCCTTAAGATTTTTCGCTGTGCGTCTTTCCCTATTCCCACATAACCGGCAAATACTTATATAAAAGGTATATATGAATGAACGTCGTAGCAAAGAAAACAAAATAAAATTTGGCTTTGCGGACCTTATGATGCCAGGCAACCATACCTAAAAAGCCGCCAATACCGCCCCCCGCAATGGATACGGCAAACAATTTGATTTCCGGCACACGGGATTTCCCTCGTTTCGCCTGCCATTTGTCAAAGCCCATCATCACAAAAAGCACAATATTTATCACGCCATAATAAATCAAAAGCATTTCCCACATTTACTTTCATCCTCTTATATGAATATAAACAAAATAAGCAACAACCGAATTTCAGTGTTGCTTATATTTTAACATAAATATTCTAGTAAAAAAACTCTTCTTACCGGAAAGAAAAATATTATTTTTTTATGAGCAATACCTTATCTCCGGTTTTCACACCAGCAGCATTGGCTTCATCTGTATCAATGTGAAAGTCCAAGCGGTAATCCTTATGCATGCGTGCCATCACATCAATAAAGCACAGGGGACGTTCGCTCTTTACATAGACGTCCACCAACTCTTTATCAGCAACCCCCAAACGAGCCCCTTCTTCTAGGCTCATATGAATATGGGTTTTTGCTAAAATGCAGCCGCTATCCAGCACCACATAGCCCTTTGGTCCCACCAGTACACAGCCGGGGGTTCCCGCTAAATCCCCTGAATGACGCAGTGGCGGTTGGATGCCCAATTTCCGCGCATCAGTCTGAGACACTTCTATTTGGGTTTGTCCTCGAAAAGGCCCTAAGATACGCATATTTTCTATCATTCCCTTGGGCCCCACCACATGGACCGTTTCCTGACAAGCAAACTGCCCAGGCTGGGATAAGTCTTTGATGCTGGTTAGGGTTTTACCAACGCCGAAAATAGTCTCAAAATCTTTTTCACTGATATGTAAATGACGATTAGACACACCAATGGGAATCAAAAATGGATTACTTTCATCTTGAAAATTAACTGCATTGATTTTCTCCCCACAAATATTTGACATCAATATCCGCCTCCTGCTCACTTATTTTTTCGCTTTGTTATTATTTTACCATAAGCCCATCCTCTTGTAAAATCTTTATAGACTCCCCACTAAAACAGGCGCTCACATCCAGATAAGCTGCCCGCTGCAATACGCCCCAGGAGCGCCAGCCAGAAAACGCCCAGTAGCTTTCCCCTGGTTCCATTTTAATAACGCCCAGCTTATCCCAGCTAGGTTTATGCTGCAAATGCAAAATACATACGTCTTTACCATCGTGGTCTTCTTTTTTTCCCCAAGCTTTCTCCATTGCCATTCCGACTTGCTGCCCCCAGGATCCGGTCACTTTTTTTCCACTTAAGAAGCCCGGCAGCCGTTGTCCGCTTCGGGATAACACCCAGTCAATGGCAAGCAAATCCTGCCACAACGCCATCTTTTCCGGATATTCCATACAAAGAAAATCATATAAAAGTACGCCTCTTTTCGGCATTTGTTTCCATTCCTTCCTGTCTTGGGGAAGATAATCGCCAAACCGCAGGAAAAACGAAAACGGGTCGTATCCCTCTATGTTATGCAACAAATAACGGAAGGTTTCTCGGAAACGGTTACAGTTAAAGAAACAATCTATTACCTTATCCATCTGCCGTAACCGGTCCAGCTCCGCCTCAGATATTTGGGGTGTAGAGACAATTTCATAGGGTGCACTATCTTGATAGACCAGTCCCCATGTTTCCTTTTCTCTATCTAAGCGACTGCCTGGTAATACCTTCAAAAACCCTAACTGTATCTGATGCGCAAAGAGACCATATACACCATTAAAAGACGTGCCAAACTGAGCAAAGCCTTCCATAGGTAGCCCTGCAATTAAATCCACGTGCAAATGACAATTGTCCAGGGCAATCACCGCCTTCAGATTTTCCTGCACCCGCTTCCAGTTCATGGTACGGTTCATCGCTTTTAAAGCCGGTGGATACAGCGTTTGAATACCTGCTTCCATTTGCAAATACCCGACAGGACTTTTTGCTAATAACGTTAAAAACTCCGCATCCAGCAGATTGGGGGCAATTTCCATATGAAAATTTATCCCGGGCTGATAATGGTCCAGAAGAAAACAAATCAACCGGCAACACCGCTCTGAGGGGAAATTAAAAGTACGGTCGACAAACTTCACCTGCTTTATCCCCAGAGACATGAGGTATAATAAATCTTTTTCCACCTGTTCCATAGGACGATAGCGGGGCTTATCACCACCGGAAAAACAAAAACTGCAATGAAAGGGACACCCTCGGCTGGTTTCATAATAAATAATGCGATGAGCTAAATCCAGCTGTGCAACATCCGGCCAATCGGCCATTTGCCGATAAGGAGAAGGTAAGAGGGCCATATCTATCTTCTCCAATGGCGGCATTCCATACATAGCGCCATCCTGACGTCCAGCTACCCCAGGCAAATGACAAGGCGTTCCAGCGTCAATGGATGCCAGCAACGCCGGAAAAGTCAACTCCCCTTCCCCGAATAGTAGATAGTCAATATCCGGACAATCAGCTAAGAGCTCCATCCCCCTGCCCGTAACTTCCGGACCGCCCCAGAAAATGATTGTGTTAGGGCTATGTTTTTTCACTAAAGCGCACAAATCCCAAAAAGCTCTGATATTCCAAATATAAACACTACATCCCAATACATCAGGGGCCTCTGCCAACACCTCCGAGCACATTTGTTCTAGCGTGGATTTTAATGTCCACTCTTTTAAGCAGACGGTAAATCCTTTTTCCTCTGCTGCTGCCCGCAGACTGTAAACGCCTAACGCCGTATGATAATATTTTCCATTTATTGCAGTCAGTAATACTTTCATATTTTCCCCATATATGCAATGCTATTTCTTTCCTATTTTCTTTATGTATCTCCCATAATGCACCGCCGCCCCATCACCCTGCGCATAATTAAAGATTAGATAGATGAATAAAATACCCAAAGATAGGTTATCTCTGGGTATTTTCTCACGCTTCTTCCTCCGGGTCAACATACTCGCGGTGCACTACAACATAAGGAACTTCCTCTTCCTCCCCGATAAAGCAAGCTTCCGTTCCCAACATCACACCAGGATAGATTTCACGACAAATCCTAGCCAACTCCCTTGCCCGCTCACTTAATTCCCGAATAGATTGATATTTATAATCATTTTCCCGGAACTCTGTTTCCAGCTCGTCCAATGCAGACAAATAGAAATCTACTGCTTTTTGCCTAGAGGCAAATACTTCAGGCCAAAGATTATTATCAGAATAATTTTGTTCTAGATAATCCCGAATGACAGCAAGAAGGATATCCAACTGCCACAAAATATCAATACCTTTTTCAGCCATTGACTGATTCATACTATGAGAAAAACGAATCCCATTTAATTTCGGCAACTGATATGGCTCACTGATTTCATTTAATACCAATACATTACCACTGCCTAAGCCCATCCGTTCCTCTTGTATTTTAAAGTCGGAGACGGACTGCTGACTCAACTCTTCTAATAAGTTTAATACCAGGTTATCACTGCTTTGTTCTCCGCCCTTTACAAAAGAAGTAATAATCTGCTGCAAACGATTTTCTTTCTGCTTCATGTTCTCCACCTACTTGTCATAAATTTACTGTCTCCAATGTCAAAAAGGTTTCATCTTTTATGCAACTGAACCAATATGTTGAATCACCAGCAAGATACCGTCCTCATGACGAATCTTTCCACAGTGCGTCACCAATACATTGCTAACTCCACGAGAGCTGCCCCATGGCAATGTAAAAGCATCCAGTGGATAATAAAAGCCTTCTAAAGAAAGATTACGCACATCTCCAGCTAAAGGTATCAAGCTTACCGTTTGTCCAGGTACCCCTATGATATCCAATGTTCCTATCGAATAATATCCATAAAACCCCCTGCCGCAAAGAACAAGCGAAGAAACCTTCGACAAATACTCACAAAGCAAAAAGATGTTAGCCAAGGAATGGTCGGCACGATTACCCCAGCCACCACAAATATAGATAGTATCCGGCGCAAATGTTACTGCAAAATCCAGCGCCATTTGCGTATCCGTAAAGTCTTTTTCTGCTGGTACGGCCATAAAAGGCACTCCCTGTACCGTGAAAAAATCCTTAGCCTCTGCAGAAATAGAATCAAAATCCCCCAATAAATAATCAGGCCGAATACTATGGTTATAGGCATAATCACCACCGCTGTCAGCACAAATAATCATATTAGCCATCCCTATTTTATCAGCAATATCAGCATAGTCAGGCTTATCGCCGCCGGTAATAATCAGAATCGTCCCCTTTTTTTCCGGCGTTCCCCCGACTGTTTTTTGATTGTCGTTATTTTGCATCTATTACATTAACCTCTTTTTCCTGGTATAGATAACGCCCCCAGCCTTTTTGTTCTATATCAACGCCTCCATTTTCCATTATAATCTTTCCTCGCACGATAGTATAGCGCACAGCCCCCTGTATCTTGATACCGTCAAACATCACATTATTAGCTCGTGCTTTTGTATACATTTTTTTGATGTCCAAAACTGTTTCTGCTTGCAAATCAATTATGGTAAAATCACCATCACTGCCCGGCGCAATACAGCCCTTCTGTGGATAAACACCAAAAACTTTTGCTGGATTTTCTGATACCAGCTGAGCTAACTGTTCTATCGTCAGCCGACCTTTGGCTATTTGATTGAGTAGCGTAGGGATAAATACTTCAATAGAAGGAATCCCTGACGGCGCTTTCCAGATTTCTCTATCCAGCCCTACTAGTTTTTCTTCATATTGATGAGGCGCATGGTCACTGCCTATCATATCTATAGTACCATCAGCTAGATACGCCCATAGCCCGTCTACATCTGCTTGAGAACGAAGAGGAGGATTACACTTCGCAAAGGGCCCATATTTATCTATCGCATCCTGGCTGTATACCAAGTAGTGAAAACAAGTTTCCCCTACCACATCCACACCTGCTGTTTTTGCCCGACGGACCAATTCGCAGCCTTCCGCTGTAGAAATATGACAGATACCTACCTTTTGCCCAGTCACATGAGCAAATTGCAACACAGTAGCGATGGACTGCACTTCTGCAATATTGGGACGTGATTGATAGTGAAACTCATATCCTTCCGCACCGATTTCATGGAGATATGCAGCCATCTTTTCAATGATTTTATAATTCTCACAGTGAAAGAAGTGACGGACGCCGATTTTTGACGTTTCATTCATAAGCCGCCATAATTCACCATCATCGTAAGCCACCAGACCGCTAAAGTTTTCTTCTTGTCCTTTCGGACCCGGCTGTAAAAAGGTTTTAAATCCAGCAATGCCAATCTTATTCATCGCAGCCAACTGGTCAAAATTACCAAATCCCGCCGCACCATAAAAACCAAAATCGACAACTGATTTTGTCTTTACATCTGCAATCTTTGCAGTCAACGCTGCCGCCGTGCTGGTACAAGGCGTAACATTAGGCATATCGCAAACAGTAGTAAAGCCGCCTGCCGCAGCTGCGCAACTACCAGTAAAAAAATCTTCTTTTGCCGGAGCGCCAGGGTCACGGAAATGC
>CAMNVD010000058.1 GCA_946562005.1 uncultured Clostridia bacterium | reverse complement strand
CAATATCATTGTTTTTAGTATAGCATAAAAACAATAGCCTGCCAAATAGCTCCCCCAATGATATGATGCATCGCAGAAAATAATAAAACCTAAGACAAGGCACGAATGAGATTCACCATTTCGATAGCGCCTTGCGCACACTCAAAACCTTTGTTCCCGCTCTTGCTGCCCGCCCGTTCAATGGCCTGCTCAATATTATCCGTAGTTAGCACCCCAAACATTACTGGAATTTCACTAGCGAGGCTTACCTGAGCAATGCCCTTAGACACTTCACTGCAAACGTAATCATAATGGCTGGTAGCCCCACGAATCACAGCGCCTAAGCAAATGATAGCGTCATACCGTTTGCTCTTTGCCATTTTCGATGCAATCAATGGAATTTCAAAAGCGCCTGGCACCCAAACGACTGCAATATCTTCTTCTGGTACATTTTCCCGTTTTAATCCATCCATGGCACCAGCTAAAAGTTTACCAGTAATAAACTCATTAAACCTCGCCACAATAATGCCGATTTTAATATTCTCTCCGACTAATTTTCCTTCATAAGTTTGCATATAATAACTCCTCTCAATTCTTCTCTGTACTTTTTATATTTAATAAATGGCCCATCCGATTCTGCTTCGTTTGCAGATAAAATCCATCATGAGCAGTAGGTGGGATTTCGATGGGCACCCGCTTGGTAATCGTCAGACAATAATCCTCCAGCTGATAGATTTTATCCGGGTTATTGGTGAGCAGCTGTAAGGACCGCACCCCTAAGTCCCGCAAAATCTGTGCGCCGATATAATATTCCCGCAAATCACCGGGAAAGCCCAAAGCAAGATTGGCGTCTAAGGTATCCATGCCCCCATCCTGTAGTTGATATGCCTTTAATTTATTGACAAGGCCGATGCCTCTACCCTCCTGCCGCATATACAGAAGAACCCCTCTACCAGTTTGAGCAATGGCAGTCATGGCCTTTTCTAGTTGCATACCGCAATCGCACCGCAAAGAGCCAAAGACATCCCCTGTCAGACACTCAGAATGTACCCGGCACAAAACCTCCTGGCCATCACCAATGTCCCCCATAACTAAAGCAACATGATGTTCCCCTGTCAGCGTATTCAGATAACAATGAGCTGTAAAATCCCCATACTTGGTAGGCATCTTGGTTTTTGCCACGCAATCTACCAACACCTCATGGACTTTGCGATAAGCTTGCAGCTCTTGAATGGTGATACAAGGTATCTTATATTTTGCAGCAAAGGCCCGCAAGGCCTCCTCCCGCAGCATTTGCCCATCTTCGCCCATAATTTCACAGCAGAGACCACACTCTGCAAGGCCCGCTAACCGCATCAAGTCAACGGTCGCTTCCGTATGCCCATTCCGCTCCAGCACACCGCCTGCCTTTGCAATGAGAGGAAACATATGTCCCGGCCGGCGAAAATCACTGGCTGCCACATCTTCCGCAACACACATCCGAGCCGTAAGTCCCCGCTCCTCCGCAGAAATCCCCGTGGTGGTAGTTTTATAGTCGATGGACACGGTAAAAGCCGTTTCATGATTATCTGTATTATGGACCACCATAGGAGGGAGCAGCAGGCGGTCTGCTATGGCTTTGCTCATGGGCATACAGATTAGCCCTTTGGCATAGGTAGCCATGAAGTTTACATTTTCTGTGGTAGCAAACTCTGCCGCACAAATCAAATCCCCTTCATTTTCCCGCTCCGCATCATCCATAACCAGGATTAATTTTCCCGCCTGCAAGGCGGCAATGGCTTCTCTTACTGCTTTATATTTCATTATATAACACCTCCAAACAATAAAAAGCTAATAACCATATTGGTGTAAAAAATCTGCTGTCAACCGAGAGGACGCAGTCGGCCGCAAAAATTTCTCTACATATTTGCCGATACAATCATTTTCCAGATTCACAATATCATTGACCTTTTTCTTACCTAATGCAGTATGGGCTAATGTATGGGGAATGACAGACACTACAAACTGTTTTTCTGCTACACTGACTACTGTGAGACTAATGCCGTCAATAGCAATAGAACCTTTTTCCACCATATATCTTGTAATTTGCGGCTCAGTCCCGATGGTAAAAACAATAGCAATACCATCACGGCGAATCTGCTTAATTGTTCCCACACCGTCTATATGCCCCGTGACGATGTGCCCGCCAAATCTTCCCTGCGCCGACATTGCCCGTTCCAGATTCACAGAACTTCCCTGCCTTAGGCGAGCAAACGACGTCCGGGCTAGCGTTTCCGCCATTACATCCGCCGTAAAAGAGTTTGCAGCAAAATCTGTTACCGTAAGGCAGATACCATTCACCGCAATGCTATCACCTTTATGAATATCTTCTAATATTGTTTTTCCTTGAATAGTAAGCCGCATACCATGCGCTGCGGGGTCAAGCGCTGCCACAGTTCCCACCTCTTCTATGATTCCGGTAAACATAAATATTTCACCTGCCCTTTGATGACATAATCTTCCCCGGCCATAGCAACAGAGCGATTCTCTAAAAGAAATCCCTCCTGCGGCAAAACAACCCCCTCTCCTGTAACAGGACTTTTTGCCGCTGCTCCGCCGAAGACCTTTGGTGCTAGATATATCTGCATTTCATCAACGATTTGCTGCTCCAGGGCGCTCCAGTTTAAAGCGCCGCCACCTTCTAATAACACACTGTCAATGCCCATTTCCCCCAGCTGCCGCATTAATTCTAATAAATCCACTCGGCCGTCTCGTTCTATCACATCAAGAACTTGACATCCCTCTCTCTGGTATAATTCTTTTCGCTCCATATCTTGGGAGCAAGTCGCAATGACAGTGGGCACCTGATTTGCCGTCTGTACCACATAAGCGTCAAGAGGCGTCCGCAAGCGGCTATCGCAAATAATTCTCGTAGGATTTTTTCCATTTTCCAAGCGACAGGTCAGTTTTGGATTATCTGCAAGGATGGTATTTACCCCTACCATAATGCCGGCGAATCCATGGCGTAAATCCTGCACCTGTTGGCGTGCAACCTCGCCACTAATCCATTTAGAAGCCCCGGTATGGGTGGCGATTTTTCCATCTAGCGTCATTGCATATTTCATTAAGACAAAAGGCCGCCCCGTAGTGATGTACTTATGAAATATTTTAATTAGATTTTTACACTCCGCCTCCAGCACCCCCACTGTAATCGTAATACCATGGCTTTTTAATAGATCCACACTTTTTCCGGACATCTGAGGATTTGGGTCCAGGGTACCGACAACAACCCGAGAAATACCATTTTGAAGAATAGCCTCTGTGCAAGGCGGCGTCTTGCCATGATGACAACAAGGTTCTAAGGTCACATACAAAGTAGCCCCTTGCGGAGAAACCCGACAATTTTTCAGAGCATTACGTTCTGCATGAAGACCACCATACTGCTGATGATACCCCTCGCCGATAATTTGCCCGTCCTTGACCAAAACTGCCCCCACCATAGGATTAGGGTTCACCAGACCCCAGCCCTTTTGAGCCAGCGCTAAGCAACGCCTCATATAAATAACATCTTGGTTATCCAGTATAATCAATCCCCTTTCCTTCTAAAAAAAATATCTGCCACAGAGAAACATTCCCCCAGGCAGATATTGCGCTGTAAAATGAAAAAGCTCTGAAACAATATAACGTCATATTATTTCAGAGCTGGTAAACACTACAGCAAATGATACATCTTCTTTCATCCAGACTATACTGTCGGCTTCGGAATCTCACCGAATCATGCCAGATTATGGCTCGTGGGCTATACCACCGGTAGGGAATCTCACCCTGCCCTGAAGATAAACACTTATGAAATTATCTCTATTATATGAAAAGAAACAGGATTCTGTCAATCCCTATTTATGTTAGCCCTTCTATCTTTCATGTTACCCGCCACTTCTACAAATCTCAGATTGAGAGCAAAAGTTAACTATGATACAATAAAAACAACAAATCAAGCCTTGCTAAACTGTGAGGACCAAGGAGAAGTGAAAATCAATGTATATGATGCTAATCGAGAAAAGTAAAACATACAATAAAATCACAAAAAAAGTAATTGAAGAACATATCGCAAATATAAGAAAATTAGATGACGCTGGTAAGCTAGAAATATGCGGTGTATTGAAAGGATACCCTGGAATAGCGGGTATGTATATTCTAAAGGTAGAAAATCGTGAGGAGGCAAAGGTACTTTGTGATAGCGAACCATTGGTTGTTGGCGGATATGCAACCTATAAACTAATAAATTTTTTAATTGCAAATCGTGAAAACAATTATTTACTCTAAAAAAATCCAATTTACTGAACTGTTCGCTATAACAGACAAACATCCAACTCATCACTTTGACATATGAACAATTTTATAGATGCTTATAGGCATAAAAGACAAAGGGAAATTATCGCTCAGTCCAGTCTTAACTCTTAAGGTTCAACAAAAAAGAATGTTTCCGTTTTATTTACCGGAAACATTCTTTTTTGCAAGCAATGCGCTTCTTTCTGATAAAAACAATCCCAGCAATATCAAAGCCATCCCTACCATAGCCAGCAAAGTGATTTTTTCTTGGAGCACAATCATAGCCGTGATGACCGTAATCACCGGAATAAGATAAATATACACGCTGGTTTTTACAGCACCCAACGTATCCACTGCCATGCCCCAGGTAACAAAGCAAAGAGCCGAGGCCCCCAGCCCTAAGTAAAGCATATTGCCTAGTGACAGCAAATGGTTGCACCAAGTAAAATTCCAGCGAAAATCAAAGATAAATAAAGCCGGAATCATAAACAAAATGCCATAAAAGAAGGTATGACGAGTAGCTACCACCACCGGATAGCCAAAACGGCTGATTTTTTTCGTCAACACTGCATAACAGGCCCAAACAAAGGCCGCTAGCACCGCCAAAATATCGCCACGGGGATTCAACTCTAATTTTGCGCCGTTAAAGCCAATGAGGACGATGCCTACCATAGCTACAAAAAAACCAATGAAAAAATCAACACTGAATGTTCCATCTTCTTTATCAAACCAATGAGACAACATTGCTGTGAAAAAAGGAGAAACAGAAATCAAAACACCTACATTAGAAGCCATGGTATAAGTAAGAGCGATATTTTCCAGTAAATAATAAAGACAGATACCGCAAAGCCCTGCCGCCGCAAAAAGCAATTCCCGCTGCTTATTCGTCCCCTTTAAGAGATGCGGATAAATGAGAAATAACGCCCCATATCCCATAATAAAACGAAAAAATAAAATTTCTATCGGCAGCATATCTTCTAGTAAAATCTTGGTAGAGATAAATGTCGTCCCCCAAATGACAATGGTTAGTAGCGCCAATATATGGCCGATTCCCTGACGTTGTCCCACCATATCATACCCCCTCTCTATTCTATGCATTATAAAAGGCTCTTGAATGATTTTCAAGAGCCTTTTTATTCACATCAGAATATTTATCTGATTATTTCAAGTTTTCTTTGGCGATTTTTGCAAAGCCTGCAAAAGCTTGTGGGTCATTCACTGCAAGGTCAGCAAGAACTTTGCGGTTTACTTCTACGCCAGCTTTTTTCAAGCCATCCATCATTCTGCTGTAGGAGATATCGTTCATTCTAGCAGCAGCATTGATACGGGTAATCCATAATTTGCGGAAATCACCTTTCTTTTTGCGGCGATGCGCAAAGGCATAGTTCCAAGATTTCATCAATTGTTGTTTTGCAACACGATATAATTTAGAGTTAGAAGCACGATAGCCTCTAGCTAATTTTAAAACTTTCTTTTGACGACGATGTTTAGTA
Source organism: uncultured Clostridia bacterium (assembly GCA_946562005.1). GTDB lineage: Bacteria > Bacillota > Dehalobacteriia > UBA4068 > JAAVYR01 > JAAVYR01. The sequence continues at coordinate 1,061 of CAMNVD010000058.1, read as the reverse complement.
TATCCTCTTTTTACTCTGGTCATATCTGAAGTTCCTCACTTTCTATAGATAAGGCAATAATTTCTTTGTCTTTTTGAAATCAGCAGAAGTCAAAACAGCAGACTTCCGAAGATTCCGTTTTCTTTTCGGAGATTTGCACTCCAACATATGACTTCTATAAGCGGACGCTCTTTTAATTTTCCCGCTGCCGGTTACTTTGAATCGTTTTGCGGCACCACGGTGTGTTTTCATTTTAGGCATTTGGTTAGTCCTCCTTCTTTATCTGCTTCGGTGCTAAAATCATTGTCATGTTACGACCTTCTACCTTAGCTGGTTTTTCTACGACACCAGCGTCTGCCAGACGAGCAGCCATCTTTTCACAGAGGGCAAGGCCGCCTTCTGGGTGAGTGATTTCTCTACCGCGGAACATAATGGTTACTTTTACCTTGTCTCCGCCTTTTAAGAATTTCTCACCGTTTTTAGCTTTGGTTTCAAAGTCATGTTCTTCGATGTTAGGACGAAGCTTTACTTCTTTGATGTTGAATGATTTTTGGTTCTTCTTGACTTCTTTTTCCCGTTTGCTTTGTTCAAAACGATATTTACCATAATCCATAATTTTGCAAACAGGAGGTTTGGCGGTAGGGGAAATCTCTACCAAATCCAGCCCTTTTTCAATAGCCAATTGCATTGCTTCTTTAATCGGCATAATGCCTACTTGCTCATTACCTTCCTCCAATGTAACCCGGACTTCCGGCACACGGATTTCTTCGTTAATGCGTAATTCTTTGATACGGTTTCACCTCCAAAAAATAAATAAGCGGGTAAAAAATACCCGCTTATAACAAGACGCCATTATGGTGATAAACACCGAACTGACAAACTGATTATAAACCCTACGTGCTCATATGCCATAAGGTGAGAAGCGGATACTTCTACTTGATGTTTTACTTGAGTATTTTACCAGGGAATACCATTGAAGTCAATGCAATTTTAAAAAACTTTTCAAATTATATGGATTTTTCCGCTACTTCTTTGGCGAGCATTGCGGCAAACTCTTCATAAGAAACAGCACCGATGTCCCC
>CAMNVD010000057.1 GCA_946562005.1 uncultured Clostridia bacterium | reverse complement strand
TATGTTAGAAATTAAAGATGTTCACAAAACCTTTAATCCTGGTACTATTAACCAGAAGATTGCTTTAAACGGGGTGAATTTGCAGCTCAATGAAGGGGATTTTGTGACCATTATCGGCGGTAATGGTGCGGGAAAGTCCACCACGCTCAATGCCATTGCTGGTGTGTGGGAAGTAGACTCGGGCAGTATTATTATTGATGGGATAGATGTGACCAAACTTCCTGAGCATAAACGAGCAAAATATCTGGGTAGAGTATTCCAAGACCCTATGACTGGTACGGCGGCTACCATGTCTATTGACGAAAATATGGCGATTGCTGCAAGAAGAGGGCAGAGTCGCACGTTGCGTTGGGGCATTAGCAAAAAAGAGCGCGAACAATATCATGCGCTTCTTTCTACCCTTGATTTGGGGCTAGAATCCCGTATGAGTGCAAAGGTTGGGTTGCTTTCAGGGGGGCAGCGGCAAGCGATTACGCTCCTGATGGCTACTATCCAAAAGCCGAAGCTGTTACTTTTAGATGAACATACGGCAGCTTTAGACCCGAAGACAGCTGCTAAGGTATTGGCCCTTTCTGATAAAATCATTGAAGAAAACCACTTAACTGCTATGATGGTAACCCATAATATGAAAGATGCTATCGTCCATGGTAATCGACTGATTATGATGCATGAGGGGCGAATCATCTATGATGTCCGTGGAGAGGAAAAGCAAAACTTGACAGTCTCAGACCTCCTGGCAAAATTTGATGAGGCTAGCGGCGGCGAATTTGCCAATGACCGTATGTTGTTTGTATAGAGGGGCGCACAATGGATATGAGAGAAGCCATGTTTCTCCGACACACAGTGCGAAAATATATCGCTAAAACCATTCCTCAGGAAGTGGTAACGGCTTTAGATGGGCGCATTCGGCAGAATAACGAAGCCTATCATTTGAATATGCAGCTGATGACGGAAAATACAGACGCTTTTAATGCTGTACTTAAGATTGTTTTGGCTAAAGGCGTTCATAACTATATCATCCGTGCGGGACCGGATACCGAGGCCTTATGCGAGAAAGTGGGCTACGCTGGCGCTGATATCATGCTCTATGCTCAGACCTTAGGCCTAAACACTTGGTGGGTTGGGGGTACCTTTAGTCGTAAAGGTGTGGAAAAACATATTGCCTTGCTGGATGGGCAGAAACTATTAGGTGTGCTTGTGGTTGGCTATGGGCAGACCCAAGGGACTCCTCATAAATCCAAGCGTGCAGAAGACATCAGCGCTTACCAGGGCGGAGCTCCAGCATGGTTTGCAAGAGGCGTTGAAGCCGTGCTTTTAGCTCCGACAGCCCTGAACAAACAGGCCTTTACTATTCAAGGAAACGGTAATCAGGTGATGATGGCTTGTGATAACGGTGCCTTTTCTGGTGTTGACTTAGGAATTGGTAAGTATCATTTTGAGCTGGGAGCAGGAAAAGAAAATTTTACTTGGGCAGAATAAAAAGGAAACCTTTGATAAGGAAACTTTTGATGTTTTTCTTGACAATAGGATTAAAGGGTGTTATATTAAATCTAATCTTAGAATTTTATACAAGCAGTGAAACCTGTGATTAAGAAGAGTACCCTTTCAGGAAGCTCCCAGAGAGCCGTCGGCGGTGTGAGTACGGCAGTGGAATGATTGGCGAATGGACTTATGAGGGCGACCGAAAGCAGTAAGTTTATCCTGACTGTGAGTAGTAGTCGACGGAGTGCCGCAGCCGTTACCATGCGGAGATATGTGTTAGCATATACTTGAGCCGGGCGCATAAGCGTCAATTTGGGTGGCACCGCAGGATGTTTCGTCTTGTCCCAAGGAATAAATGAGTTATTCCGAAGGATAAGGCGTTTTTTATTTTAGGAGGTTATAAAAATGGTGATTTTAAGTAGGCGATGGCGATGATTTTAAAAACGATAAAAATAAATGCAAATAGCAAAATATTAAAGGAGTGTTGAAAAATGAAAATGAATATGAAAAAATTACTTTGTGGGGCAATGGGTTTGATGATGTGCTTTTCTCTGGCAGCTTGTGGCAATGAGGATAACAATGACGATAAGCAAAACGATAACGAAGGCAAAAAATATTCTATCGGTATTAGCCAATACGGGGAACACGCATCTTTGGATAACTGCCGGGAAGGTTTCCTTCAAGGCTTAAAGGACGCTGGTCTTGAAGAAGGGAAGACTTTGAAGTGGATTATCAAAATGCTGGGTTTGATGATAATATGACCATCCAAATCGGTCAAAACTTCTCTGCCAAAAATGTAGATATGATGGTAGCTGTAGCTACCAACTCTGCAACCGGTTGTTATGCTGCCGCAGAAGATAAGAACATCCCTGTAATCTACACTGCCATCAACGATCCGGAAGCAGCGGGGCTTACTGCTGGAAATGCTACTGGTACCTCTGATAAATTGCCGGTAGATGCACAATTGGATTTAATCCGTAAATTGCAACCAGAAGCAAAAACCATTGGTATTCTCTACACCACCAGTGAACCAAACTCCGTTTCTACTGTAGCGGATTATCAGGCAAAGGCTGCTGACTATGGCTTTACCATCGAAGCAGTTGGGGTAACAGCCCAGGCAGAAGTAACCCAAGGTGCTGACACTTTAATCAAAAAAGGTGTGGATTGTTTCTGTAATTTGACAGATAATACTGTTGTTGGTGTGCTTCCTTCTATCTTAGAAAAAACTAACGAAGCTGGTATTCCAGTTTATGGCAGTGAAATCGAACAAGTTAAAATCGGTTGTGTGGCTTCCGCTGGGATTGATTACTTTGAATTAGGTCGTCAAACAGGGGCTATGGCTGCAAAGGTATTAAAGGGAGAAGCTACCTGTGATGAAATCCCATTTGAAACTATTACCGAATATGAAATTTATCTAAACAATGGTGCGCTTGGTGAAATGAACATGACCGTACCAGATGATATTGCAGAAAAAGCCATTGTAACTGACGCAGAATAAGAAGCGAATAATTTTTAGAAATCTTGGTGAATCAGTATGTTAGAGCTTGTAATAAGCACAGTGACGCAAGGGTTGATTTTTGCTCTCTTGTCCTATGGTGTATATATTACTTATAAAATTTTAGACTTTCCTGATTTGACAGTAGACGGCAGTTTCCCATTGGGGGCTGCTGTCACTGCTGTGATGTTGGTAAATGGTTATAATCCTTTTTTTACGCTGGTAGTGGCAGCTGTAGTAGGTGCCTTAGCTGGTTTTTGTACGGGCTTTATCCATGTGAAGTTGAACGTCCGGGATTTGTTGGCTGGGATTATTACCATGACAGCGTTATTCTCCATTAATCTGCAAATTGCTGGGTCTAACCTTGCTGTGGGGAGAAATGTGGATACGATTTTTACTAATCCACTGGTAAACGGTTTATTAGGGAATATGCCGTTGTTATACCGTAAATTGATAGTGTCCCTATTTCTGGCGTTAATAGTAAAATTGATTTTGGATTTTTATTTTAAGACGAAAAATGGTCTCTTGTTGCGGGCAGTAGGGGATAATGATGCGTTGGTGACTACCCTTGCCAAAGATAAGGGCTGGGTAAAAATCCTGGGGTTGGTTATTGCCAATAGTTTGGTAGCCCTTGCTGGTGCAGTTGTCTGCCATGAACAGCGAAGTTTCGCTGCTACTATGGGTACGGGACAAATCGTTTTTGGGTTGGCTACTGTAATTATCGGAACCACTCTTTTTCGCAAGATGAGCTTTGTGAAAGGGACAACGGCAGTGCTGATAGGAAGCATCGTCTATAAAATCTGTATTCAGATTGCCATTTCACTGGGGCTGCCGCCGAACCTCTTAAAGCTGATAACAGCAGTTTTATTCCTTGCTATCTTAGTCATTGGTAATATGGAAAAAGGGATGGTGAGAAAGGGTGCTTGAGTTAAAAGATATTTGCAAAGTGTATAATCCAGGCAGCGTTAATGAAATGTGTCTGTTTGATAAATTTAATCTCACTGTCGACCAAGGCTCATTTGTATCTATCGTAGGTAGTAATGGTTCTGGAAAAACCAGTATGCTGAATATTATTTGCGGTAGCATTCCTATTGATAGCGGGGAAGTACGGATTAGTGGAAAGAATATGAACGGCAAAAAGGATTTTGAGCGGTATCGGACTATTGGCCGAGTTTATCAAAATCCTTCTATGGGTACTTGTCCTCATATGACCATCTTAGAAAATATGTCTCTTGCTGATAACAAAGGCAAGTCTTTTGGTCTTTCTCATGGTATCAATGGCAAACGTATAGCTTTTTATCAGGAGCAGTTGGCTATTTTGGGGTTGGGGTTAGAAAACAAGTTAGATGTATTAGTAGGTGCTTTATCTGGTGGGCAGCGACAGGCGGTATCTTTGATTATGGCAACGATGACGCCGTTGGATTTCTTAATCTTAGATGAACACACTGCGGCTCTAGACCCAAAAACAGCAGAGTTAATCATGGAATTGACTGGTAAAATCGTCAAAGAAAAACACCTAACCACTATGATGGTAACGCATAATCTGCGCTATGCAGCAGAATACGGTGACCGTCTAATTATGATGGATAAGGGTCGTATTGTGCTGGATAAAGCGGGAGCGGAAAAGGACGCTACTTCTGTAGAGGATATTTTGCATTTATTCAACACAATCTCTATTGAATGCGGGAACTAAAATCATGGGAACTAGAATCATATGGAAGCAGTAAAGCAGTGGGCATATGCTTATGGTAGTATTTGTCAGGATTTAGCAAAAGCAGGAAAATATAAAGGTGGATGGTGAAAAGCAATGCGCTTATTGAATCGGTCCATGTGGCTGATAATGGGGATTCTTTTTGTTGTGACGGGGATTCTTTCCATTTGGAACCCTGATTTTGTCATGGTTTCTTTGGTATTTTTGGCTGGATGTATTTTTCTTATCAGCGGCATTGGCAATATTATTTTCTATCTTTCGGCGAATTCTTATGTGTTTGCTCCTAGCTGGTTTTTAGCAGATGGGATTATCTCCGTATTATTAGGGATTTTTCTTTTCTTTCATCATGCAGCTGTAGCAACGGTTCTTTCTTATATAATTGGTATGTGGTTGATATTTGCTGGGGTGAGCAATTTAATCAAGTCTTTTGATTTGTATCGCTTTCGTATTTCCGGTTGGCTGCTCGTGACTTTGGCTGGCATACTAGAGGCAGGGCTGGGCTTTGTTTCTCTATGGCATCCTTTCGTTGCTATGCTTGCAGCTAGTTCTATCATTGGTTATTGTTTTATCCTTCAGGGCGTCATCTTTATACTCTTGTGGTGGTTTATTTTACGGTATATTGATAAAAATAGTATGAGCTTTTTTTATTAAAAAAAGAGAGGTGAAAAACCTCTCTTTTATTTTTTCCTTTTGGATTTATTTGTTTTGTTAGGATCGATATTTTTCAGCCGTTTGGGGGTGGGGAGGAACTCGCCAATTAGCGCTCCGAGATTTGTACCAACGACTAAAATCATCAGATAGAGAATGGCGTTAAAGACAAGGGGCGAGGCCTCTTTGTCCATGAAATTGCTCCAAAGAAATAAAATTAGGCAGGCAATGGCAATGAAGATGAGGTAGCGTTTTTGACGATTATTCATAGGCGCCTCCTTGTAATATAGCGAATAAGATTCTCCGACTTTGCTTGGCGTGTCAGATTTAAGCTACTCTTGAGTATAATATGGATAGTCTTTTTTCGCAAGAGGGGAAAGAGATGGAAAAGAAAACTTTATCATGCATATGGATATTGATGGAAAACTATGATAGAATATAAAATAAATGTGAGATATTGTGTTTCAAATAAAGGGAAGGAGTTGGTTTTGGTGTCTGGTAATGCAATTATTGCCCAATCCGGCGGTCCTACTGCCGTAATCAATAACAGTGTGTGTGGGGTTATCCAAGAATGGTATCGGGCCAATACCGGCGGCAAGATGTATGCTGGCATTGCTGGGATTAAAGGAATCTTAGAAGGTGATATCATAGATTTGGGTTATCAGGACCCAAAAGTCATCGATGGACTTCGCTATACCCCTGGCGCAGGTCTCTGGTCTTGCCGTTATAAAGTAAACGGTGACGACCAGGAAAAGCTTATCAATATTTGTAAGAAATTAAATATTCGTTATTTCTTCTACAATGGTGGTAACGACTCTATGGATACCGCTTATAAAACATATCAGGCGGCGGTTGCTTCTGGTTGGGAAATGCAGGTAATCGGTGTCCCAAAGACAGTCGATAACGACTTGCCTTTTACCGACCATTGTCCAGGATATGGCAGTGCAGCAAAATACATTGCCACTACAGTATTGGAAACAGGCTATGACTTGCAGAGCGTATCTACCAAAACAAAAGTAACTATCCTAGAGGCTATGGGAAGAAATGCTGGTTGGCTGACTGCTGCTGGTGCCCTTGCAAAGCGAACCCCAGATGAAGCGCCTCATCTTATTTATTTACCAGAAGTGGCATTCTCTAAAGACCAATTCTTAAAAGATGTGGAAGCTGTCTACAAACGGTTGGGCTATGTGTATATTGTTGCTTCTGAAGGATTGGCTGACGCTAATGGCAATTATTTTTGCGCTAGTGATAATAAAGACGCATTTGGCCACGCACAACTTAGTGGCTTAGGTGATGCTTTAAAACAAGTGGTAGAAGCGGAATTGGGACTGAAAGCCCGTTGCAATACCTTAGGTTCTGCACAACGTTCTGCTACCCACTGGGCATCAAAAACAGATATGGACGAGGCCTATGCGGCAGGAGCGACTGCTGTAAAATATGCCTTAGCTGGGAAGACTGGAGTTATGGTATCCTTGGACCGTGCGCCGGGTAGTGTATATCAATGCACCATGGGCCAGGTTCCTTTAGAAAAAGTAGCCAATATTGAAAAGAAAATCCCACTAGAATGGATCAACAAAG
>CAMNVD010000056.1 GCA_946562005.1 uncultured Clostridia bacterium | reverse complement strand
TTAATATTCAAAGCTAAAAATAAAACAAAAAGAATAACATAAAAATAAAATAATTGGCAGAAAGTAGAATTATGACTTGATTCTATCAGTTGATTTGTGCTAAAATAGACTAGCTTAACTTTAAGAATCATGTGATTGACATAAAAAAAATTTTAGCAAGGGGGAAGAGACATGAAAACAGTTGTTTTGATTTTGCAATTATTGGCGTCTGTTGGACTTATTGCCACGGTATTGTTGCAATCTGGTAAAAGTGCTGGGATGTCTGGTTCTATTGCAGGCGGTATGGAAACCATGTTTGGCAAAAACAAAGGTGCGGACCAATTATTGGCAAAGCTCTCTGCGGTGCTTGCAGCTTGCTTTTTAGTGCTGACATTGGTAGCGTCTTTGTTCTAGGATAGTTTTTGGGAATTGATTTTGTGTTTGAGACAAAAGATTCTTCGGGGCGGCGCCCCTCAGAATGACGATGGAGGGTACCCCAAATGATGGGCGGACTTCTGAATCATCCTGGGGTGTGAAGCAATGAAGAGTCTTTTTTTCTGGTGTTTTAAGGGATCGTGTTTTTCTCTGAACGAAAAATGTTGAGGATATTAGGTGAAACCATGAAATATGACATATTAGACCGTCAATATGTTTCTCATCACTGTTTTGTTTGTGGTACAAAAAACGTTGCTGGACTGCAAGCGAAATTTTATCATGTCAGTGATGCGGAAATCATCGGCATCTTTACTGGCCGGGCGGACCATGCTAGCTATCCGCACCGGATGCATGGCGGCGTCATTGCGGCGCTCTTGGATGAGACCATTGGCCGGGCCATCCTCCTCTATGAGCCGGATGTGTTTGGTGTGACAGTAGAGCTGAACCTGCAATATAAAAAGCCGGTGCCTTTGGGAGTAGAACTGGCGGTGAAGGGTAGAATAGAGACCAATCGCAGCCGCATGTTTACCGGCTCCGGGGAAATCCTCTTGCCTAGCGGTGAAACGGCAGTGACGGCAACAGCGAAATATATGAAAATGCCCTTAGAGAAAATCGCCGATGGGGATATGGGCAACGAAAAGCTGTATTATGAAGAGGATGACAGGAAGCAAGTAGTCATAGGGGAAGAGGAAAAATAATATGGCAGAAAAGAAAAGAAATATTATTTATTTGGATAATAGTGCTACCACTCAGGTTTATCCTGAGGCGGCTGCTGCTGCTATGGAAGCTATGACGGCTATTTATGGGAATCCTTCTTCTCTTCATGGCATGGGTATCCAGGTAGAAAAGCTGGTAACTGCTGCCCGTCAGCAGGTGGCAATGCTTGTGGGCTGCAAAAAAGAAGCAATCTTTTTTACCGGTTGCGGCACAGAAAGCAATAACTGGGCACTGAAAGGCATTGCAGACGCTTACGGTGCTAGAGGTCGGCATATGATTACCACCGCTATCGAGCATCCGTCTATCTTAGAAACCATGAAGTATTTACAGCAAAAAGGCTGGGAGATAGACTTGATTTCTCCGGATGAATATGGGGTGGTGCCGGCAGAAGCCGTTATCGAGAAGGTGCGGCCTGATACGGTGCTAGTCTCTATGATGGCAGTCAATAATGAGACGGGGGCCATCCAGCCCATAGAAGCAGTGGGAAACGGCGTTAAAAAGAAAAATCCGCAAACCTTCTTCCATGTAGATGGTGTACAAGCTGTGGGGAAAATTCCTTTTGAATTAAATCGCCTGCCGATTGACTTGCTTTCTGGCAGTGGTCATAAGATTCATGGACCGAAAGGGGTTGGTTTCCTCTATGTGGCAAAAGGGGTACGGCTGGTGCCGTTGCTTTCTGGTGGCGGGCAGGAGCAGTCTTTCCGCTCTGGTACAGAAAATGTGCCGGGCATTGTGGCTATGGGCATCGCAGCAGAAAAAATCGGCAAAGATTTAAAAGAAAAGCAGGGGCAAATGGCCGAAATCCGTCGGGGCTTTATAGCGGCACTGCTGGACTATGTACCTGATTGTGTGATAAACAGTCCTTTGGATGAAACAGGCGCTTGGCCTATCGTTAATGCTTCTTTTCCCGGTGTTCCCAGTGAGGTATTGCTCCACTATTTGGAGGAGGATGGCATTTATATCTCTGCAGGGTCTGCCTGCTCGGCAAGGAAGAAGCAATATAGCCCAGTGCTGACAGCCCAAGGCTTAGCCGATGAATTGCTGTCAAGCGCCGTACGGTTTAGCTTTTCTTATGAGACTACAGTGGAGGCGCTCTCCTTTACGGCGGAGCGTATCGCTCAAGTGGTGCAGGAAGTAAGAAGTTTTCGCATATAAGTTTTTTTATTAGGAGTTTGATGTATGTATAAATTATTGATGGTGAAATATGGGGAACTGGGCTTAAAGGGTAAGAACAAGTCTATTTTCATTAATAAGCTGGTGAAAAATATCCAGCGGTCTTTGGCGGATTTACCGGAGCGGCAGGTGACTTCTACCTGGGGACGTGTCCTCGTGCCTGTGTATGGGGAGGCGGATATGGCAGACGCTATAGAACGGGTAAAACGAGTATTTGGTATTTATTCCATTAGCCCGGCATTAGAAGCCGAAAAAGATATGGAGGCTATTGGCGCCGGTGCTGTACGAGTGCTGAAAGACGCATTGCCCAAAGGGGGCTCTTTTAAGATAGAAACCAGACGTTCTGATAAAACCTTCCCGCTGACTTCTCCAGAGATTTCCCAGCAAATAGCGAGTCTGGTCTTTCGCAATGTGGGGGAAGAATATGTGGCGCAAATGCAAAATCCGGATAAAATCATCCAAATCGAAGTGCGTAACGAAGGGGCCTACATCTATGGGGAAAATATCCCCGGCGCCAAAGGGATGCCGGTGGGCAGCGGCGGGAAAGCGGTAGTCATGCTTTCCGGTGGTATCGATAGTCCTGTAGCAGGCTGGATGGCTATGAAGCGAGGCGTCACTGTAGAAGGGGTGCATTTCCATAGCTATCCTTTTACCAGTGAACGAGCCAAAGAAAAGGTGATTGATTTATGCAAAGAATGGAGCAAGTGGAGCGGCAATAAAATCATTCTTCATGTGGTGTATTTTACCAATATTCAGAAGGCCATCCGTGCCAACTGTCCAGAGGAATATGGCATTACCATCATGCGGCGGATGATGTTTCGCTTGGCAGAACGGATAGCCCATGAGCGAGGCGCTCTTGCTATCTATACGGGCGAATCGGTAGGGCAGGTAGCTAGTCAAACTTTAGAAAGTATGTATACTATCAACAATGTTACCAATATGCCAGTATTGCGGCCGCTGGTGGGCATGGATAAAGAGGAAATCATGGAAATTGCCAAAAAAATTGATACTTATGACATTTCCATTCGGCCTTATGAGGATTGCTGCACCATCTTCTTGCCGCCGCACCCTAAGATTCGTCCTCGTTTAGCGGCTGCCATCGAAATGGAAGCAAAACTGGATATAGAAGGTCTTCTTCGGGAAGCCCTAGAAAAAACAGAAGTATTATATATACAAGCAGAGGATTAAAAGAAAAATATAGCCTTTTTCTCCATTTGTCTATGTGAGAAATGGGTTATATTTTTTTACCTCAAGGGAAAACCTAACTTTAGATATTGATTTAACTAAGAAAAGAGAAAAATTTTATGGATTTACAGGAACAAATCATTGGACTCTTACGGGAACAGCAGCGCAAGCCGCTCCGTTTCCAAAAGATGCTATATCGTTTGCCGGAAGCAGACGCCGGTGATGTGGCGGCGGTGCTGAGCGCATTATTAGAGTCTGGCGTCATAGAGTCGGCCGGTCATAAACGCTATATTTTAGCAGAGGAGGGAAATCTTCTCACCGGGAAAATTGCCGGCAATGAAAAGGGCTTTGCCTTCCTTCGCTGTGAAAACAGGGAGGCGGATATCTTTCTTGCTGCAAAAAATCTTCATGGTGCTCTTCATAACGATACCGTTGTTGTCCGTATTTTTGACGACAAGGAAACCGGACGCAGCAGCCGCCGCCGCCGGAAAAGAGGCGATAATCGCCATGGCAGACATCGGGAAGAAAAATTGGCGGAAAGTCACCAAGAAGGCACGGTAGTGAAGGTGCTGGAGCGGGCCAATGAACGGATTGTTGGTGTTTTGGTATCGGGTGGCAAGACGGCCTTTGTCACACCAGATGAGCGGAAGCTGGGGACAGATATCTATATTCCGGCGAAGTTCCTCCATAAGGCTAAGGTAGGCGATAAAGTCGTGGTGCAAATCCTTGCCTGGGCCCAAAAGGGACGTTCTCCAGAAGGAAAAATCATCGAGGTACTGGGGAAAGAGCAAACGCCTGGTGTGGATATGATGTCTATTATCCGTCAGTATGACCTGCCATTAGAATTCCCCGAAGGAGTGCTCGCAGAAGCAGACCGTGTAGCCGTTATCCGTGAAGAGGATAAGGTGGGCCGGGAAGACTGGCGGTCTGTGGTGACTTGCACCATTGACGGAGATGACGCAAAAGACTTGGATGACGCTATCTCTCTGGAGTCCCTTGGTGATGGTGGCTGGGAGCTGGGCGTTCACATTGCAGATGTGGGGCATTATGTGCCTATCCGCAGTCAGCTAGATAGAGAAGCCCATAACCGGGCTACTAGTGTTTATCTGCCGGATAGAGTCATCCCTATGCTGCCTACTCAACTATCTAATGATGTGTGCAGCTTAAATGCAGGCGTGGACCGGCTGGCCCTTTCCTGCATTATGGAAATCGACAGCAGCGGGAAAGTGGTGAAACACCGCATTGCAGAAACTGTGGTTAACGTAGACCGTCGTCTTTCTTATAGCCTGCTGAATCGAGCCTTGGTAGACAGGGAGAAATCTGTTATCGCAGAAAACCCTGATTGGTATCCCCGTTGGCAAATGATGGAGCAGTTAGCGGCTGTGCTCCGAGAGAAGAAGCGGGGTAGAGGCGCTTTGGATTTTAACTTCCCGGAGACGAAAATCCTTTTCCATGAGGACGGCACGGTAAAAGATGTGGTGAAACGAACCACTTCTGTGGCAGAAAATATTATTGAAGAATTTATGATTCTGGCCAATGAGACAGTGGCCCAAGACTTCCATAGAAAGAAAATCCCGTTTCTTTATCGTATCCATGAAAAGCCTGATAGTGAGAAAATCCTCGGACTGGAGCAGACCATCGGCCCCTGGGGGTATACCATCCGGAAAAATAAAGACGGAGAAATCACGCCGAAAGCTATCGGCAATTTATTAAAGAAGGCAGCGGGGAAAAGAGAGGAAAAACTAGTGCAAATCTTAGCATTGCGCTCTATGAAGCATGCTCGCTACAGCACAGAGGCACTGGGGCACTTTGGTCTAGCTAGCAAATATTATAGTCATTTTACTTCTCCTATTCGCCGTTATCCAGATTTAGCCATTCACCGGGTTATTAAAGATTATCTTCATGGCGGCAACCGAGGTGAAGATGTATTGGCAAAGCTGCAAAACAGAATGAGCGAATATGCTGTCCAATCCTCTCTCCGAGAGAAGGTGGCGGAGGACAGCGAACGTGACGCCGTAAAAGCCAAATGTTGTCTATATATGAGCGACCATATTGGAGAAGTGTATGACGGTACCATCTCTGGGGTAACGGGGTATGGATTTTATGTGGAGCTGGAGAATACGGTAGAAGGTTTGGTCCATGTTAACAGCCTCATAGACGATCACTATGACTTTATCGAAAATGAAATGCTCCTCAGGGGCAGCCGTACTTATCGGGAATACCGCCTAGGCGACCCTGTAGAAATCCAAGTGAAGTATGTGGATATGGAGCGGAAGCTCATTGATTTTATCATCAATGACTAGCTTCTGGTTGCTCTCAGACAAGATTCTGCAATATTTAGCGTTTTGTTTTTGTAATATTTATGGTAAAATGAAAAGACACTGAAGAGATAAGGAAAAGAGGTGAGCCCGATGGTGCAAAAAAAAGACGGTGTAAAAGTAGTAGCAGAAAACCGGAAGGCTCGCCATGAATACCATATCCTAGAGTGTTGGGAGGCTGGCATGTCTCTTACCGGCACCGAAGTAAAGTCTTTGCGACGGGGGAAAGTTAGCCTCCAAGACGCTTTTGCTCGCATCGAGGGGGGAGAGGCATTTGTCTACAATATGCATATCAGCCCTTATGAAGAAGGCAATCGTTTTAATCACGAACCAAAACGGGTACGGAAGCTACTCCTCCATAAGCAGGAAATCAATAAGATTTTTGCCCAACTGCGGGAGCAGGGCTTGACGCTGATACCGCTGAAAATCTACTTTACCCGTGGTATGGCCAAGATGGAGGTAGCCCTGGCCCGTGGGAAAAAACTCTATGATAAGCGGGAGGATTTAGCTGCAAAGGATGCGAAACGTGAAGTAGAGCGGGCATTCAAAGAGCGGCAGCGGGGATAGGCACTATGCTATTGTCATCCTGAACGAATGTGAAGGATTTAAAAAGATTCTTCGACTACGCTAACGCTACGCTCAGAATGACATTTCAGAACGTATAATTTCATATTGAATATGGGGGCGTACTGGTTTTCGACGGGGGAAGGATTGGCAAAGGAAGCGAGCCGGGATTCCACCTACCCGTAAAACGGTGGGAAAACAATAAATGCAAAAAACAATAATTTAGCTTACGCTGCGTAATTGCAGCCTAACCCTCCTACCTTCTGTTCCTGCGATGAGGGATAGGGGGTCATTTTAGCAGGATACTCTGTTGGGTATGCTAATCACTGACAGGGGAAACCTCATTAGCTAGCCTGGGCAAACGCTGTTTGTGGCGGCTGTCTAGGCGAAAATAAAGCGCAAACTGCGCTCGGAGATGCCTTTGTGGGTTCTCTTTCGGACAGGGGTTCGACTCCCCTCGCCTCCACCAAAATTAGTGCTACACGAACCCCTAGGAGGAAAACTACCGTTTTCCTATTTCCTACAGCGGTTCGTATTAAATATTGATTTTTGTTAAAAAAAATAATTAGAATGTAAGGTTTAATAGTGACAAGTAACTATTTGCCGCAGAGGGCGGCGTGACCAAGTGT
>CAMNVD010000055.1 GCA_946562005.1 uncultured Clostridia bacterium | reverse complement strand
TACGGTGTTGGTTCCGGGGCTGGGGCCACGGAAACTTCCAATGGGTCCTATGCGGAGTACGGTGTAAATATCCTATCGTAAGGGACAAGGCATTTCCTGTTTATGCATGACGGATTTGGTCGGAAAGTTTTCTTCTTCGCTCCAAGGAACAGACATATTTCTCCCCTATGGTCACAGTATAATGGAAAATGTAAGAACAGACAGAACCAAGATATTGGAATGGACAAGCATTTTTCATATTTTACATAGGGCGGTGGTTTTATGTCGACAAATCCTCAAATACATCCTTATCGAAGACAAGCGGAAGAAGATATGCTCAAAGAGGAAAAAGTTGGAATCTCTCTTCCTGGGGTGTGGAGCATTTCCTTAGGCGCACAGCAGCTCATAGTTCTTTCTATAATGGGGTTCCTTATGAGCCGTGCGCAGCTTTTAGGCGGGCTTCATCCTTTTGCGCCGGCATTTCTTGCGGCGGTAGCTGTGAGCTATCGCCGACAGGCTATTTCTCTCTTGGTTCCGGTGGCTATCGGCTTATATACGGCTATGTCTCTTTCTGAATTTTGGGTATATTTGGCTATTATCAGTGTAGCCTCGGGCCTATTTGCTTTTTATCCGTTAGATAAGAAAAAACAATGGTATCTGGTGCCAGCATTGGTTTTTTCCTGTATTGCCGTGATAAAAGGATGTAGTCTTGCTATCGGTGGCGGAGATAGCTATGGTTTGTTTGTGGCGCTTTTTGAAGGATTGTTTGCAGCGGGGCTTTCTGTCGTATTCTTAGTGGCGTTTTCTGCTTGGAAGCGGTTATATATCCAGCGACGTTTTAGCACGGATGAGTTAATTTGCTGTTTTGTACTGGTGTTGGGTTTGGTAGCCGGTTTTGGTGATTGGACCATTGGTGGCATTGAGCTGAGGCAAGTGGCTAGCCGTGTGGTGATTCTTTTGGCAGCAGCCCTGGGGGGTGCTGGTCATGGGGCGGGCATCGGCGCTATGATGGGCATTGTACCTAGCCTTTCAGAGTTAGTAGCGCCCAGCATTATTGGTATTTATGCTTTTGCTGGGTTTCTTGCCGGCGCTTTCAATAGCTTTGGCCGTACGGGGATTTTGATGGGTTTTATCTTAGGAAATCTCATTCTTTCTATTTACATACTGCCTACATCGGAAATGGCCGGCGCAGTAATTACTTCTGCTCTTGCCGGTATTATTTTCTTTGCCATTCCCCGAGGCTGGATACGGGAACTAAGAAAAGCCACGACCCAACCGAATCTTCGCAGTGCAAAAGAGGAAAAAAGTGAGCGGTTATTGCGTCTTTCTGTAAGACGATTACGCAATGCAGGAGACCTTTTTCAAGAATTAGGTAAAAACCTGCTCACTTTAAGTGAGAAAGAGGAACCAACAGAGGATAGCATCCATACGGTGCTCAATCATCTTTCTCGGCAAATGTGCAGTAAATGCTCTGTCCAGGAAATTTGTTGGCGAATCGACTACAGCAAGACATATAAAGGTGTAATGGATTTATTCCAGGCAGCGGAGAAAAATGGCGCAGCTGCCTATCAGGATGTGCCGGAAAACTTCCGCAAGCGTTGCCCTCATGTAAAAGAATTATTGGCGTCTATTAACTGTCTCTATGAAATGTATTGTCGCAGCAGCTTTTGGCAGGCGCAAAAGAAATGCTCCCAAAGTCTTATCGCCCATCAGATGTTGGGGACAGCGCAAGTACTGGAGCAAGTAGCAAGGGAAATTGGTGGGTTTTCCCAGGAACGGGAGGCGTTGGAACGGGACTTGGCTGGGGCGCTCATTGCCCGCGGTTTGCCGGTAGATGGCGCTGGGGTGAATTTCATAGATGGAAAATCCCTCTCTGTCTGGGTAAACTTTCCTCAGTGTCCGGGAGAGGCTGCCTGCCGTTCTTTATTAGAACAAGAAATTTCCTTGCTTCTAGGCAAAAAATATGAAATCCATGAACACAGCTGTACCAGTAAATGTGGGGAAAATTGTTCTTTCTTCTTGCTGGAAGCTGGCGCTCATAAAATGGAAATCGGCAAAGCCCAACTGGCAAAAGCTACCCAAGGCGTATGTGGCGACCAAGGTGGGGCTATGATGTTAGAATCAGGCAAGCAATTAGTGATGATTAGTGACGGTATGGGCGTTGGAGCAAAGGCAGCGGCCTACTCTGGGGCTGCTATTGATACCTTATCTAAGTATTTGGAAATCGGTTTTTCTAAAGATACGGCTATCGACAGCGTTAATGCCTCTCTTGCGCTACAAGGCAACGAGGAGTCCTTAGTAACGCTGGATTTGTGTGTGGTAGACTTATACTCCGGCAATGTGGAATTTGTCAAAACCGGTGCAGCGCCTAGCTTCATTAAAAGGGGCGATGAGGTGCAGGTGATAAAAGGGGCAAGTCTGCCCGTGGGAATCCTTACTTCGGTAGAAAAAGAATGTATCCAAGAACAAATCCAGGACGGCGATATGATTATCATGGCTAGTGACGGTCTGATGGATGCGGACAAGGGAAACACGTATCAGTGGATTATGGATGAAATCGCAGCGGCGGAAAGTAACGACCCACAAGAGCTGGCAGAACAGCTCTTGGCCAAAGCTCTTGCTCGTAGTGATGGCGATGTTCAGGATGACATTACCATCCTGGTAGCGGAAATGACTGCATAAAATTTTCTGCTAAAAAAGGAAATAAGCCCTATAACCCGAAAAAATAGAAAAGGATTTCCTTTTCTATTTTTTTATAGAAAAATAAATATGCAAATAAAAGCAAAAGGATAAATGCGCATGGGGCAAATAGCAAAAACAGAAAAGAAAATACTGGATTTTATTAGAAAAAAGCAGCTATTGATGACGGGTAGCACTGTTGTAGTGGCGGTATCCGGCGGAGCGGATTCTTTGGCCTTATTGCATATTTTGCATCGTCATCGGGCGCAATGGGGTATCCAAGTGGTTGGGGCGCATCTGGACCACTGCTTACGGGGAGACGCTAGCAAGCAAGACCGGAAACTAGTTATGGATTACTGTGCGGCGGCAGGGATTCCACTCTTTAGCTCGTCTTGGAATGTGGCGCATCAGGCTGCCCAGGGGAATGACCACAATATAGAAGGCGCAGCAAGGACAGCTCGTTATAGGTTCCTTTTTCAGGTGGCGGATATTTGCGGCGGTGCTGTTATTGCCACAGCCCATCATCAGGACGACCAGGCGGAGACTATCCTCATGCATCTATTACGGGGTAGCGGTATGGGCGGACTTGGCGGCATGGGGGCAAAGGCCGGTAGGCTGATTCGTCCCTTCTTAGGGGTGACCAAGATAGAAATACTCGATTATTGCGCAGCTTATGGGCTATCCTATTGTACGGATATGAGTAATTTTGACACGACATATTTACGAAACAGGATTCGTTTGGAACTGATACCATTACTGAAAGAGTATAATCCTCAAGTTGTTTCTTCTTTGGTAAATTTAGGTGAGATTTGCATAGCGGAAAATGATTACCTAGACCAACAAACAGCGGCAGCTTATGAAAAAATAGCTGTCTCTATTGGGCCGGAACGGGGAACTTTTGCTGTGGAACCGTTTTGTTTGTTGCCTGTCCCATTACAAAGAAGAGTTTTACAAAAATTTTTCAGAATGTTTCAAGGCGTGGCGGATAAGATAGGCAGTAGCAATAGCAGTCAACTAGGGATAGATGCGCCGCTAGCGCTTCCTTTTGCTGCCATAGAATCGATTCGTCATTTATCTCTGGGGGAAAAGTTTACATTACCTGGGGATATTCTTTGCAGTCGAGAGGCGGAACAATTTGTCTTTTCTTATGCCGGGCGGCAGTTAGTTGCAAAGGAACCGGTCAGTTTTTCCTATGCATTGGGCAATATTAGGGAGTCCGTTGTGCTTACCTTTCCCGTGGCTGTTTGCCGTGTGCAAATAACGCCAGGGCAGTATGATGACGCTGGAGGGGAGGATATTGTGCTGCTAGAGAAAAGCAAGGTTTTTGTTCCAGCGGCAATAGGACAAGATATGGTTATTCGCAGCAGAAAAGATGGGGATGTTTTCTCTCCCTGTGGTATGGCCGGTTCCATGAAGCTGAAAAAATATTTTATCAATGAAAAAGTGCCGCATACCTTGCGAGATAGTTTGCCGCTCTTGGCCAATGATAGGGAGATTCTCTGGGTGCTGGGCAAACGATTTGGGAATAGGTGCAGGGAAAAAGGAGAAGCTATACAGAAGCAGGCGATAGATGGATGGTATATTACGGTAAGTCGGATATCCGAGGTTGAAGATTCCTCTTTTATGGATTAAGTGGTAAGGTGTCGTTAAAAAGACAAAGAGAAAACAGGTATATGATTTGAAATCAGTTAATATTTATGATATGATAAAATAATGGTAATCATTTCTTAGGAAATATCAGGAAATATTTAAAATCTTTGATTCGGATTTTCGAAGCACATAGGATAGCGTAAAGCCGGAACACCCGGGAAAGGAGAAACATTTTGAACAAAACGCTCAAGAATATGACAGTATTTGTGCTGTTGGTATTGATGGTCTTATATTCTTACAGCTTACTTTTGCCGCAGAGTCAGGAAGTAAAGTTGTTAGACTACAGCACGTTTATGGGGCAGGTGGAAAATGGTGCCATCAAAACGGCAGACATTGTGGCTGATAGTGATGGTGGACGGTATCAGGTATCCGGGACCATGCGGGATAAAAGCAAATATGTGGTAGTGGTGCCGCCGGACCCGCAATTTGCCCAATTTTTAGAGGCAAAAGATATCAAAGTACAATATGATGTAGAGCCACCGCCGCCGTGGTGGGTGACTTTATTCTCTACTTTATTGCCGACGCTGTTGATTATTGCTTTCTTTTTCTTATTTATGCAGCAGTCCCAGGGGGGCGGTGGTAAAGTGATGCAGTTCGGCAAAAGCCGGGCAAAACTTTCTACTGATGATAAAAAGAAAGTAACCTTTGCAGATGTTGCAGGCGTAGATGAAGCCAAAGAAGAATTAGCGGAAGTTGTAGAATTCTTAAAAAACCCGCGGAAATTTTCTGCTATTGGTGCAAAAATACCTAAAGGCGTGCTGCTCTATGGCCCTCCGGGCACGGGGAAAACTTTGCTAGCAAAGGCGGTAGCAGGAGAAGCTGGCGTGCCTTTCTTTACTATCAGCGGTTCTGACTTTGTTGAAATGTTTGTAGGCGTTGGCGCTTCTCGAGTAAGAGATTTATTCGAACAATCTAAAAAGCAAGCGCCCTGCATTATCTTTATCGATGAAATCGACGCTGTGGGACGTCAAAGAGGCGCAGGCCTGGGTGGCGGACATGATGAACGGGAGCAAACCTTAAATCAGCTATTAGTAGAAATGGATGGTTTCTCTGCTAACGAAGGTATCATCGTCATTGCGGCGACGAACCGACCGGATATTTTAGACCCAGCATTACTTCGTCCAGGACGGTTCGACCGGCAGATAAC
Organism: uncultured Clostridia bacterium; assembly: GCA_946562005.1. Taxonomy (GTDB): domain Bacteria; phylum Bacillota; class Dehalobacteriia; order UBA4068; family JAAVYR01; genus JAAVYR01. The sequence continues at coordinate 1,738 of CAMNVD010000055.1, read as the reverse complement.
TGTGGACCTGCCTGATGTTATCGGCAGACGGCAGATATTGGCTGTTCATGCTAAGGGGAAACCACTAGAAGCAGGTGTGGATTTAGATGTGTTAGCTCGCCGGACTCCGGGCTTTACCGGTGCGGATTTGGCCAACACCCTAAACGAGGCGGCTCTTCTCGCAGCTCGTCACGGTCAAACGAAAATTACCATGAAAGATTTAGAAGATGCCATCGAGCGGGTCATTGCGGGCCCGGAAAAGAAATCCCGCGCTATCAACGAACGGGAAAAGAAGTTGGTATCTTATCACGAAGCAGGCCATGCTGTGGTATCTTATTATCTGCCAAATGCGGACCCGCTCCATAAAATCTCCATTATTCCTCGAGGCCGGGCCGGTGGTTATACACTGCTCCTGCCGAAAGAGGACCGGAAATTCATTACCAAGTCTTATTTAGAGGACCAACTTTGCACCTTCTTAGGTGGACGGATTGCGGAAGAAATCATCCTCAAGGATGTAAGCACTGGGGCGCAAAATGACTTAGAACGGGCAACAGAAACCATTCGTTCTATGATTACCCAATATGGGATGTCTGAAGAACTAGGACCGCTGACTTTTGGCAAAGACCATAGTCAAGTGTTCTTGGGGAAAGAAATCTCCCATGAGCGGAACTATAGTGATGCTATCGCTTATGCTATCGATAAAGAGGCAAGACGGATGATAGACGAAGCCCACCAGCGGACTACTACCATTCTGACTGAGCACATGGATAAACTTCATAAGGTGGCGCAGGCTTTGATGGAAAAGGAAACCATCGAGGCAGATGAGTTTTATGCTATTATGGAGGACCGGGCTGTGAAAGAGACAGAAGAACCAAACGTGGAATCAGAACAACCTGATGGGGCTGCTGTGGAAGAACCTACCTGGGACCTTTTAGACCAGGCAGATGAAACTAGCCCAAAGGTATCTATTGACTTTGCGGTGGATAATGGGGAAAAACCGGAAGCTGATAGAGAATAAACTAATAAAAAGATGAAATAGCTTTCTTATTTCATCTTTTTTCATATCGCTTTAGGAAAATGATTTTTCGCTGTGCTTAGAATGCCGTTCATATTTTTCAGAAAGATAAAAGGAAAACCTGCTAGGATAGAAGAAATAAAAGAACGATGAAAGGAAGAGGGGGAGGCTAATGAGAAAGGATGCTCCTAAAACAGCAAGAGAACCGCTGGGAATAGCCAATGAAACGAGCAATACTAGAGGGGGGCATTCTGTTCGTTGTTATAACGTTATCTTTCCTATTTGGTTTTTATTGTTGTTTCCGGTTGCCTGGCTTTATGCACTGCCGGCAAACTTTATCATAGACAGCATCGTGTTGCTCCTGGCGCTGCATATGCTGAAAATCGACGAGAAGGGGAAAATCTACAAAAAGACCATTTTGGGTGTATGGGCCTTTGGATTTATTGCAGACATTATCGGTGCTGCCTTTTTGCTCCTTAGTCAGTTAGAGCTGGGAGAGTGGTGGCGTGAGCAAGTAACCATGCCGGTGCTGCTAAATCCCTGGCAGTCTATTCCTGGCTTTGCCATGGTATGTATCGCCTTAACCTTTGCGGGGTGTCTCATCTATTTCTTGAATTACAAGTTTCTTTTTTCCAAGTTGCCACAGGTGCAGAAAAGAGCCAAACGGCTCTGTCTGGCCTTGGCTATTTGCACGGCGCCTTATCTTTATCTAGTGCCGACGGATTATCTCTACCATGGGTGGGA
>CAMNVD010000054.1 GCA_946562005.1 uncultured Clostridia bacterium | reverse complement strand
TCGATATGGTAGAAAACCTGGCTATCGACCGGGCAAAGAAATTATTCGGTGCAGACCATGCTAATGTGCAGCCGCACTCTGGCGCCCAGGCAAACACAGCTGTATACTTTGCTCTCTTGGAACCAGGCGATACCGTTATGGGGATGAGCTTAGACCATGGCGGACACTTAACCCATGGTAGCCCAGTTAATCTCTCCGGAAAATATTTTAACTTCGTATCCTATGGGGTAGAAGCGGATACCGAAGTATTGGACTATAATCATGTACGGGAAATCGCTAAGGAATGCAAACCAAAAATGATTGTGGCTGGCGGTAGTGCATACCCTAGAACGATTGACTTTAAGGCATTACGGGAAATTGCCGATGAAGTAGGCGCCTATCTCATGGTAGATATGGCCCACATTGCAGGCTTAGTTGCAGCGGGACTTCATCCAAATCCGGTAGAATATGCAGATATCGTTACCACCACGACTCATAAAACATTAAGAGGGCCTCGGGGCGGCTTGATTCTCTGCAAAGAAGAATATGCCAAAGCCATCGATAAAGCGGTGTTCCCGGGCATTCAAGGCGGACCGCTCATGCACGTCATCGCAGCAAAAGCTGTTGCTTTAAAAGAAGCCATGGAACCAGGATTTGTAGATTATCAAAAACAGGTCATCGCTAATGCCAAAGCTATGGCAAAGGGCTTACAGGACAGAGGCTTCCGCATCGTTTCCGGTGGTACGGATACTCACAAAATGCTGGTAGACTTGAGAAGTAAAAACATTACCGGGAAAGAAGCAGAAAAAGCTCTGGATGAAGTGAGAATCACTTGTAACAAAAACACCATTCCTTTTGACCCGCAAAGTCCTTTCATTACCAGTGGTATCCGTCTGGGAACACCTGCTATCACCACTCGCGGCATGAAGGAAGACGCTGTAGCAAAAATCGTAGAAGCCATCGACCTGACCTTATCCAATATGAACGACGAGGCTAAGTGGGAACAAGCTAGGGCTATTGTGAAAGAATTAACTGAAAAATACCCCTTGTATTAAATCATAAAATTCATTATGATATAGTCAAGAGAAGCAGCTATCTCTACTTGCATATTTGCAGGTGGAGATAGTCTTGTATTGGCAGGTATTTCTATAGGATGGGAGGGGATAAGCAATGCGGCAAACTTGGGATGAATATTTTATGAATATTGCCCAGCAAGTAGCGACTCGGTCTACTTGTCTCCGGCGGCAGGTAGGTGCTGTTGCTGTCAGTCGTGATAATCGAATTTTGGGTACTGGTTATAATGGGTCTTTACCAGGGACGCCTCACTGTGATGTGGTAGGGTGTCTCCGAGACCAGCTTGGCGTGCCTTCTGGGCAACGTCAGGAAATATGCCGTGCTCAGCACGCAGAGGCTAATGTATGCAATTTTGCGGCTCGGCATGGGGTAGCGCTAGAAGGGGCTACTATGTATGTGACGGCGCAGCCCTGCACAACCTGTGTGAAAGCTATGGCAACCACTGGGATTCGTCGGGTTATCTTTGACAGTGAATACCCGGACGACCTTGCCTGTCAGCTGGCGAAGGAAGCTGGTATGGAGCTCATCTGCTTCCGGGAGATGATAGAACAATCTGAAAATGAGAATGGAGATAGTGAGGAATAAAGAAACCATGACATATCAAGTATTGAGTATTTTTGGTACCCGGCCGGAAGCCATTAAAATGGCGCCGCTGGTGAAGGCATTGGAGCAAGATGAGCGTTTTGTCAGTAAGGTGCTGGTAACCGCCCAGCATCGGGAAATGTTAGACCAAATTTTGGCTTGTTTTCATATTCATCCGGATTATGATTTGAATATGATGGAGCCTGGACAGACGCTTTCTGGTATGACGGCTAAGGCGTTAAAAGGCATTGAAGATGTGTTAAAAACAGACCGGCCTGATATTGTGCTGGTTCATGGGGATACCACTACCACTTTTGTGGGCTCTTTGGCTGCCTTTTATCAACAGGTAAAATGTGGGCATATCGAAGCAGGCCTAAGAACAGACTGCAAATATGCACCTTTTCCGGAGGAAATGAATCGTCGCCTTACCGGGGTATTGGCTGACTATCATTTTGCGCCTACTCTCACGGCAAGAGAACATCTCCTAAAAGAAAATATCTCCAATGATAATATTGTGGTAACTGGAAATACGGTTATTGATGCGCTGCTCAGTGTGGTAGATAAAGATGTGGATTTGGCGGCGTTAGGATTGGCTAGTGTGGATTGGGAAAAGAAGGTTATCTTAATGACTTGCCACCGTCGGGAAAACTGGGGAGCGCCTATGGAGGAAATCTTCGCAGCTGTTGCCGAGGTGGTAAAAGAAAATCCAGAGGCAGAAGTCATCCTGCCTTGTCATAAAAATCCATTGGTACGAGAAATCGCTTACCGGCATTTACAAGGGGTCCCTGGCGTGCATTTGGTAGAGCCTTTAGACTATTTGCCTTTTGCTAAAGTCATGTCCAGGTGTTATCTGGTGCTGACGGATTCTGGCGGTCTCCAGGAAGAAGCGCCCGCCCTGGGAAAACCAGTATTGGTTCTCCGGGATGTGACAGAGCGACCGGAAGCTATCGCTGCTGGCACTGCTAGGCTTGCTGGAACGAAGAAAGATGAAGTAAAAGCTATGGTGAATAGTTTGTTACAAAATAAAACGGCCTATGACACAATGGCGCACGCGGCAAACCCCTATGGAGATGGTACGGCTTCTCGTCGCACAGTAGAAGCGCTATACGCTTTTTTAATGAGGGATAGTAAATAACGTATAAAGAGGCCGATAAACGGGGGAACTTTTTTCTCGTTTTGTCGGTCTATTACTTATCCGGTCGGGAGATAAAGTTTGAGGTATTGAAGATATAGAATGATACATAGGAGGATGGATATGAAAAAATACTCTTTTTTAGCGATGGTATTAGCCGCTGCTGTGATGTTTGCTGGCTGTGGCAATGCTGTTGAACCTAATAAACCACAGGATAGTCAGGTGGAAAATCAGGCGGAATTAAGCGCAAGCGTAAATAATTGGAATAAGCCTATTGGCATTTATGCAAATGCGCTGAATTTTTTGTACCAACAAGATGAAGGCTTAAATGATGGTATCGAAATGGTGGCCTTTGACTTTAGCGGGTGTCAGAACCTGACTGATGAAGATAAAGCGGCGCTTATGCTGTATCTTGCCAATGAATGGGGGCTTCCTTATATGGAAAGTAATTTGGCCCAGTTGAAAGAAGATGGCTATATCAAGGTTGATGAGAATGGCTTTACCAGCTTTGAAAAAGGTATCTTAGTGTCTATCGACGCAAGCGGCACTCTTCAGGAAGCCGAAAATGGAGAGGACTTTGTGTTCACTGTTGAAAAATATAGGACTAGTTTGGGGGCTTATTGGTTAGCCGATTGCAAAGCTACCTTTGATGGAAAAGAATGGGCTTATCACATCGGTTCTCATGCTATTTCATAGTTTATGGTCACCCTGAGCGAGGCGTGGGGGGCTAAGAGATTCTTCGTCGCTATATTCCTCAGAAAGACAATAGATAGCAAACTATAGCTATTCACTTTATTGGAAAGAAAAACCTACTGTCCCTTATTCCCTTATCTGGAGCAAGAGGCAGTAGGTTTTTTAAGTGGATGCACGATAGGTATATTCTTCGCGTGATTGGGAAAAAATAACAAAAAAGCCAATGAAAACGGAGAATTTATCATGGAAAAAAGAAAAGGATTTTATGGAATATTAGTGGTTTGGTTATGTTTATGTTGTTTCGGGGTGACGTCTTGTGGCGATAGTGGGGAAGTGGCGGCAAGTCAGTCTCAACGGCCGTTAGAAACGGCATTTGCTGCTAGCGGTGCGGACTTTGCAAAATGGTATTTGGCGGGATGGGGAACGCTAATAGAAGGAGATATCGGAGAAGATGGATTAGTAGCAATGGGTAAGAATGTTTGCAGAGAATTGGGTGTAGAAATAACAGGACATACCAGCCAAAAAGCGGGTGATAGTGTAACGGTTTTATATACTGGTATGAAGGGGATGCAGCAATATGAAGTTCTTTTGCAGCAATTGCCAACAGAAACTTATTTGATTATAAACATTGATTCCCCGGTGGGGGAGGGCGAAATGGGAAAGGAAGAAACATTGCTTCGGGAGACGCTGGCCCGATTTGTCTCTGAACCAGATATTAGCGCTATGATTAAAGGTTACTTGCCCGAAAAATATACAGAACGGAAAGGAAAGAAAATCCTAACCAAAATGATAGAAGATGCAGACGGTATCGTAGTGGAAAGGACGATAGAACCAGGCTATATGAGTTTCACCGGCTTTACGGAGCGTCTGGAAAAAAGCGTCTTGGTAGGAGTGCAAAAAGTAAATCTGCAATGTGCCCTTTCTTATGATGAAATACAGGGGAAAACCTTGGTTTACCTGGCTACTCCCCTTATCTTTGCCGAATATTAAAAAGCCTGTGCATTCTTTAGTATGATAAAGATAATAATTTATTGAGAAGAATATAAAAGAAGATGCTGCACAAAGAGAAAAAATTTGTTATAATAAAGATAATAGGCATCATGTATGACAAAATATCTTTCCTGTGGTATCTTTTTCCTGATTAGGAAAAAAGGAGATTCTGAAAAAATGTGGAATTAAATCCAGATATGTTTCTTGGGGAGGAACTATTTTGAAACGAATCGTCATAGAAGGCGGTACGCCTTTACGAGGGATTGTTCATACCAGCGGCGCAAAAAATGCAGTGCTACCTATTATTGCTGCATCTCTTTTGGCTCAGGGTGAGTTTACCATCTATGATACGCCATGGCTTGCTGATGTAGAAACGATGTGTGAATTATTGGACTCTCTTGGGGTGTCCAGTGATTTTCAGGATAATATATTACGTATAGATACGGCTAATTTGCAAAAGACAGAAGCACACTATGACTGTGTGCGGAAAATGCGGGCATCCTTTTTGGTCATGGGGCCTCTCCTTGCAAAGTATGGCCATGCGAAGATTTCTTTACCTGGTGGCTGTGCAATTGGCTCCCGGCCTATTGATTTGCACTTAAAAGGCTTTGAAGCTTTAGGGGCCAAGGTAACCTTTGGCGACGGTTACATTGTGGCTCAAGCGGCAAAGCTCAAGGGCAATAAAATTTATTTAGATTTTCCCAGTGTGGGTGCTACAGAAAACATCATGATGGCGGCGTCTCTTGCTGAAGGCCATACTGTCATTGAAAATGCAGCGGAAGAACCGGAAATCGTTGATTTATCAAATTTCCTCAATGCCATGGGTGCAAAAATCAAGGGTGCTGGTACTAGTGTTATCCGCATTGAGGGGGTAGATAGCTTATCTGCTATCCGCCATACGGTGATTCCTGACCGTATCGAGGCAGGCAGCTTCATGGTGGCGGCTGCTATTACGAAAAGTGATGTGCTCATCACCAACATCATTGACGAACACTTAAAATCGGTGGCAGCGAAGCTCCAAGACGCTGGCGTTAATGTAGACATTAGCTATGATGGGGTACGGATTCAAGGCACGGGAGAAATCTATCCAGTGGATTTGAAAACATTACCCTATCCGGGCTTTCCCACAGATATGCAGGCCCAATTTATGGCGCTTTTGACCCTTGCTCGGGGCACTAGCATTGTGACGGAGACGGTCTTTGAAAACCGCTTTATGCACGTGCCGGAGCTAAGAAAGATGGGCGCAGACATTCGCATTGAGGACAGAAGCGCTGTCATCTCTGGTGTAGAAAGGCTACAGGGGGCTGATGTGCGTTCTACAGACCTTCGGGCTGGCGCAGCTCTTGTGATTGCCGGCCTTGCAGCAGATGGCATTACTAGGGTGAGTCACATTCATCATATTTTACGTGGTTATGAAAACTTCTGTGAAAAGCTGATGGCCCTGGGAGCGAAAGTAAAAATGGTGGACGAGCCATAATATGGAGATCTGATACATAAAAAAATCCCTACTGCATATAGATGTATTATCTATGGCGGGGGGATTTTTTTATGTCTATGAAAGGATTATATCAGCCTTATCGTTGTACCCATTACGAAAGAAAGCGAAAATATTACCCTTTCTTGAAATGGGTCGTTCTACTATTGCTTTTTATATTTGCGTTGCCGCTTTATTTGCTTCTGACTAAGGGGGTTCCGCTTCCTGCGCCTATTGTTTTTTCGGAAAATTTGGAAATTCCTGTATTGATGCATACTGAAAATAAAGTGGTGAATATGCCGTTAGAGGAATATTGTGTAGGGGTCCTTGCAGGGGAAATGCCAGTGAGCTTTGAACCAGAGGCGCTACAGGCCCAGGCTATGGCAGCTCGTACTTTTACTATGCGGCAATACACGGCTATGGGCAAGCACGATGGCAAGGCGGCTGTCTGCACGGATTATCACTGTTGTCAGGCTTGGCAAAGCGATGAGCAGCTTCGGGAAAAATGGGGAGACAATTATGAAGAGAATCTAGCCAAAATTCGTCGGGCAGTGGCAGATACGGAGGGTATGATTGTTACTTATGAGGGGGAGCCTATTAGCGCAGTGTATCACTCTACTTGTGGAGATAAAACAGAAGCTGCTGGGGACTATTGGCAAAATGATGTGCCTTACCTCAAAAGTGTGGATTGCGGCTATGATGGGGATGCGCCCAAGCTTCATACAGAAGCCTTTTTCTCCTATGGGGACTTAGCAAAGCGATTGGGGGTAGGGGAAGAGGCCGTAGCGGCTATGGCGCCGGTGGCGTATAGTGATAGCGGCCGTGTGAAAGAGGTCGCTGTAGGCGATGAACATATGAGCGGCGTTGATATAAGAGAACAGTTGCAGTTGGCTTCTACTAATTTCACTATAGAAAAAAAGGAAGGCGGTATCGCCTTCCAGGTGCAGGGCTATGGACATGGGGTAGGCTTATGCCAATACGGTGCTAATGGTATGGCAAAAGCTGGTTTTACAGGAGAAGAAATCATCAAGCGGTATTATACTGGGGTGGATATCCAAAATATTTATGGAGAGAAAAATAACTAGCTTTGCGGGGCGCCGATTTGGCTGTAAACAGTGATAGCATCTTGGATATGGAGATTTTCTGTCTGTGGGTCACCTGGAGCCCCTGCTGTAATCAGGATATAGTCTTTGCCGTTAATGGTGGCAAGACTTGCCAGGCATTGTCCTGCTTCTGTGGTGTAGCCGGTTTTGCCGCCGATGATATCGCCGCCGGGGATGGTAA
>CAMNVD010000053.1 GCA_946562005.1 uncultured Clostridia bacterium | reverse complement strand
TACGGTCTTTTGATTTATGGCATAATGGTGTAGTTTATATCGTGTGTCCTACTTGTGGAAGAACGGAAATAGATTTAGTGGCCCTTGCCGCTCAGGTAGAAGAAAAGGTAGAGCGGCTGCATATTGCAGCACCGCTGAAAGTGGCTATCATGGGTTGTGTGGTTAATGGCCCGGGAGAAGCAAAAGGGGCTGATGTGGGTATCGCTGGTGGTAAAGATAGCGGATTATTATTTGTCAAGGGGCAAGTAGTAGGGAAATACCCAAAAGAAAAATTAGCCGATATATTAGTAGAAAAAATCATAGAAATAGCGAAGGAGAAAGGCATATGAGAGCAACCAAGCTTTATGCGCCTACATTAAGAGAGGTGCCGGCAGAGGCAGAAATTGCCAGCCATAAATTGATGTTGATGGCGGGGCTGATTTGTAAAATCACAGCAGGGATGTATACATATTTACCCCTTGCTTGGCGGGTAATGAAAAAAATCGAAGCTATTATCCGAGAGGAAATGGATGGTATCGATGGGCAAGAATTGATGATGCCTATTGTGCAGCCGTCTGATTTGTGGGAAGCTTCCGGTCGTTGGCCCGTATATGGCGAAGAAATGATGCGGCTCAAAGACCGCCATCAGCGAGAATATTGCTTAGGACCGACCCATGAAGAAATGATTACTTGGCAGGTTGCCCATGATTTAAAATCTTATAAGCAATTGCCGATTCGTTTGTATCAAATACAAAGCAAATTCCGTGATGAACGTCGTCCTCGCTTTGGCTTAATGCGTAGCCGGGAATTTATCATGAAGGATATGTATTCCTTTGATAGAGATGAGATGGGCCTACAGAAAAGCTATGACGCCGCTTATGGCGCATATAGCCGTATATTCTCTCGTTGTGGGTTAAACTTCCGTCCGGTAGAGGCAGACAGCGGCGCTATCGGCGGCAGCGGTAGCCATGAATTTATGGCGCTTGCGGACTCAGGGGAAGCGGAAGTATTGTTCTGTGATGGTTGCCATTATGCGGCCAATGTGGAGATTGCGGCGCTTTCTCCAGAAAAAGCAGCAGCAGAAGAAGAAAAGGCTATAGAAGAAGTGGTAACGCCTGCTTGCGGTACCATTGAAGCGGTAGCAAATTTCTTAGGTCTTCCTACGAACCAAACGGTGAAGTCTCTCTGTTACCAGGCAGATGAAGAATTTGTCTTGGTTCTTATTCGTGGGGACCGCCACTTAAACGAAGTGAAACTGCAAAATGCGCTGGGTTGTGTAGAACTTGCTATGGCTACTGATGAAGCTATCGCTGCTCATGGCTTGATAAAAGGCTTTATCGGGCCGGTAGGGGTTAGTGGCATTAAAATTGTTATTGATGAAGAAGTATCTTTCATGTCAAATCAAGTAGTTGGAGCCAATCAGAAGGACTGCCATTTGTGTAATGTAAACTTGGGTAGAGATTACAAGGCGGATATTATTGCAGATTTAAGATTGGTTGATGCAGGGGACGTCTGTCCTCATTGCGGAAAAGGTCATTTGCAATCTGCTCGCGGCATTGAAGTGGGGCAGGTATTTAAGCTCTACACCAAATATAGTGAAAAGTTAAAAGCTGTTTATATTGATGAAAATGGTGTAGAAAAACCTACTGTCATGGGCTGCTATGGTATTGGTGTGGGCCGGACTATGGCGGCGCTTATTGAGCAAAGCCATGATGACTATGGCATTATCTGGCCTATGGCCATTGCTCCCTATCAGGTGGTTATCGTGCCGGTGAATGATAAAGATGAAGCCATCACAGCCTGCTGTGAAAAGTTATCTCAAGACTTAACTGCTTCTGGTATTGAAGTGGTGCTGGACGATAGAAAGGAACGCTCTGGGGTAAAATTTAACGACGCAGATTTAATCGGTTATCCTATTCGTGTGACTGTAGGTACGAAAGGATTGGAAAAGGGCATCGTTGAGCTGAAGTATCGTCATAACGGCGAAGTAGAAGAAATCGCTGTAGGTGAAAGCGCAGCTTATATTAGCGATAAAGTGAAAGAAATGTTAAGATAAACTATTGTTTGTTGTCATCCTGAGCGTAGCCGAAGGATTTAAAAAGATTCTTTGTCATAACATTCCTCAGAATGACAATGGATAATAAACTATAACATAATGCGGTAGAAATAATGTTAGTGAAATGCAGAAAGGGCAGCTTTCAGGGTCTTGTTCCTTTCTGCTTTTTGTTAAAAGGATTTTTGTTACGTATTTGAGCAAGGGATGGATGACCATGTGGCGGCAGAGAATTACAGCAGCTTATCAAAGCATCTATGGCCAGGTCTCTTTGGCGGATTGGCTACAGGAGACGGTATGGCAAAAAGTAGAATTACATAAGAAAAGCAAGCTGTGTTGCGTTGTCTACCAGCGAGAGACAGCTTTTACTGCAGAAGAACTGCAAAAGCTGGAGCCAGTCTTTCAGAAATTGTTGCCGCCCGGTCTCCAAGTGGAACTCATACAGAGTGGGGCCACCTCGGCGGCGGCAGCCGAAAATGAGGAAATAAAGGAAGAAAGAACAGAAAAAGACAAGGATGTTCTGTTAAAGGATGGATTGGTTTCGCTCTATGGAAAAAAACCTAAGGCGAAATTATGGCTCTTATCTTGTGATTATACCTGGACAGGAACTAATCAGCTAACCATTTCTTTCCCGTCTCAAGTAGCAAAGGACACTTGTAAGAAACTGGGCGTTGATGATTTTTTAGCTGATTATCTCAACCAAGAGTTGGGATGCATTTGTTCTGTATCCCTGCAGTTTGAACAGGAATTGCAGCAGAGTATTATGGCGGCGGCAGAAAAGCGAGAGGAAAAGATCATAGCTAGTGCGCTCACAGCACAAAAGGTTGCTTGGGGCTACAGCGGTCCCATTTACGGCAAATTTATTTATGATAGTCCTATTGCCATTTCTGCGGTTTTTGATAGAGATGATTTTTGTGTGGTCAGAGGAGAAATTCTTGCCGTTACAGAAAGCAGTTTGAAAAGCGGCAAAACAGTCTATCTCTTAACTATTTATGATGATACTGGTTATTTGCCATTAAAAATCAGCGCTGCCAAGGATAAAAATTTTTACCCTGAATATCTCACGCCGGGGCAGTGGATAAAGTGCCGGGGAAAATATGGCATGGACCGCTTTTCTGGAGAGGTGCTGTTTTCTGTTTTTGATGTAGAGGGCATTTCTCATCCGGTATGGGGTAGTGATTTAGCAGATGAAAAACGAGTGGAGTTGGCGCTGCATACGAAGGCGTCTAGTTTTTGTAGTATCATTCCTGTAGCCCAGGGGGTGTATACTGCTGCTAAATGGGGACAGCATGGTATTGGCGTAGCTGATTTACATAGTGTGGCGGCATTTCCTAAGCTTGCTGCTGCTTGTAAGGAATATGGCATTAAAGCCATTTATGGACTAGAAATCGCAGTGTGGGACATGGAAAAGTCTATTGGCAGAATTATTGTCTGGGCTAGGAATAGGCAGGGAATTGCTACACTCTATGAGTTGCTAAGTATGGTATTTCGTCACAGGGTAGGGAAAGAAGAAGGGCTTGATTATGCAGATGTTTCTCCTATTTTAAGGGATGCAGAGAGAAAATCTCATGTTTTTTGTGGCCTTTGGGATGAGGATTTTACTACTGAGGATTGGTGTTCCTATTGGCAAGGGCTGGTTGATTGTCTGTTAATCGGTCCGGCAGAGACGAAAGAATGTCAACAGCGGCAAAAAAATATATTACAACAGGTTCTGGAACAGGGAGTTACTGTCATTGCCACAGATAAGGGGGCGTGTTATAGTGACCGTCAATATGAAATTGTTCGTTTCTTGCGGGAAAACGGCGGTAAAAATCGGGAGCAAACCGTTTGTAAGATTACATCAACAGATGGCTTATTAAGGGCTTTTTATTATTTAGGGGAGGATATGGCGAAAAAGCTGGTAGTGGAGTCATCAGAACAGCTGTATCAGAAGATAGAAAGCCTTTCTCCCATTGCTGGACAGGCATTGGGGTATGCAGGATATGCCGGAAACGATGATTTTTGGCAAAAGGTGCTAAAGGCAAGTCAAGAAAAATATGCTGGTGTTATTCCTCAAGAGGTGCTGTTGCAGTTAGAAATAGAGCGGCCGTTTCTTCTGGAAAAGGGATATGATTGGCTATATCCAGCGCTATTGCAACTAAAAGAGAAATACAACGGGCTTTTTCTACTAGATAACCTATTAACCAGCTATGTGCTAGGGCTTAGCAGGGAAAATCCTTTGCTTCATTTTATCCATTGTTATGATTGTGGTTTTTCTGGTGCATCCATGGGCTTTCTTTGTCCTAATTGCGGCCATGCTGTGCAAGAATTTGGTATGGGGACAATAACGGAAAAAATGGACGGCTCCATATTACAGAAAATCTGTATTTGTGGACTGCCGGAAAACAAAGAAATGTTTTGGCAGGATTTATCCGCTTTGATAAAGGATTGCCTTTTAGTAGCGCCAGGTGTTTATCGACAACTGTCCTGGGAAAGTACGGAAGCCATGGCAGAAATTTTTCTTTCCGGAGAAGAGCGGGAAGAGTTTCCCGGGGAGCGGCAATGGTTTGCAGCTACTTGTCAGGGGATGTTATTAGGGGTAGAGAGAGATGAGTCTACTCGTTTGTTGATTCCTGACCGAGAAAATATTTATCAGTTTACACCGTTATTAGGGGCAGAAAGAGCGCTGTATACATATTTTCCTGAGGAGGTTTTAAGTCCCTTTGTATTATCGTTCCACTATCTTGTCGCAGAAGAGCAACAACTATTTTGGGAGCTTTATCGGCTATTGCCTGCACACCGACAGGCAGCGTGTATGCAGTCCCGGGATTGGGGGGAGTCGGCCGTCTGGACCATGCTAAAGAACCATTATTGGCAGGGCATCCCTTATTTAGAGCAATATGATGATAGCGGCGTGATTGATTCTGTGGAACATTTTATTTGTGCGGTTGCTCATAGTATTGGAATAGCTGTTGCAGATGACCAGGTAGATGCGGATGCTAGCGTTTTGCAGGATGAGATGGAAGATGCAGCGGATAGTTCCGCTTCTGCCGGAGGTGGTTCTGTAGAGGGGCTTTTGGCGCAGTTTGGCAGAGAAATCGGTTTTACCTGGGATATCTGTACTATGAAAGCATATTCGCCGGAAGTATTTTATGTGGTGGCGCTGAATCGATTAGCTGACCGTAGTAACTTCCGGGATATGTGGCAGGAAAAGACGGTGCCCGGCGGTTCGCTGGGACAGCTGATAAAAGAAATGAAAGCGCAGGAAATCCAGGTATTACCGATTGATATCAATACATCTCAAACACAGAAATTTATTTTAACCAAGCAAGGAATTTTGGCTTCTTTAGATAGCACTGCTGCTTTTGACCGGGAGCTAATTGAGCAAATAGATTTCCATAGGAGCCAGGAAATGTTTTCTTCTCAACGAGATTTCTTTCACCGGCTAAACATATCTCCGCACTTGCAGCATCTATTTTTAACCGAACATCTTTTAGATGGCCTGCCTGAGGATAGCCAGACCAGTCTATTTTAATGTGGAGCGGGTGATGGCGTTCTTGCGCTTTGCTCAAAATGACAATAATGACAATAATGACAATAAGAACGTCTGTATAAGAAAGAATAAGGAAGGGGTAAGATAATGACCATTTGTAAATTTGACAATTTAACACCAGAAATCCATAGGGAGAGCTATATTCATCCAACAGCGCAGATTATCGGTGCTGTTCAAATAGAAAGGCAGGCAAATATTTGGCCTGGTGTGGTCCTTCGGGGGGATGTGAGCGCTATTCGAGTAGGGGAATTAACTAATATTCAGGATAATGCTGTCCTTCATGGTGATTATGACGCACCTGTTATCCTAGGTAAGCGGGTAACCGTAGGCCATGGGGCTATCGTTCATGGTTGCACTGTGGAGGATGGATGTCTCATTGGTATGGGAGCTATCATTCTGACTGGCGCTGTAATTGGGGCTGGTTCTGTTATTGGTGCAGGTGCCTTGGTAGGCGAGGGAAAGGTAATCCCGCCAAACTCTGTGGTGGTAGGTATTCCCGGAAAAGTTATCAAGGAAGTATCACCGGAAAAGCGTCAGGAAAATTGGAATCATGCAGAGCATTATTGGCAATGGGCAAAGCAAATGTCTGCTAGCGAAATCTTGAAATAGACTTGCCAATAGTGGAAAAATAGGGTATAATAATAACGAACAAATGTTCGATATTGTTCTTGATTGCGGTGATAATAGAGAGGAGAATAAAGAATGGCTGAAAAAGCTCCTGATAAAGGTCCGGTAGCGGATAGAAAACAATCTTCTGATAGAATGCAAGCGCTGGATGCGGCTCTTGCTCAAATAGAAAAGCAGTTTGGTAAAGGCTCTATTATGCGATTAGGGGAGTCTACGGTGCGGGCAGGTATTTCTGTGATTCCTACCGGTGCGCTGGCATTGGATATTGCGCTAGGAGTAGGTGGGGTGCCAAAGGGTAGAGTAGTAGAAATTTTTGGTCCTGAATCTTCTGGGAAAACTACTGTTGCCTTGCATATTACAGCGGAAGCTCAAAAGCAGGGCGGTGTTGCTGCATTTATTGACGCCGAACATGCACTAGATCCGGTATATGCGCAGCATCTGGGGGTTGATATCGATGATTTATTGATATCTCAGCCTGATACTGGGGAACAAGCTTTAGAAATTGCAGAAGCCTTAGTACGCAGTGGCGCTGTAGATTTAGTAGTGGTGGACTCTGTAGCAGCTCTGGTGCCCAGAATGGAACTGGAAGGGGAAATGGGTGACGCACACGTTGGTTTGCAAGCTCGGCTTATGTCCCAAGCATTACGGAAATTGACAGGCTGTATTAGTAAATCTAATACTTGCGTGATTTTCATTAACCAGATTCGTGAAAAAGTAGGTATCATGTTTGGTAACCCTGAAACCACACCTGGCGGCCGCGCTTTGAAGTTTTATTCCTCCGTGCGGATAGACGTGCGGAAGGCTGATGTTATTAAGCAGGGAACTGATGTGATAGGGAATCGAACCAAAGCTAAAATCGTTAAGAATAAAGTAGCGCCGCCCTTTAAACAAGCGGAGTTTGATATTATGTATGGCGAAGGTATTTCCAAAGAAGGGAATATTTTAGATATTGGTACCGATTTAAAAGTAGTGAATAAATCCGGGGCATGGTATGCTTATAACGGTGAAAAAATCGGGCAAGGCCGAGAAAATGCTAAGCTTTATCTCAAAGAACATCCGGAAGTGGCTCAGGAAATAGAAAACACCATCCGGGAACAGGCTAGTTGTAGCACGATGTTGAGCTTTGGTTCCGGTGAAGGCGATGAAAACTAATGGCATGGAAGAGAACAAGAGTATCTGCATTAAATTATAGTGTAAATTATCTCAGTTATCGTCCTCGTTCGGTGGCTGA
>CAMNVD010000052.1 GCA_946562005.1 uncultured Clostridia bacterium | reverse complement strand
ACTCTGTCATTGGCAAACACGGTAGGATACATTGAGGTGGTTGGCACAATACGGCTGTCTAAAACAAAAATCTTAATAACTGTCGCAATGCAGAAAGCAATTATGATTAAGACAGCATATTCTTTGATAATCTGCCCCAAAGTTCTCCGCTCCGTATCCATGATTTCATCTTGATTTTTCACCATTCTGATTCTCTCTCCATTTGATTGCTTTCTTTTACTTCGTCCGTTCCTGATGGATTAATCCAATAGCCTCATTACGTGTAGCAGCGCTGGTTTTAAAATATCCCCGTACAGCAGAAGTTACCGTTACAGAACCAGGTTTATTGACGCCGCGCATCGTCATGCACATATGTTCCGCCTCTACAATAACCAAAACACCATGCGGGTCTAATACCTGGACGATAGCGTCCGCTATCTGTGCCGTCATCCGCTCCTGGATTTGCAGCCTCCGAGCAAAGCACTCTACTGTCCGTGCTATTTTAGAAAGACCGGTTACTTTGCCATTTTTAGGAATATATGCAATATGCGCCACCCCAAAGAATGGCATCATATGGTGCTCACACATAGAATACACAGGAATATCCTTGACGATAATCATATCATCATAATTTTCTTCACTGAATTGCACGGACAAATGGGTCTCGGCTGATTGCTCCATACCAGATAAAATCTCTTCATACATACGAGCAACCCGCATAGGCGTGCCTACTAAGCCTTCCCGTTCCGGGTCTTCCCCAATGGCCGCTAAGATATCTTTTACCGCTGCTGCTATCTTTTCCCTATCGACTTCTTTTTTCTTTAATTCAACCATGTCTGCACCTTCGTTTTTCTACTAACTATCTTTATTATCTATAATTTTTTGAATGACATCTGAAAATTTAGATGTCTTATTATTTTATAACGAATCCCCGCAATCGTCAAGCAAGGTATATTTTCATATCCCAGGCATATAGATAGGGTAAGATTATTTCCTTTAAGGAGGATTTCCTATGCATATAAAAAATATGAACATGAAAAAAATGATTCCCTCTGTATCTTTTGGTTCTCCGCTATCTGCCCTGGCTGCCAAAGCTCCAGGAGGAAAAATAGCAGCCCTGCTGTGGGGCATGGCCATATCTTTCGGTATGATTCTCGGCTTTACCCTTATTTACAGCCTGGTAAGCTTCTTCACCGAATTTTTAAAGCCAGAATATGCAGCACCTGCTGCTATGCTTATCACCATTTGCTCCTTGTTTAGCGGCGGTTTTTTAACCGCTAGAAAAAGCGGTAGCCAAGGATTAATCATGGGTATTGTTTTTGCTTGCTGTTTTTATCTGGTAGTCACTATTATCGGCAGCGTCATGGGTTATCCTATTTCAGCTATTTTAAGTAAATGCTACTATGGCTTAGCAGCGGCAGCCGTTGGCGGCATTTGCGGCGTAAAATAAGCTATAGCAATCGCTTGCTATAGCTTATCCTCAAAAAATATTTACGCCTCAGCATCAAGAAAACAGCTTATTGTTTTAATGCTTTCTTCAAGACATTCCGTAAAAAATTAGGTAACTTTACATAATAAATTTTCAACTTGTTATCCCTCCCCTTACCGGTAAATGTACCGATTTTGTTTTCCGTTTGCTTTATTATATCTAAAAATATCCTATTGGTGTTTGTACGAAAAAGAGATTGCCCTCCCGGACAATCTCTTTTTTATAATTTATTTTTGCAGCCAAGCCTCTACCTTTTTGCCAATTTCATTGACAGGTGCCGCAAGAATGTTATTTACAGGTAACGCATTACGAAAAACTGCACCATACCGTTTATTGACAAAGCGCTTATCCAAAAGCACCACAGCTCCTACATCCTCAGTAGAACGTATTAATCGGCCATAACCTTGTTTAAAACGAATCACTGCCTGAGGCAAACTATACCTAGAAAAGCCATCAATCCCCTCAGCCTTTAGCTTATCCAGCTTTGCACTAATAATCGGCGTGCTTGGCGGCCAAAAAGGAATCTTCACCATAATTACCATAGAAAGAGCTTCTCCTACAATATCTACCCCTTCCCAGAAACTAGCAGCCCCGAGCAGACAAGCCTTTTCTGTTGATTTAAATTCTTCTGTAATGCTATGGTGACTGCCGGAAATACCATGGGCTAATACCTTAATATCCAGCTCTTTGAGAACAGGATTAATCATACGATAAATAGACTTTAAATGATAATGAGAGGTAAACAAAATCATGGTTCTGCCATTGGTCACTTTTACCAGCTCAATAATACTTTCTGCCACCTTGGCAAAATAAACAGCCTCTGGCACCAGGCTGGGTTCAGGGATATCAGTTGTTACAGCAAAAAGCATCTGATCATCATAACAGAACGGTGATGATAATACATGAAGTCCGATATCTGGCAGCTTATCTAATCCGCACTCCTTCAGAAAGAAAGAAAAGTCTCCATTTATGGCAAGGGTTGCGGATGTCATAACCACAGAATGCTTCTGCTCAATGAGAGAGGTAGAAATTAAATCCCCCACATCTATGGGCGCCAAATACAAACTAGGTAAAAAATAAACATCACGCAAATCAATATCATCAGTATCTACAAAAAGCGTATCCTTATTGAGCTTTCCGCTAAATTCTACCCAGCCGACAAAATCACTATTGTCATTTTGCCAAGAATCCATCGCAATATGCAGCACCGAAGCAGCTGCCGATAAAGATTCCTGCAAAATAACTGCTTCCATAGAACTGTCAATAGATACGCCTTGTTCCTTTTCCAAACGGTCAATTAGGTTTATCACGGCATCCAGTTTTTTAGCAATTTTCTGTAAGATGGAGGCTAAATTGTTTTTAGCAGTAAGAATGTTTTCATAATCCGGTTTTTGCCGCATTGCCGCTACCAAGCGAATCTGCGCCGGGAAAAAATTTCCCTGGATATACTCAGCAAACCCATAAAGCAATGCCGAAAAAAAGTCATCCAGACGCCGCCAACACATCCCTATTTCTTTTAACAGTTTATCAATATCCGTCACGATTTCTAGGTATTGGTCCCGCTCGATTTCCAGTTTTTCTAGCTGACTTTTCCACTTCGCTAAAATACTACCCCGTTCTTTCTTGCTTAAGCGTTCCAGGATTCCTGCTATCTGATAATAGCTGATTTGCTGGGTCAGTTGTTCCTTGGCTACCTTATCCAGATGATGGGCTTCGTCTATAACTAAATAAGAAAATTCCGGTAAAAAGCCCCGTTCCATCCCGGCATTGGCTAATAAAAGAGAGTGATTAATAACCACAATATCAGAAAGAAAGGCCTTTTGCCTTGCTTTATGTACAAAACATTTCGTTTTAAAATAAGGACAAAGGGGACCAAGACAACTTTCTTTACCGGCGCTAATGGCTTGCCCTTGCCATTTCTGATCCCGCCGCAAAGATAAATGGCTCATATCCCCAGAGCTAGACTCACCCATCCATACAGCTACCGACATCAAAAATGGAATAATCTGAGCTCCATTGTAGCCAAGAGCATGACTCCAACGAGTAAGACAAAGATAATTGCCCCTGCCCTTTACCACACTGGCCTTGATTTCTTCACCCATTAGTTCTGATAATAGAGGTATATCCTTTTGCAAAAGCTGTTCCTGTAAATTAATGGTATGCGTACTTACAACTACCTTTGTATGGTTTTGCTTTGCAAAAAGAACAGATGGCAACAGATATGCTAACGATTTCCCCGTGCCTGTCCCCGCTTCTATTACCAGCGGTGCTTCACTGTTAAAGCTATGCAGCACCTTTCTCGCCATTTCCAGCTGTTGCGGACGGTATTCAAAATTAGGATATTTTTCCCGGCCTATCCCCTCTTCTCCTAAGAAACCATTTAGTTTTTGCAAAGGTACAGGCGTTACAGAGAATAGTTCTTCCTCCTCCTCTGGGATATCTTCCTCCCAATCCCAATTCAGGAGCAAAGCACGGTCATCTCCCGGCGGCGCCTTTAACTTACTGCCAATAGGCGGTATCATCCCGGTTATCTTCAAGTTTTTCCCTGCTTCTTGCAGCAACAATCTACCTAATGTCTTTTCTCCAAACTGGTCTGCTAGCAAATAAAGATTTTGCTGCACCCATAAATCCAGCCCTCGCAACTTATCTAATGCAGCCAAAACAATTTCAGCACTAGCCATCGCATCAGCCAATGCTCTATGGGGGTTACTATTGGTGATGCCGACCACCTTGATAAGCTCTTTTAGGCTATAACTGCTATGTCCCGGCCAAAAAATGCGACCTAAGTCAATGGTATCCAACCACTCCATTTCACCCAAATAGGGCGTTAAAAAGCCGCTTTCAAAAGAGATATTATGGGCAACAGGACAATAGTCTTCTAAAAAATCCTGCAATGCTTCTATACCTACCTCAATAGGTGGTGCATCCGCCACCATTTCCGGAGAAATCCCCGTCAACTCTTGCACTTCAAGAGGGATATCCTCCCGTGGTTTTATCAACATAGAAAGTTCATCGATAATCACATTATTTTTTATTTTCACTGCACCGATTTCTATAATCTCGCAGGTATTATGGTCCAGACCGGTTGTTTCCAAATCAATTACGACGAAATTCACTTATTCAAACCGCCTTTCCTGTTTCCAGCTTTAGCAATATTCCACATAAAAGACAAAATCCCCTTTTCTTTCCTCGAGAAAAGTTCTTTTTCGCAAAAAAGAAAACAATTGACTATTTGTGGATTTTCAGGTAAAATAATAAAGCTGATTTCTATCAGTATCTCTATGCGCCCGTAGCTCAGTGGATAGAGCACTGGCCTCCGGAGCCAGGTGCGTAGGTTCGACTCCTATCGGGCGTACCATCAAAAATACCTGTAATCAATAAGATTACAGGTATTTTTATTTTATTTCTTATCAATTATTTCATCAAAGATTGGACGCCGCTGCTCAAACACAGGAATAGTCCGCCGTACCTTTTCTATTTGGCTAAAATCCAATTTCCCATAGAGAATGGTTTCCTGGTCATCCCCATGCACAAGAACCTCTCCCCAAGGAGAAACCACCAAAGAAGAACCGCAATAGCCACTATCTTTATCGCCTGTAACATCACAAGCAAGGACAAAACACTGATTTTCGATAGCACGGGCCTGTGCCAAAATATTCCAATGCTGGATACGGGCCGCCCCAAACTGCGCAGGAATAATAAGCATTTCCGCCCCCCTTAGGACTAAATTCTGACATAACGCTGGGAAACGAATATCATAACAAAGTATCATGCCTACCCGCCCCCAAGGCGTATCTACAAGACAAAAATCCTTTCCTGGTGCAAAATACTGGTCTTCATGAAGACCTAGCGGAAATAAATGGATTTTATCATATTGCCCAGTTATCCGACCAGCATTATCTATAAATACAGCAGTATTATAATAGCTGCCCTGTTTTTTCGTTGCAACAGAACCCGCCGCAAGAAATACACCATATTCCTTTGCTAACCGCTGCATTTGCTGGATACCGGGATGAGATGAAAGAGGCATCGCATCCGCCGCTAACTGGTCCAATGCATAGCCGCTATACCACAGCTCTGGCAGAACAATGAGTTCACTGCCATTCTTTGCTGCTTCCCTTACCATCGCCACTGCTTTTTCCATATTTATAGCAGGGGTTCCTGGTTCCACTGCCATTTGAATGACTGCTATATCTAAACTCATTTTTTCTCTCATACCGTGTCGCTCCACCTCAGATAGATTTATTTTTTGTTTATTACCCACTGTCACACTGAGGGATGCAATGCTGAAGAATCTTTTTAACCCCCTCGACTACACTCAGGGTAACAACTAAGCAGGTAATAACGCATCCTTTATCTATTTTTCCAGGCTCTTGGTTAAGCGGATGTCCTGCTCCACTTGAAGCGGATAAAACTTACCTAATTCGACCAAGCGCGAGGCAGTCCGCTCTCCCAATGCCTCACCAATCTCTTCTACAGAAAGATTAGTTGTAATCACCGTCGGCAGATTATAGTTAAGGCGATGGTTTAGCAATGTGAAAATTTTGCTTTGCGTCCAATTCGTATAGGTATGAGCACCTAAATCATCTAAAATCAGAATCGGTACATTTTTCGCTTTTTGCATCAATGCCCCTTCACTGCCATCAGAGGCTTCCTGATAGCTACTGCGGATTTCATCTAAAAATTCCGGCACTACTAAAAATAGCACGGTTCTACCAGCGTCTAATAATTCATTGGCAATGGCTGCCGCTAGATGGGTCTTACCACTGCCAATGTCCCCCTCTAAAATAAGCCCCTCTCGGTAGCGGTCCGCCTTTACATCAGAAACAAAATTTTTACAGGACAACAGCGCTGTTTCCGCCAACTGCTGATAAGTTTTCCCATAGCGTTCACTAAAGGCATAAGCAGGATAGTAGTGCATAGAAAAATTCTCAAAGGTCTTTTCAGCCAGCTTTGGCGTCATATTAGACGCCTGCTTTTTTTGAGCAAGGACCACCTTTTTCTGACAAGGACAGATTTTCCCAATGCCATCAATAATAACAAGTCCAGTATCTTGGCATCGTTCACACTGATAAGTAGGCTTTTCCTTTGTTTGAGAAAATGTATTTAACTGGTTTAGCGATTGATTTATTTTTTCCATGGGTCCTTATCCCTTTCTCTGTCAGGCGCTCATTTCTTTTGGTAAACAAGAGAATAGTCTGTTTTATTTTTCTCACTTTTCTCTTTAGGCTTTGTTTTTCGGGCTGTTTTCACAGGTTCACTGACTCTATCCACATCCAACTGTTCGATTTCCATAGGTGTGCGGATATTTTTTTTATACCAATCATGCAAAATAGTATCAATATAGGCAAAGGAATATTTTCCACGGTAAACAGCTCTTTTTAATGCTTCTAATATCATATCGCTGCGAAAACCAAAATTATCCTGCCACTCCATAATTTTTTCAGATTCTAAAGGCGAGAGACCTCGCCCAAATTCCTGCTCAAAAACTTGGTACAATTCTCCAAAATCTTTTGAAAGCAACTGTTCCTGCAAATTTTCATTTTTTTGCAGTTCTGCATAACGCTCCCCACCAGAAAGAGGTTTGCAAGGATTGCCCACACTTTGTTGGTAAACCCAAAGCTCCAATAAACGGTCAAAGAGTACCTCCCAAACCAAACATAGATACTCCTGCTGTTCCTGCTTTTGAATGACAACAAACTTCTTTTTAACCAAACTAGGAATAACCAATCGTTCCTCCCCAAAAGCAGAAAAGGCAAGCCCTTGATTTCTATCCGCTGTATATACTTTCAGCAGCACAACAAGCTCTTGCTCATTTAAGCCTAACTGTGAATAGTGCGTTAATAGCATTTTGGGAACAGCGACTGTATCCGTTAATAAATGTATAGAAAAATTTGCTTCTAGATTATTTTTTTTCTTCGCCATTTCACACCCCTCCACAGAAAAACCCATCTCATTATCTTCGATAACCAAATCAATAATAAGATGGGCTTTGGTTCAATCATTTGCAATACAATCACAAACAGCAGTCATTTATTTAGCCGTTACTTCTTGGACAAATTCTGCAATCCGATTGCAGGCCTCTTCAATATGTTCTACTGAGTACGCATAAGAACAACGAATAAATCCTTCTCCACAATCCCCGAATGGATACCCAGGTACCACCGCTACCCGTTTCTCATTGAGTAAGCGCATACAAAACTCTTCAGAGCTAAGCCCCGTCACCTGGATAGATGGAAACGCATAAAAAGCCCCCATAGGCAAGAATAAGCTAAGACCCGCTTCTCTCAGTCTTGCGGTAATCAGGTCCCGTCTCTTTTTATATTCCCCCACCATATATTCCATATC
>CAMNVD010000051.1 GCA_946562005.1 uncultured Clostridia bacterium | reverse complement strand
AATGGTGTGATTAGCATCTTGCTGGAACACTACGATAGTAGGCAAAACGCCTCCAATTTTAATGAAAACTTATACAACGCTCCATCACAGACAAATTATCTGTACTTGTTCTGCGGTTCTCCACATTCTCTAGGTATATAAAAAAGAGCATAGATTGCCCTATCTATGCTCTTTTTTATTTTTTAATTTGTGATAAAAGTGATATTTTAAACCAGCCAAAATAATGGTTGCCGAGAACAGCAAAAAACTATCCTTTTAAATTGCGTCATTTAGGCTTGCTTCCCTTGAGCAAGGATTTCCTTTCCTCTTGCAATCGTTGCCTCCGTGATATGTTCCCCCGCAAGCATACGACAAATTTCCTGCAAACGGCCATCCTCATCCAGCACCGCTGCCCGAGTAGCGGTCCTACCGCCGCTAGCCTCTTTATAAATATAAATCTGACTGTCACCAAAGCCAGCCACCACCGGACTATGGGTTACACAAAGGGCTTGTCCATATTTTGCCACAGCTTTTAACTTTACGGCTACAGCATGAAGCGCTTCTCCACCCATACCAGTATCAACCTCATCGAAAATAATCGTTCCCACATGGTCCAGTTGAGCAATAACTACCTTAATGGCCAACATCACACGGGACATTTCACCACCAGAAGCAATTTTTGCCACAGGATAATACTCCTCACCCACATTAGAACAAATCATTAATTCAACGGATTCATTACCATGAACGGAAGGCTTACCTGCTATCAGTTGTACCATCACATCTGCCTGCCGCATTTGTAAATCCTGCAACTGTTTATTAATAGCCTGAGCCAGCTGTTTTCCGGCCTTTTCCCTTAACGCTGTGAGGACCACAGCTTTCTTTTCATAATCAGCTTGTTTTTCAGCGATTAATTCATCTAGATGGGCGCTGTTTTCCTGTTTATTTAATAATCCCTCCAGCACAGCGCTATTTTCCGCTTGCCAGCATAACACATCTTCTACGGTGCTACCATACTTTCGCAAAATCTTCTTGATTTGGTCTAACCGTTCATTGATTTCATCCAACCGCCCCATATCATCTGGAATTTCTTGTTGATAGCGGGAGATTTCTTGCAGACAGTCTTCGGCATTATAGTAGATATCACCTAACCGCTCCTCTATCGTCTGCAACCGCTCATCCAAGTGAGACAAACCAGATAAAGCTTGTTTCGCTGAAAGCAATCCATCTAAGGCTCCGCTACCATAGTTTCCACCTCGCAAATAACAATCGGCTTCCTCTATGCCTTGACTGATTTTCACACTGTTTTCTAACAGGGTCCGTTCTTGTTCTAACTCTTCTTGTTCTCCAGGAATCAAGGCAGCCTGCGCAATTTCCTCTAACTGAAAAGAAAGAAAATCAATATTCCGTGCCCAATCTTGCTGAGCCGACTCATAATCTCTCTTTTCTTTTTCTAACTGCTGCCAGGCTCCAAAAGCAGACTGTACCAGTTCTTTTTGGGCAATGGCCTTTTCCCCGGCAAAGCTATCCAATATTTCGATTTGCTTATCACTATCAAGCAATGAAATATGCTCCATTTGCCCATGGATATTTACCAGCGCTCTGCCTAGTGTGCGAAAACTACTTAAAGGTACCGTCATATTGTTAATGCGGCAAATCCCTTTCCCATTTCTCTGCAATTCCCGAACCAAAATCAAATAATCATCTTCTAAGAAATCACAAGAAACATGGCAGATATCTTCTAAAATCATAAGAACCTCTTGGGGAAAAGGCCCATCAAACACGGCCTGCAACAAGCATTTATCCGCACCAGTACGAATAAACTCCTGCTGACTTCTAGCCCCCATAATAAGACTCATCGCATCAATAATCAGGGATTTCCCCGCACCGGTTTCGCCAGATAAAACATTTAGCCCTTCGGTAAATGGAAGCTGCAATTTTTCAATTAGGGCAAAATTTTCTACATACAGTTCTTTTAACATAATACTAATACCCCTCAAGACGATCTGATTTTTTTAACTTATTGCCCCAAAGCCTGTAGCCGCTCGATTACTTGTCCACAGCTAACCCCCTCTTTTATCAAAAGGAAAATAGTATCATCCCCGGCAACAGACCCTACCAATTCCAGCCAACCAAGATTATCAATGCAAGAAGCCATCCCTTGCGCAATACCAGGCAAAGTACGGATTACCACCATATTACCGCTACTGTTGTATTTAAGTACATTCTCCTTCAGCATTCGTTTAGCGCGGTCATGAGCATTTCCAGCCATTACATTAGCAGGGAAACTATACTTAAAAGCATTATCCCCAGCAGCAACTTTAATCAAGCCTAATTCTTTAATATCCCGGGATATGGTAGCTTGTGTCACATGAAAGCCATGCTTTATTAACTCTTCTGTTAACTGAAATTGTGTTTCAATATTTTTATTTTCTATAATTTCTCGGATTACTTTATGTCTGTGGCTTTTCATTTAACATCCCCCTCACTAGCCAAATAAGATTTTATATTTTAGTTATCTAGCTTTTTTATCACGATAATACGAGGAGCCAGTCTCTTATTAAGCAAACGACACTCCTCCACACACCAGTTTGCAGCCGGCAAAGATTCAGACAGTTCACAAATCATGTCATATTCACATCTACCGCCATCATGGCCCAGATAACATACAAGTATAATTATCCCTTCAGGCAACAGCAGCTCCATCATTCCCTGTAAAGCTGCAAGAGTAGTCTCCCCCTTGGTAATCATTTGATGATTTGCCCCTGGTAAATACCCCAAATTAAAAATGCCTGCTTTGATTGGAGTTTGCACATACGCAGCCAACCTGTCATGGTTTGCGCAGACCACGTTTGCCCAAGTAATATGTTCTTGAGCTAATTTCTCTCTTGTAATAGCGCAGGCCTCTTCCTGAATATCAAAAGCCCAGACCTTCCCCAGCTCTCCCACCAATTGTGCAAGAAATAACGTATCATTTCCCCGTCCAGCTGTAGCGTCTACCACCACATCACCAGAAGATACCACCCTCGACAACATATGATGCACCCGGTCTACCATAGAAAATACATCTCTATACACGACGGCTAAATCGCTCCCTTAATTTATTATTTAAAGTATCATAAAAATGCTTTTCCCCAAGACGCACAAGTCTTGCCTTTTTATCAAAAGAAGAAATCTGGATATGGTCTAAATCTTCTAAGAAAAAGGGATGCTGTCCATCTGCGGTTACCACGCCCTTGGCAGTATTACTATGGAAGACAATATCCACTTTCGCATGACCACTCACCACCAAAGGACGGGCATGGAGCAAGTGAGGGCACACACCGTTTATCACCATCAGGGATAAATTTGGGTCTACAATAGGCCCACCAGCAGATAAAGAATAGGCAGTAGAACCAGTAGGCGTCGCCACAATCACCCCATCAGAAGGGTATTCGATAACAAATTCACCGTCCACATAAATATCAATCACCACAGTCCGAGCTAAAATCCCTTTATTGACAATAATATCATTTAATCCATAAAGCTTAGCAACCGTCTCCCCGCTGCGAACAATGTCAGCGCCTATCATCATCCTCTCGTCAATAGAATAATTCCCAGCTATGACATCCTCTAAGGCTGCAAATAAATTTTCCAGTTCGACCTCGGCAAGAAAACCCATCTTTCCCATGTTAATGCCTAAAATAGGCAAATTCCAATCTGTCAGCAAATGAGTAACTGCAAGAATGGTACCGTCTCCACCCAACACTAATATCATATCCACAGAAGAGAAACCATCTAAATATGTTTGTTCGATATCGCCTACACAAGAAAACCCCGGCTTTTCCTTGGGATGATACACCTGTACCCCATGTTCTTCAAAAAAAGCAGTAATGCTCTCCGCTAAGTCATACACATGAGATTTTTGGTCATTCATAAATATAGCAATTTTATTCATCAATGCACTCTCTGCCTCTCTTCATTCACTGCTGACACTGGTATTCTCTTTCTTTATATTATACAGGAGTGTGAATAAAAAAGAAACTCTTTTATTCACACTCCTGCAAATATTTCTCTATTCTTTTTGATTTAAAGAGCCAAACGCTTGTCCCACGATGCTTTCAACCAAAGCAGCTGAAACGGCATCTTCACCAGCCTCTGGTGGATATTTTTTCACCCAAAGCAGGTATTCAATATTTCCTTTCGGCCCTTTTATAGGAGAATAAGTCAAACCCCAAGGATAAAGTCCCGCTTCTGGCAAAAAGTCTAAGATATGCCGAATCACTTCCAGATGGGTTTCAGAATCTCGCACTACGCCATTTTTGCCGATTTTCTCTTTTCCGGCCTCAAACTGCGGCTTGATAAGCGCAACAATCTCGCCTGATTCTTTCATGCGGCCACTCAGAGCAGGCAATATTTTAGCCAAAGAGATAAACGAAACATCAATGCTTGCCATATCCAATAAATCCGGAATTATTTCTTCGTTTAAATAACGAGCATTCGTTTTCTCCTTTACCACCACTCTAGGGTCCTGCCGCAATTCCCAGGCTAGTTGCCCATAACCAACATCCACCGCATAGACTTTGGCCGCACCATTTTGCAAAGCACAATCAGTAAATCCACCGGTAGAAGCGCCAATATCCGCCATAATTTTACCTGTCAAATCAATAGGAAAAGTTTTCATCGCCTTATCTAGCTTTAACCCCCCACGGCTGACAAAGGGTAATTTTTCCCCCAGCAATGTGATTTGCGCATCTTCCTTCACCTGAAAGCCGGCTTTATCTATCTTTTCTCCATTGACCAAGACTTCCCCTGCCATGATAGCGGCCCGGGCCTTTTCCCGGCTAGGAAAATAATTCTCCTCACTCAAGAACACATCTAATCTTACTTTTGCCACAAATTTTACTCCTTATCAGGGAACCATTTCCCTAAAATCTTTCCAGCAATCACTTCTGGTGTGAGACCATACGCCTCCCGCAAAACCTCCACCGGACCCTGTCCCTGGACGATATCTGGCAAACCAAAGCTCAAAACAGAAACATCTAAATTTTGTCCTGACCAATATTCTGCACAAGCTCCTGCAAAACCACCAGCAGAAACGTTTTCCTCTAAAATAACCACTGGCGCCTTTTCTTTTGCCACAGCAGAGAGCATTTCTTCATCCAGTGGTTTTAAGAAACGAGCATTGACCACAGAGACTGAAATATCGTGATAATACAAAATACGTCGCACTTCCATCGCTACTTCACAGAGCGGCCCCACAGCATAGATAACCAAATCCTCCCCATGGGTAAGAACCTCCCATTTTCCCCAGGGCAACAACTGAAATGGTTCTAATGCTGCATCCATGCTATAGCCCTTTGCATAACGAATAGCCACAGGATGTTTCTGCTGATAGGCAGTATAAAGCATTTGTCTGAGCTCATTTGCATCTTTTGGCGCCATAACCACTAGATTTGGCATAGTTCTCAGATAAGATAAATCATAAATGCCCTGATGGGTCTCCCCGTCCCCAGGCACCAAACCGCCACGGTCTAAAGCAAAAATCACCGGTAAATCCTGAAGGCACACATCATGCCACACTTGATCATAGGCCCGCTGTAAAAAGGTAGAATAAATCGCCACTACAGGTCTAAGTCCACTAGCAGCAAGCCCTGCCCCAAAGGTAACAGCGTGCTGTTCCGCTATACCAACATCAAAGAAACGGTCAGGATACGCCTCACCAAACTTAGTAAGCCCCGTACCATCAGGCATAGCAGCGGTAATGGCTACAATATCATCGTATTGCGCCGCCAAATCTATCATAGTCTGGCCAAAGGCCTGGGTGTAAGTAAGCCCTTTATTTTCTTCTTTGACCGTTTTCCCGGTAAGAATATCAAAAGGAGGTGTTCCGTGGAATTTATCCGGCTGCTTTTCTGCCGGCAGATAGCCCTTTCCCTTTTGTGTTAAGACATGAATAATTACCGGATGGTCTAGGTTCCGCGCATTGCGGAAAATCTCCTGCATACTGTGGATATCATGTCCATCAATAGGACCGATATATGTAAAATTCATCTCTTCAAATAAAATGCCTGGAACCAAAAGATATTTGACGCTATCTTTCAGTCGCTCCACCCCATTGGCAATATGTCCGCCCACTTTTGGGATTTTTCTCAGCCAAGAGTTAATGGTCGCTTTGCTTTTTCCATAATAAGGACTGGTCCGCAGTTTATTCAAATGCCGAGACATGGCCCCTACATTTTTTGCAATGGACATTTTATTATCATTTAAGATGATAATCAGCGGTGTATTTAAGTAACCGGAGTGGTTTAACGCCTCAAAAGCCATACCGCCTGTTAAGGCCCCATCACCAATGACAGCAACGACTGAATGCGTTTCCTGTTTGATATCTCGGGCTTTTGCCATGCCAATGGCAGCAGAAATAGAGGTGCTGCTATGGCCTGTATTGAAATGATCATAGTCACTTTCCGAACGTTTGGGAAACCCGCTGAGGCCATCTTGCTGGCGGAGAGTCGTCATCGCTTCCTTACGGCCAGTTAATATTTTATGGGTATAACACTGATGTCCTACATCTAAGACTAATTTATCTTTCGAAAAATCAAAAACACTGTGTAGTGCTAAAGTCAACTCTACTACACCCAAGTTAGATGCCAAATGTCCGCCGTTTACAGAGACGACTTCTAGCAAATACTTGCGTATTTCTGCTGCCAATTGGTTCAATTCATTTTCATCCAAGGAACGAATATCCTCTGGGCTATGAATGAGTTCCAGCATACACAGGTCTCCTTTTTTCTTCTTTTCCGGCGATTCAGATTTTGGCTATTTTACCTTTGCTTTTTTCCGGGATAACTTCTGACGAAAGGCAACGATTTTGCCCACCTTCCACATGATACCGTCAGAACAACGATTGGCAAAGCTTTTACCAAAAGCCTTACCGCCTACAGTAAGCGCTGCCACAATACCAGCGATGATTACATCCGGCATACGAGAAGGACTCTCAGCCCCCGCCGTGAAGAAGTTAAAAACAATAACAGCACCAATCCCCCCGCTCAATGTACCGCAAATATCACCAATCACGTCGTTACAGAAGTTTGACACTCTATCTGCGTTACGGATCAACTTTAAAGCTTCTTTAGCACCTGGCATACGCCTTGCAGCCCGAGCATGGAAGGGAGCCTCTTCTGCTACTGCTACCGCTACCCCAATAATGTCAAAGATAATCCCTAAAAAGATAACGGCAAGAAGAAGCCCAATAGCAATATAAAGTTGGGTGATTTTATTTAAAATAGACTGCGAAGTTAAGTTAATAAACGCCGCAGCAAAAAATGTACCAATAGAAACAATCAATGCAAACTGCAGATTGCTCATTTTTTTCCCTTTACCGGAATGTCCCACAAAAAAACCTCTTTATATAAAAATTAGCTGGCATATGGACTCCTATTGAGTAAACTTTATAGCTTAGGTCTGGCAGGCTTTCCCACCGACCGCACCACTCCGTTACCAGAGCGGCAGTTTCCTTTTACGGGTCGATTTGTGCAGTTACCTAACACAAGGCCAGAATACCACTTAGTCCATACTTTAATCCCCAATAGATGGAAACAGTCTAGGAGTTTTCCTCAACATCGCACACAAGCTTTTAGCCTCTTTTGCAACAATGGTTTCATTATACAAAATAGTGTCCTTGGTCGACGGACGCACCTATTTGCAAAAATTCACCAGTCCACCATTGCCACTCAAGGCAGGCTACACTACACCCAGTGTTACCCGAATGCAGGTTCACCCCAAGCCATAGTTCCTACCCGACCAAAGGTATTCCCCACGCACTTGGGTCTCCACGGAGGGAGGGTCCTTTTCTTCCA
>CAMNVD010000050.1 GCA_946562005.1 uncultured Clostridia bacterium | reverse complement strand
AACCGGTGCTTCTGTAGGTGCAGCATTGCCAGCATTAGGAGCATTATTTTCTTGCTGTTGTGGTGCTGCTGGAGGAGCATCCACCTTTTCTTCATCCTTACCACAGCCAGCAAATAAAGCCATACCTGCTGCCAATACACATACAAGTGCTGTTTTTTTCATGTTACATCCTCCTTAATTCATATCTTTTTTCTTTGTAAAACCCGGTATTTCGTAGAAATTTTACCATGAACCCATCAGAAAATCATCCCAATTATTCCGACAAAAACCCTGCTATTACCAGTGAAAAATAAATAGAAAGCGCAAAATATTAAGAAGATGGGCAGGAAAAAGCAAGAAAGGTCATCTTTCGTATGATTTTTTATATTTTAAGGTTTTACAAAGTAACACTGATATATACGATGCAAAATAAAAAAAATACCGAAAATTTTCGGTATTTTTCTTTCACAAGGATATAACTATTTGCTTCTTGCTAATAAACCATTTTTGAAAAAGGAAACCAACACACACCCCACAGCCATACCGATAGCACCCTGCACTGCATTAAAGGCCACAGCAACAGTTGCCGTCTCTACCCCATATACTAACCACTCAAAGAGAAAATATCCCCCTACCATAACCCCTTCGCAAAGGGTATAAAGACATACCGTTTGCAAAAATCCTAGCTTATGCTGCCACCCCCAGGAAGCAATGAGTGCCATCAACGACTTGATGCAAAAAGTAACGGGAATATAAATGAAGTAGCCAGCGACCAAATCCGCAAGGGCAGAACCAATGCCCGCCGCTAACGCGGCAAACGGTCCCAGTACAGCCGCTGAAAGAAAAATGAGCCCATCCCCCAAATGAATATAACCCACAATAATCGGCACCTTAAAAAACATAGTCGCCACTGTAATGGCTGCCGCAAACATACCGCCATAGGCTAGCCGCATCAGCTTTTGATTTCCCATAAAATCCGCCTCTTAATTCAATGTTTCAATAAAAAATAGTTATCATGAAAAATAGTTATTTTTATTATACTCTTTTTCCTTTGATTGTAAAGCAAGAAAGCCGCCACCGCCAAAAGAGAAGGTGCACCTCCCCTTCTCTTTTGGATACCGATTTATATTTATTTATTCAGATAAATAGTTTCTCCTAAAAATTTTACAGCAGCCACATCAGACATTTCGATAACCCTATCAAACAGAATACTGCGGGTTAATACATCATCTTCAATACCAATACGTTCCGAACGAATCCCTGTCAGCACACTTCCATCCTGCAAGATAATTTGGATCGGAAATCGTTCCATGGTATCTTCATAATCCACAATGGCAAAATCCCCTGTTTCTATTTCACTAGGCAGCGGCGGTGGCGTGCGGTCGTACTCGGCAATAGCATCGCCTTTTAAGGTAACAGATAAGGACAAGGGCGACAAGTAAATCTCTGTTACCTTTACATCTTCCCCATTAAAGGCAACGGTAACTTGCGGTTGAAAGATTACAGAAACATCCTCATAACAAAGAGGAAATGCTAAATCCCAATTCCCATCCAAATCCAGATATAAGATTTCTTCTTCCTCGTTATAACCTACCAGTCCGCTTAATCTTAAAAAAATATCAGCGTCTACTATTTCTTCCGAAGCATCTATCTCAAAAACAAAGCTGATTTTATTATCAGTAGGGTCTGCATCCGGCAACTGGTTTACGGTAGAACCACCGGAGATATTATTTTTGTTAGTCAAATCAAAATGAAAATTTCGGAATGCATAATCCTTTGCATCCAACACCGTACCTTCTGGTGCAATCAAATCTAATAAAATATATACTTTGTTGCGGTCGCCAATACTTTCTCTTGCAACCAAGCGATAACCTTGGTTTTCCGCTTCTACATTGATAGCAGTACCAGCCTTTTCCACCAATTGATTTTGGTCCTTATCTAATTTTAAAAACTTCTGAAATCCTTCATCTAGCTGAAAATAGGCCACAGCAGATACAGTAAAAGCTAGAAATAATGCAGCGCAAGCAACAAACACTGAAAAATATTTTTTCTTTACGCTCATCGGCTGCGCCACCAGCAGTGCATCCTCCGCTATCCCGCTCTTTTCTTGATCAATTTTATCCATCGTCTTTCTTAGAATGCTATCTATTTCTGCCTGTTCCAATGGCTCACCAAATTCTATGCTGTCAAATTTTCCAGGAAGCCATCGTTCGTCCGTTTGTTTTTTATTTTCACTCATAAGGCTATCCCCCTCTCGGTTAGTTTCTGCCGCAGCTTTTCTTTGCCCCGATAAAGACGGTTTTCTACCGCCTTGTAGCTAAGGTTTAACATATCAGCTATTTCTTGAATGGAAAACCAAAAATAATAGCGATAAAGAAAAATTTCTTTATCAGGAAAAGAGAATGTTAATATTTCCGCATAGATAGCCTCAGCATTTTCATTCTCTGCCACCACATCTTCCGTATCCGCACCAGAAGCTATTTCATCACTAATCCACTCTACGGTCACGGTCTGTTCATTCTTTAATAATTTTTTCCGCATTTTTAAGGCTGTGTATCTGGCAATACCATAAATATAGTTTTTCAGATGATAATCAGGATGATAACGTCCACTATCTTTCCAAAGCTGGAAAAATACTTCACTAACGCACTCTTCGATATCATTTTTCTTATCTCTACCTAGAATATTCCCGCAAATGGTTTTAACTGCTCCACCATATACCTCAAGCGCTATTTTTAGCCCTGCTTCCGGATGGTCCTGAATTTCTTTTATTAACCCAGCGTCTGTCATTTTTTCCAAAACATCAGCCTCCCTTCTATCCATTTTCTTTATGTCAGAAAAGCTTTTCACCTATTTATTCTCCTATTATTTCTTTTTCCCTCACTTTTGAATCAAAAAAATAAAAGACCTACTGCAAAAGCTGCAATAGGCCTTTCTTAAGGAGAGAGAACTCATAAATCTTGTATGAAAATTATTCTTTATCTTTATGGGCAGCCATAATCTTTTCCGCTACATTGGCAGGCACTTCTTCATAGTAGCTGAAGGATACAGTATAAGTACCTTTTCCCTGACTTAAAGATTTTAAGTCTGGCGTGTAACGAAGAATTTCTGCCATAGGCGCTTGCGCAGTGATTCTTTGTTTCTTACCTTCCTGTTCCATGCCAAGGATTCGACCACGGCGACCATTCATATCCCCCATGATGTCGCCCATATATTGGTCCGGCACTAAAATACTTAAATCCATAATAGGCTCCAAAAGCACAGGTTTTGCCTGTTCACAGCCTTTGCGGAAAGCTAAATTAGAAGCAATCTTAAAGGCCATTTCTGAAGAGTCTACATTGTGATAAGAGCCATCCGTCAGCGTAATTTTAATATTTGACACGGGATACCCGGCAAGAACACCTTCTTGCATAGCTTCCCGCATTCCTTTTTCCACCGCAGGAATATACTGCTTCGGCACAGAACCGCCAAAAATGGTCTCCGCAAAAAGGAAATCTCCATCTGCATAAGGCTCAATATCCACTACCACATGGCCGTATTGTCCGTGTCCGCCAGATTGTTTTTTATGTTTCCCTTCTACGCCTTTGGCTACTCCCTTGATAGTTTCTCGATAAGGAATACGAATAGCTTCCTTTTCTACATTGACACCAAATTTTCGCTGCAAGCATTCGATGGTAATGTCTGCATGGTTTTCCCCCATAGCCGTGAGTATGGTCTGACGAGTTTCCTTATCCTTACGATAACGAAGAGTTGGGGATTCCTCCAACATACGGCTGATAGCACCGGCCATTTTATCTTCATCACCTTTGGTTTTAGGCACCAATGCTACAGAAAAGTTTGGTTCTGGGAATACAAGCTCCGGTAAAAGAACCTCATTGCCTGCTGTTGTCAGCACATCACCAGTTACTGTCTGTCCTAACTTTGCAACAACCCCAATATCACCTAGAGGAATTTTATCCAGAGCAAATTGATTTTTCCCCTGCATCGTTACCACCTGACCGATTTTTTCCTCGGTTTCTTTATTTGCATTATACAGAGTCGTTTCCGGTAACATTTCCCCTTCATACATTTTGAACATACTGATTTTTCCTACATATGGGTCTGTCATGGTTTTAAAAACAAGAGCAGCGGGGTTTGCTGTTTCTAAGCTTTTATCGATAGTCGCCAACGGACTAGGCGCAAACTCAGCTAAAAAATCTAAAAGCAGCACTGTTCCGGTATTTTCAGTAGCTACCCCATAAAGAACAGGAATCGCTTTACCTTCCCGGATACCAATTTTTAGGCCATAGCGCATTTCCTCTTCCGTTAAATCATTACCATCTAATAATTTTACCGTCAAGTCATCATCATTTTCTGCTGCAAACTCCATGAGATATTCACGAAAACGAACGGCATCAGCCCGCATTTCTTCAGGAAATGGAATTTCACGACGAGTGTTATTGTCATATTCATATGCCTTCATGGTAAACAAGTCGATAATACCATGAAATTCATTTTCCAAGCCAATGGGAAGTTCTACAGCAACTGTCCGTTTGCTCAGCTTAAGACGAATATCATCTAAGACCTTTTCATATTGAGCGTGTTCCTTGTCCATTTTGTTGATAAAAATAACTGTCGGCTTTTTCATCGCCATTGCTTTTTCCCAAAGAATTTCTGTTCGTACCTGGACAGGGTCTACAGAATCCATGACAAAAAGCAGTGTATCACTGACTTCCAGCGGACCAACAACATCCCCATAAAAATCGGAAAAGCCTGGCGTATCTAAGAAATTTAGCTTACAGTCTTTCCATTCACAAGCAGCAAGGGTCGTATTAATAGACATCTTCCGTTTTATTTCTTCCGGCAAGTAATCAGAAGTCGTATTGCCATCATCTACCCTGCCCAGACGTTTTACAGCACCAGAGGCATACAGCGCTGCCTCTATCAGCGAAGTTTTTCCTGCGCTGCGATGGGATACCACGCCAATATTCCGGATTTGTTCAGATGGATAAACTTTCATAAATGCCCCCCCTTTTCAGCCCTATTTATTTGTCATATTTATAGATTTGACTGCCTACCCCGGCAATCAGAATGCCCATAACTAAGAAAACAAATACAAATCATCTCTTATTGTTATATATTCGGGGATACGAAGAGAAACCCTTTTCCCTTCGACAAATATTTCCATTTTCTTCTGACAGCAAAGAATCGTTAACGCTACCCCTTTAACGATTACTTCTTAGCATTTCTTTTCTCTTTTCTGCATAGTGTTATAACAATCTGTTCCATAGCAGGAGAGACGATTATGCTGAAAAAACAAACACTTTTTATGGGAACGCTCATATTACTATGCGCCAATATTATCATCAAAGCACTGGGCTTTTTTTACCGCGTCATTTTAGTTCGTTTATTAGGCACAGAAGGTGTAGGCCTTACCGAAATGATAGTGCCGGTTTATTCCTTTTTCCTGGTCATTGCCGGGTGGGGTATCGGCCTTGCTATGTCCCGTATGATAGCCCATGCTGATGAGCAAAAAGATTATTTGCGTGTAGCGCAAATCTTCACTACCGGAAAAACATTGCTAATTAGCAATAGCCTTATTGTTACCTTGTTCGCTTTTTTATTTGCGCCTCATTTTATTACCTACATTGCGCCTGATACCCGCATTTATCATTGTTTTCTGTTACTGATTCCTAGCATTTTTATTATCGCACTATCCTCCTCTTACCGCAGTTTTTTTCAAGGTATTCAACAAATGTCCATCATCGGTGGGGGACAACTAACAGAACAACTCATTCGTACCATCGTAGGTATTAGCTTTGCCCTTTTTCTATTGCCATATGGTTTAGAGGTCGCCATACTTGCCGTCGCCATCGGCACCTTCTTTGGAGAGCTGGGAGGCAATCTTTATTTGTGGTTTCGCTTTCGCTGCCTCACCGCCCGAGATTATCCCTTAGAAAAAGCAACTTCAAAAATCTGCCTACCCCTTGCCTATAATATGGCGAAGTTTGGCACACCCGTTACGCTCAACCGCACAGTTTCCAGCGGTATCCTCATGCTACAGTCTATCCTTATTCCACTTTGTCTACAAAAAGGCGGCTTCGATATGCCTACCGCTACAGCTCTTTACGGAAACTTTGCCGGTGTTGCCATGTCCCTGATACATTTACCAGGCGTGTTTACCACCAGTCTGACCGTGTCTATTATTCCTGGCATTGCCGCTGTACTGCACCAGCCCAAAGCACTGCAAAATCGCATCAATCAAGCACTCAATGCCACTATATATTGCACGCTGCCAGGTATGTTAGTGCTTTTCTGTTATAGCAGTGAACTATGTGATTTTCTTTTTCATGCACCGGAGGCCGCCCCCATCCTTACGCTGCTCTCATTAGGCGGTATCTTCCTCTACCTACAAATTACACTTTCTGGTATTTTACAAGGACTAGGCGAAGTACAATACCTTCTTTTCACCATGGTAGTGAATGGCATCCTTCTCCTTGGTGGTATTTACTGGTTAGTACCAAAACCATGGCTAGGCATTCGCGGCGCAGCTATTGCGATTATGGTATCGGCTCTTGCCTCCTGTCTATTAAATGGATGGCGGTTGATAAGTAAAAACTATTTCCGGCCCCAGCTATGGAAAGGAATCCTACTACCCCTTTTGGCAATCTTCATCGGTTATCTAGCAATGGAGATAAGCAAAATTTTCTTGATAAACAGTCATTATTCATTTCTTGCCACGATGACCCTTTCTACTGCAATAGCCATGGCTGTGTATGGAGGAATACTTCTTCTCTGCGGTGCTGTCATTATACCAAGGAAAAAATAAAAGAGTCTCTCCCCCAAGAGACTCTTTTATTTTGCCCAGACCATCGTCTGTTCCCATATACCAGTTGCTTCATCTATGCGACGTTCTGATTCTTGAAAGCCATTTCGTTCATAAAATCGCACAGCTTTTTTATTTTCACAATAAACATCCAGCGTCAAACCATCATATCGTTCCTGTCCATCAGCAAGCAGCTTTTTCCCGACACCTTGACCCTGATACTGAGGATGAACAAAAAGCCCTGCAATATAGGCCTTATCCACGACTCCCATAAAACCTTTTATCGCCTGGCCGACTGCTTCCCCATAAACGAATACTTCCGCCGTCGGCAAATATTCCCGTTCCATTTTTTCTAACTGCCCCTGCCAATAACTTGCCGGAATAAACGGATGAGCCTGCAAGTTTCCAGATAACCAAATATCCAAGACAGTAGGCATATCTTCTTGTTTCATCAATCTAATCATCGTTTTTCTTACAACCTACAAGTAAATTTTACTTAAATGTTACTTCCTCTTTCTGGGCTTTCCGAATGACATAATCTCCCAAAGAAACACGAAACCCCGCAAATATCATACCATCTAACGTTTGCGCATAGTGCTCAATATCTTCCGCTGACAGCAATCTTCCATCGCAAGGAATAAATAACTTTTCATTCTCCGCAGAAGGTGTATATTCCATATATACAATTTGCAGACCGGTCACAGTTCCCTCCAGGACAAAGAGATTTTGCCAATCAGAGCTATGCGCCTCATAGTAATAATCAACTGCTCCGATATCAAAAGGAAATTCCATCCCCTCGGCTAAGTTTACCAGCCATTTAATCTTATCACCAAGTCGAAACAGCCTACCACAGCATTCATACTGCCAGCTTTCATAATAAACAAAACAATCCTTCATCACTAGCTCCGTTGCGTTTATCAGTTTAATTTCCCAATCCTACCCATCGGCCAATAACAACAAAAGGCCTTTCCTTTGATATTCTCCATAGGTACAAATGGATCTTCCCAAAGGTGACTGTCAAAACTGTGATTGCGATTATCCCCCAATACAAAAATGCAACCTTCAGGCACCTCCACCTCTGCAAAGTAGTAAGAAGGAATATCATGCTCATAAGCAGACTCGTCCAGTACAGCACCATTAATATAAACCTGACCGTTTTCTACCTTCACCTTATCGCCCGGTAAACCTATTACCCGTTTCAGCAGGTCCTTCTTTTCAGCAATGCTATCATTAGGAGTAAAGACGATAATATCTTGCCGCTCTACATCACCAAAACGATAAATAAACTTATTGACCAACACT
>CAMNVD010000049.1 GCA_946562005.1 uncultured Clostridia bacterium | reverse complement strand
TTTAATAATGAGGCAATTCGCAATAGCATTATGACAGCGATTAGCGCTGAAAATGGGCTAGCGGCCGGAAGGGATGGCCAAGGTGCTGTGCTGAGTGGTTTGTTTACTGAATATTGGCGGACGTTGGGTGTGAGAACAGCTAACGATGGTGGTAACCATATGGAGATAGCAAAGGCTATTTTAGCTAGTCATGGTTATCCAGAAGGGCAAGGTGTGCCGCCTATTGTGCTGTATTGTTCAGATACCAAAGAAGAGCAGGCGGTTGCTCAAAGTATTCAGTCGGATTTAGCTGAGTTAGGATTGCAGGTAACTGTTTCTCCGATGTCTTATAAAGATTTGCGGTTGGCTATCCGTCGGGGGGAAGTATCATTTTATACGATGCAATTTGCAGATAAAGGCGGTGGCATTGATACCTTTTTCTATGAAATCGTTGATGGCAGATATCAAAAAGTAGTGAATAGTAGCGGTGTGAACAGCTTATTGCAGCAGGCTTATCTGTCTGAGACGGATCGAAAGTATCAATTGTTTGAGCAAATAGAAGAAAATCTAGTGGCTAATCACAGCCTCAAATTTCTTTATACCGTAGAGACGTCCGTACTTAGTAGTGAAAAATGGCAGGGTATTATGGTAACCAACGGCGGAAATCCGGTTCTAGAGCGAATACAGGAGGCTGTAGATATTATTCATTGATTTAGCCTGTTGCTGAAACAGGATAAGAAAGCAACAAATATTTTATTATTTGTTGCTTTCTTTTTGCTTGCAGAAGTTGGCGTCATATGGTATAATAAACATCGTCTTGAAGGAAAGAGCAGGACAACCTTTATATGCGAGCATGCTGGAATTGGCAGACAGGTACGTTTGAGGGGCGTATGTCGTATGGCGTGCGGGTTCAAGTCCCGCTGCTCGCACCAAAGCAAAAAGAGGCAGTCACAGTTTTGTTGTGACTGCCTCTTTTTGCTTTGGATTCTTCGTTAATTTTACGAAGGCAACACCTACTATTTCTTAAGCAAGAGGTAATTGCCGGAAGTAGTAAATATTTTTTTGTAGCGTGTGGTATATATGAAATCTCCTATCGAGCTCCAGGGCGACGCCAACTTAACGCTGGTGGTGGACGGCACGTTCACTGTTACCGGCGGTAAAGCGGGGGATGGCCCGGATGCACAAGCTAGCTACCTTGGCGGCGCCGCAGGCCGTGCCGGGATATCCGTTCCCAATGGTACCACACTGGTATTGCGAGGAAGCGGTACCTTGAATGCCTATGGCGGCGACGCTGGCAGAGGTGGTAACGGCGGCGCACGCAATGGCTATGCAGATAATGGCGCCCCTGGCGGTGGGGGTGCAGGTGCTGGCATTGGCGGTAATGGCGGCTCTGGCGGTAATGGCGGTTACCGTCTAAAAGGTGAAAATTATGCATCAGATGCAAAAACCAATGGTACCCAGGGGGGTACTGGTGTTTCGGCAGGGAATATCTATCTCTATGAAGCTATCCGAGTGAATGCATTTGGTGGAGCCGGTGGCGCTGGTGGTTGGGATGACGTTTCCTGTCCAGGTGGCGGTGGCGGCTATCCTGGGGCCGGCATTGGTGGCGGCGGTGCTGGTGGCGCCGGTGGCTCCCATGGTCCTGGTGGTGGTGGTTTTTCCGGCGGTGGCGGTGATGGCGGTACAGATAAATACAGTGCTGTAAATGGTAATGGGGGTATTGCCTCTTCTCACCATGGCGGTGGTGGCTACTTTAGCTATTTCCGCAAGGGGTCAGAATCATTCTCTGTTCCGAATAATATTGGCGGGATAGCTGCTGTTTATGGTCCTACTAGTTCCTGGAAGAATACCTGGGCCTGTAATGGAGGTAGCGCCGGTTCTGGCGGTGAAGTAAAAAAGGCCAATACGGCAACTTTAGACGCTCGTAATGGCAGCTACCTCACTGCTAACCAGCGGAAGTGGGGGCAAAGTCCAACGCCTATTTATTTACAAAGCGGCTTCAAGCTGGATATGATTCGGGGCAAAGGTGTGTCATCTGTTAGCGCTAGAACTGGGGCAGACTTAACCCAAGAATTAAAAAACAAAAATGTTACCCAAAGTATGCAGCCTTTTTCCTATGATGGCAAAGATATTTACGGTGTTGGTTCTGGGGCTGGGGCCACGGAAACTTCCAATGGGTCTTGCTAGCGGATAGGAAGAGATTATTGTTGCCTCCTGGGGTTAGTGTAATAGCTGAAAGTGGTAAGACTTTATCTCTGTGTATGAAAAAACTTTCTAGTCCAGTTAAAAAGTAAATATATCTGGAGTAGAAAGCATTTCTAACTTTTGGAGACTAGGAGACTAAGGATTAAATGGCTTTTTTGCTAAAATCATGAGAATAGGCGTTATATGTTATTGTTTTATTTTCCTTGCGAATTGTTTGACTACAGGTTTGTATCTTTTTTGCTTTTATGAAAATGCTGGGACTAGGGTGGAATTTTGCTAATGGTTTTTGCAGTTGTTTTTCTATTTTGGCGAGAAGACGATAGCCGAATATTTTCTTTAAGAAGCCGTTACGGAAAAGGGAAACTGCAAGTTCTTCTTCTATAAGAAAACCGTTTTCTTGCAGCATATCTTTGATGTAGGTAGGATGGAAGTTGTAAAAAATACCATACCCTCTTCGGCTGGGCTCGTAATCAAAAGGTTTAATATTGGGGCGCCGAAATAGATAGCGGAAAATCTCCAGTATATTTTTCTTATTTGCGTATTCAAAAATGAAGGTACCGTCCTCTGGTAGGACAGCATTTACCTGCTGAAAGAAAAAGGGTACATCTTCTATGTGGTGCATAACTCGGACGCAAATGGCATTGTCGAAAACTTGTCCGCACTGGTCTAAATCGTATAAATTCAGAGTTTCACATTCTACATTAGATAAGCCTAACGCTTCTATATGCTGCTTTGCCTGTGCTACTAATTTCTTTGTGCAATCAGTAAAAAACACATGACTGCATTTGGGGGCGTATTCATTGATGAGACGTCCAAATCCACCGCCAATCTCTATGCAGGTGCCTTGCATATCTTTTGTAAGACGTTGGAGGGCTATGCGTTCTACGGTGTCTTCATAGGTACGGTTATGCTCCTGCCAAAATTTATGATAATCAACCTGGTTATAGTCAAAAACTTCGTGTTTGGGCTGGTTAGGCGTTGTATCTTGTTGTTGATTTTGTTCTCTTTTGTTGGTATTCATAGGAGCATCTCCTTTTTGGTTTTATTCTTGTCTAATCATAAGAGCATAGAATTATCTGTTTGGTTTATTGTCTAATCTTAGTATAGTCTGCGGCTGCTCCTAGAATATAAACAAAATCTTAAGGACCAATTGGCAATTTGTTAATTCTTTATAAACAAGCTGTGGTGTGATAGTGAGATTTTCCTGTAATCCATAGACAAGGCATTATTTGTTTGGTAGAATATGTCGTAAGATTAGAAGTAAGGAGCGGAAGGTATTATGTGGGAAGAGTTTAAGAAGTTTGCTTTTCGGGGCAATGTATTAGATATGGCTGTTGGGGTTATTATCGGGACAGCTTTTGGTAAAATCGTTACCTCTCTGGTGAATGATATCTTTATGCCGGTCATTGGCAATCTCCTGGGCGGCTCTAATGTGAGCGGGCTGAAGCTGGTGCTAAGTCCTGCGGAAGTAGTAGACGGTGTGGTAATAAAGGAAGAAGCGGCTTTGCTATATGGTAGTTTCTTACAGAATGTAATAGACTTCTTTTTGATTGCTCTTTGTATTTTCTTCTTTGTGAAGGTTATCAATAAATTAACAGCGAAAAAAGAAGCCCAGGCAGAAGAGGCTGTAGCGGAAGCGCCTGCTGCGCCTACAGTAGAGGAATTATTAACAGATATCCGAGATTTGTTGCAAAAAAAATAATTTTGGATGCATCATGTAGAAAATAAAAAGACCATGGCTGGTACCATGGTCTTTTTTTGGACGGTTTGCTTATGATTACAAGTGAAAGGAAGGGAGAGCGGAATGTCTGAAGACGATTTGTTGTTAGCTTATCTTGCGGATAAAATGGCCCAATGTGAAAAAGAAGATGCTGTTACTTACAGCTATTTTTTAGATAGCCGACAGCGGGTAGTAGCAGAGCAATTTTGTCTGAATCACAATAGAAATCAATTTCTTCTTTGGGGTGGTTACGAGGATGCGGAACGAGTGGTTTGTTTCTTTTTGCCCTGGTATCTGATGTCGGAAGACTTTTATGGACAGGTTGAAACGGATTCTCCTTTTGCCCTATTGCAGGTTAAGCCTAAAGGTGGAGTGATGCTTTCTCACCGGGATTACCTAGGGGCGTTGATGGGACTTGGTATTAAGCGGGAAATGGTAGGAGATATTTTAGTTTTTGCTGAGGGGGCAAATATCATTGTCTTTCGGAAGCTTTTGCCTTATCTGGAGACTAACTATGAGAAGGCAGGCAGAGCGTCTCTTGTGATTCGGGAGATACCTTTTTCAGATATTGTTATGCAGCGTCAGCAACGAGAGACTGTGCAACTAACTGCGGCCTCTCTCCGGCTGGATGTATTAGCCGCTGCTACTTTTCATCTTTCCCGAAGTATGACGACAGAAGCCATTAGCCGAGGCCAAGTCTTTATCAATGGACAGCTTTGCCAAAAGCCAGAAAAGAACTTGCAACCAGGGGATAAAATCGTGGTTAGGGGGAAGGGAAAGGCTATCCTCAAGGAAATCGGTGGACGTACCAGGAAGGACAAAA
The DNA here is from genome assembly GCA_946562005.1 of uncultured Clostridia bacterium. Lineage (GTDB taxonomy): Bacteria > Bacillota > Dehalobacteriia > UBA4068 > JAAVYR01 > JAAVYR01. Next base: position 3,472 of record CAMNVD010000049.1, on the reverse strand, counting down.
TCAGTGTGACAATAGAAAAATATCTCTAAAAAGATTCTTGGAGACTTTCGCATCTTAGGATGACAGGTCTGCATTATGGTGGCTAGTTTTGTTCTTGCCAGTCTTTGCAGATATCTATCCATTCTTTGCTGTGGGAAAAGGTAAATAAATCATTGCAGGTTAGCTCGATAAGAGAATTATGACTGCCCGCAGAAGGAAAAACAGTATCAAATCGTTCTAGAGAGATATCCGTGTAAACGGTAACTGTTTCTTCGTTGACAGCAAAAGGGCACACGCCGCCAGGAGCGTGTCCTACGATGGCGATGACTTCTTCTGCGGAGAGCATTTTGGCTTTCATGCCAAACAGCTTTTTGAATTTGCTGTTATCAATGCGGCTGTCACCAGCAGTCACGATAAGGATAGCGCCGTTATCTTTTTGGAATGCCATGGTTTTGGCGATGCGTGCCGGAATGACGCCTAAGGCAAGGGCTGCAAGTTCTACGGTAGCGCAAGAGTCGGGCATTTCTCGTACATCTTGTTCCCGTCCATATGCTTTGAAATATGCTTTTACTTTTTCGATAGACATAAAATATGCTCCGTTTCTTTATATAATCTGATTGAAAAATAGTATAGCAGAAAATGCGGGCAGATACCAGTTTTCTCTTCATTCATGTATGTTTTTTCCGTTGTTAGCAATAATAAGAAGAAATAGGTGTGGTGGGGGAGATGAAAATATGGAATCAATTTGGCGGGCTACCTGTGAAATGCCTGCGGGCAAGGATTTTACAGCGGCAGGCGAAAAGGCGGATGTCGTCATTATCGGCGCTGGGATGTGCGGCATCTTAACGGGCTATCTTTTGCAGCAGCAAGGGGCTTCTGTGGTTATTCTAGAACGGGATGCTATTGCTTCTGGCGTAACACAGAATACTACAGCAAAGGTAACGGCCCAGCACGGCCTGATTTATGACAAACTCATTGACCAAGTGGGACTAGAAAAAGCCCAGCAATATGCGACGGCCAATATGGAGGCTATCAATAGCTATGACCGGCTCATTAGAGAAAAGCAAATTGATTGTGATTGGCAGCGGTTGCCTGCTTATGTTTATTCGCAGGATAATGCAGTTCGTATTGAGGCTGAGGTAAAGGCGGCAGAGAAACTTGGCATTGCTGCTGAGTTTACTACAGAAACTACCTTGCCGTTTGCTGTGAAAGGAGCGGTGCGTTTCGCTGACCAGGGGCAGTTTCACCCATTGAAATTTTTGCGGCATTTATTTAAGGAACTAACTATTTTTCATCATACTATGGCATTGGATATAGCGGGAAATACGGTTATTACGGATAAAGGAAATATCCAAGGGGACCACATTATTGTGACGACCCATTTTCCTTTCTTAAATGCGCCAGGATATTACTTTGCTCGTATGTATCAGCAGCGGTCGGCTGTCATAGCGTTAGACCAGGCAGCCTCACTGGATGGTATGTATATTGATGGGGATGATGACAGTGGTTTTTCTTTTCGTAATTATGGGGATTATCTTTTGCTAGGTGGGGCGGGGTACCGCACGGGGGAGAATTCCTTAGGCGGCAGTTATGAAAAGCTACGCCAGGCGGCAAAGAAATATTATCCTCAAAGTGTAGAGCGGTATCATTGGTCGGCACAAGACTGTATGTCTTTGGACGGTATCCCCTATATCGGGGAATATGCGCTCAATATGCCTCATCTTTTGGTAGCGACTGGTTTTAATAAATGGGGGATGACTAGCTCTATGGTGGCGGCAAGCCTTTTTGCAGACCATGTCAGCAAGGGGAAAAGCCGTGAAGTGGCAGAAGTGTTTTCTCCTCAGCGGTTTCATCTTTCTGCTTCTATGCAAAATTTATGGCAAAACACTATGGAAACGGCGAAGCAATGGATTGCAGAAAAAGTGGAAATTCCGGATACAGATTTGGACCATATTCCTAACGGTCATGGGGGCATCGTAGAATATGAGGGGAAAAAGATAGGCGTCTATAAAGAGGAAAATGGAGAGGTCCATATGGTCACTACCAAGTGTCCGCACCTTGGCTGTCAGCTGGAATGGAATCCTGATGAGTTGTCCTGGGATTGTCCTTGTCATGGTTCTCGTTTTGATTACCGGGGCAAGCTCCTAGATAACCCAGCTATGCGAGGTTTGGAAATAGAAGAATAAAACAAAAGAAGCAGACATTTTTCACGCCTGCTTCTTTTGTTTGTTTTAATTACATACCTAAAAATTTGATATAGTCTTCTGTTGTCATCAAATCCATTGCTAGCTGTTTTTTTGTATTATCACTTACAAAGCCGTTTGTGGCCATTTCATAGCCGGCTTGTTCTACTTGAGATAAATAATCAGCAACTATTTCCTGTACGGCGGGTTGTTTGGAGGTTAGCAGCTTGCCGCAATTGCGATAAATCTCTAAACAGGGGTTGCAGCAAGAAAAAGCGGCTTGTATAATGGAAAAATTATTTTCTCCAGGAAAGCCGCAATTAGCGATGGCGACGTACTGTTGCTGACGTTTTTTCCCATCTGCCATATCAAAGTGGCCGGCTTTTTCTGTGAGCAAGGGGCTTTTCAGCGGTATCAATCTATCGACGAAGTTTTTTAGCAGCGCTGTCATATTCCAGGAATAAACGGGGGAACCAAAGCAAACGATGTCGGCAGAAAGATATGCCTGAAGCAGCTGTTCCATGTCATCATCTATTGTGCACTTGCCTGGTGATTGGAACCAACAAGCAAAGCAGCCTTGACATTGTTTGATATGGTAATCTGTTAAATGGTATTGTTCTGTTTTGGCGCCTGCACGTGCCGTCCCCGCTAAAAAGGCTGTTAGTATGCGACCTGTGGCGCTATTTTTTCCGGCGGGGCTTCCGTTAAATGCAACAAATTTCAAAGTGGATTCCTCCTAATCAATGTTTTTTTATTCAACCTGATTATATGGGGAGTCTATGGGGAAAGCAATGAACGCTCCGTAGAGTGCCAAACAGATGAAGATTATATGACTGGTGAATAACAAATGAATGACAAAAAGAAAAAGGGTGTTAATGGTAGCGGCTCTTGTTTTTATATTTGTTTGTAATTTTCAGTTATTTGTCACATTCTCCAGCCAAAAATCTGTTATACTGTTATTAACCATGGAAGTAGAAAGGCAGTATTTGCCTATTATCTGCAAAAGTAGAAGGAAATCGCATAAAGAGAAGCTAGGTGATGGATAGATGTATAAGTTGTTAGTTGTTGATGATGAAATGCATATCCGGGAACTAATCAAAAAGTATGCCATTTTTGAAGGTCATGTGGTGGTAGAAGCGGCTGATGGCATGGAAGCGGTGCATATTGCGCAGCAGGAGAAATTTGATTTGATTATTATGGATATTATGATGCCGGAATTAGATGGTTTTTCTGCCTGCAAAGAAATCCGCACCATCCAGGATACGCCGGTGATTATGCTCTCTGCTCGAGGTGAAGAGTATGATAAAATC
>CAMNVD010000048.1 GCA_946562005.1 uncultured Clostridia bacterium | reverse complement strand
AGGGTGCGCCCCGGGCTTGGCAGCTCCTAGAAAAAAAATAAAGAAAAAACAAGGAGGGATTTTTTATGGGTTGTTTTGGCAATTATGGTGCATGTGGATTTGGAGGAATTGTAGGTTTGATCATTATCTTGATCGTATTACAATTTGTATGTGAATTCTTAGGTTCTGCTTGTGGCAACAATGGCTGTGGCTGCGGCGTGCAACCATGCTACAACAATGGCTGCGGAAACAACAGCTGTGGCTGTGGCTGCAACTAATCTATAAGAGATTCGCAAAATCTCACTGGCTCCATTCAACATAAGAACGACAGATGTAATAACCGACTAATAACGCTATGGTAAATTGAAATCAATATTTCTAGTCTTAACTGGGAATTGATATAAATCGATATAATAGATGTGTATGTTAGTTTCTTATGCAGAAACAGGCGGACCCTTCCCCTTTTTGGGGAGGGACTTCTGCCGGCCTAAACTATGGAATGCTATAAGAGGTGCGCTCTTATAGCTTCTGTAGCTTTAGGGGATGCGTTTTGCCTGAGGCAAAGGGCCGATATGTTTCCTGTTTTTTATCTGCTTTTTACAGCTATGTTCTTAGGGGCGGTGGGGGTATCCTCCTGCTGGAGAGGAGGTCTTTCTCTGCTTCCGGGGAACAGATGGTGTAAAATAAGAAAAAGACTAAATTATCCGGGAGATAATTTAGTCTTTTTTATCATAAAGTGTTGTTAGGACTGATTAGGCTTTGTGTGCAGTGGGCAGGGTAACATGGTGAGATTTCCGCTTAGCGGTATTTTCTGAATGGTTTTTTTCTAAAAAGCGGGCTAAAAATTTACGGTAAACCCAGCAGTTGGTAAACCAAGCACGAAACTTCGGTGACGCTTTGCTAAAATATACGCCGGCCAATATCCAGAAAAACCATGCTTGGAGCACAGGTAGCAGTGCGCTGATAATGGCAAGAATGGAGAAAAAGAACCCTAAAAACCAATACACAATTTTCATAAATATCCGATGCTCCTTTTTAATCGTTATCCCTAGTATAGCAGCTGACTGACAAAAAAACCTGAAAAGAAAGATGGTTATTTCTGGGAGGGGAAGGTGTTCCGTTCCCAAAAGACGCCGTCAGAAAAGCCCTGAATGGTATGGTCCGTTTCTGCTTGTTCCAGTCGTTTTTCACCCCAAGCGCAATAGAGCGGGTTTTGCTCCACGCCGCAAAAGCGTCTGCCTAGTTTCTTCGCTGTGACGGCTGTGGTGCCGGAGCCTAGGAAGGGGTCGAAGACCATATCTCCTGGGTTTGAGCTAGCTAAGATTAGCTTTGCCAAGAGCTTTTCCGGTTTCTGGGTGGGATGGTCGGTGTTCTCTGCCATGGACCAAAAGGGGATGGAAATATCATCCCAAAAATTGGAAGGACAAGTATTGCGGAAATTACCGTTCACCGTCTCTTCCCAGTCTTTCGGTGCGCCTTGTTCCCGATAAGGCGCTACAACGCGCTTCCTGACTTTCACAGCGTCTAGATGAAAGGTATATGTGGTGCTATTTGTAGCGAACCAAATATCTTCCATACCGTTTTTCCAGTTGGCTTTGGCGCCTCGTCCCTTTTCCCGCTGCCATGTGATGCGGTTTTGCACATGGAAATAGTCTGCTAGCACCGGCCCTATGACTAGGCTACTTTTCCAGTCACAGCAAACATAAATGGAAGCTTCTTCTTTCAGAAGGGGCAATACCCCTTCTATCCAACGGCGGGTGTAAGCGGCATAGTCGGCGGTGGAGGTAGCCCGGAAAGCGCTGCCATGATAGTCTTTATGCAGATTATAGGGTGGGTCTGCAATCAAAAGGTTAATAAATTTCTCTGGCAGCAGGGGAAAAGTGGCAAAAGTATCGCCGCAAATAATCTGATTGGTTATCTGCTCCAAGAGAGCGGGAGCGGAGAGAACCAAGCTTTTTTGCTGATAAAAAGTCTTTTCTGTTTCAGAAAGAGTCAGGGTTTTATTTCTGGGCGCACGGAGTTTCGCTTGTGTTTGTTTTTTATTGATTGGCATGAGGGCGTTCCTTTCTATGCAAAGGGTAATCAGAACACGTCACTTGGTGCGGAGGCAATATCTACTACTTTAAGATTCTTCGTCGTTCCACTCCTCAGAATGACAAGAACCTGCTACTGCTGGGTAGGCCTTTTTTGATAGCCGGTGGCAGATAAGACGGCTATCCGGCTGCCCAAATCATCGGTGATTTCCACTTGATAATGGCAGATAGTTTTGCCAGTGTGGATTTCTCGGGCGATAGCAATTAGCATATTGCCTTTTGCCGGGCGGAGAAAGGATATGGCGCCGTCTAAGGTGACGGTAGGAAGGCCGCCTGCATTAGCTGCTACGGCGAAGGTAAAATCTGCCAGGGTAAAGAGCATACCGCCCTGGACGGTACCGCCTGCATTGAGATGCTGGGGCAGAATCGGACAAGTACAACGAGCATAACCGGGGGTTGCTTCTATGATTTTGATGCCGTTTTCCATAGCGAAGCGGTCAGCGGCAAAAAATGTTTTTATTTCTTCTAGACTAAGGGGCGTTGTCATAGATGACAGTTTCCTTTCTTTTGGTAGTGTTATGAAGGTAGTATTACGAGGCCGTTTTATCGGATGTGACGGATGCGATGACGCTCGGTTATTCTTTGGACAGTGGATTACCATGATGCTGATTATCGTGGTCGGCGTCATGGCTTGCTGTTAAATATTGGATAAAAGAGGACACGGCATATACTTGCTCGTCGCTTAGGGTATCGATAGCCTCTAATACCTGTTTCTTGGCTAGGGACACGCCTTGGTCTATAAACATTTCCCCTTCGCCCTTTTCTAGCCAATTACGATTTACGTGAAAAATATTTTCAATAAGCAAAAGAATGCGGTCCGGTGGGCTTACCTTACCTTGGATAATCCGGGAAAAGTAGCCTGGGTCTAAGTTTATCTTCATAGCGAACTGCCGCTGAGAGATATGCAGCTCTGCTAAAAGGGTTTTTAACCGTTGATGCAGCATAAAAAAATCACCTCGCATAAGGTTTGCTTTCTTTGAATTTAGCATAACAAATTGTGTTGCCTATGTCAACATCATCTAGCGAATACAGGGTTGACTGGTTGCTAAAAGCAATATATACTGTTGATAGAGGCAATAAAAAGGAGGGAACATGATGACTAAGGCACAAGAAATGCTAAAAGCCGACATTGAAAAAATTGATGATGAGGACACCATTGAAAAAGTGCATATCTTCATTATGGGTATTTTAGCCCAGCAAAAGTTGGAACAGCCACATAAACCTCCTGAACAAACAGCTTAAGCCATTAGATGATAAGCGGGCGGCCATTTTGAAAGCATAAACGGGGGATGGTCGAGGGGACAGTGGGAGCGGGACTGTGCAAAAACATAAAAATCTTAAAAAAATAAATTTTTCAAAAAATTTTTGAAAATTTTTTATGCCATATCTAGTAGGGGTAACGGGTTAGCGGTGGCTTATCTGGTAGAAATTGGCATATAAGCCCACTATGAGAGGGTGCAGGAAAGAAATTCCGCTAGAAAAAATCTGCAAGATTTCATAAAATAAAAGGGTATGAATAGTAGGAAACATTAACCAAAAATGTAAAATTATAAAGAATACGGGAAAATTCATTCAAGATAATGGCCTGAGAGGCATAACAATAAAAGAGAAAGGAGCTCATCTATGATAGGCGATACTATCGCTGCTATTTCCACACCTAGAGGAGCCGGAGGCATTGGCATTATTCGTCTTTCCGGTCCTTATGGTCTGCCCATTTTAAAGCAAGTATTCCGTCCTAAGCAGAAGAAACAGGGCGCCGACTGGCAGCCTACCCCTAGGGAGCTCATCCTGGGCTGGGTATGCGATAGCTTAGGGGTGGTCTTAGATGAAGCTCTGGCCGTGTATATGCCGGCGCCTCACTCTTACACGAGAGAGGATGTTGTAGAAATCCAATGTCATGGCGGCAGTCGCAGCTTAGACAACATATTGCAGCTGGTATTATCTTCGGGCGCAAGATTAGCGCTGCCGGGAGAATTTACCCAGCGGGCATTCTTAAACGGCGGTTTGGATTTGACTCAGGCCGAGGCCGTTATTGATTTGATAGAAGCAAAAACAGCCAAAGAAGGAAAAATCGCAGCCCAGCAACTAGCAGGGGGCTTAAAAGATAAAATAGAGGCAGTCAGCGACGGACTTTTGGACATCATTGCCGGCATCGAGGGCGACATCGATTATCCCGATGAAGGGGTAGACACCTTAAACCGCAGCCAAATGACGGTAGATGTGGAAAAAGCCATCAAACAATTAGATATTCTGCTAGCCCAAAGAGAACAGGGCAAAATCTATAAAGAAGGTATCCGAGCTGTCATTGTCGGACGTCCTAATGTGGGCAAGTCCAGTCTAATGAATGCATTGCTCCGGGAAGAACGGGCCATTGTTACTGATATTGCCGGTACTACCCGAGATACCATCGAAGAATCCCTAAATGTGAAAGGTATCCGTCTCATATTGACAGACACTGCCGGCATCCGTGAAGAGGAACAGGCTGACGCTGTAGAGCGTATCGGCATTGCTAGAAGCCGTGAGGCCTTAAGAAGTGCTCAGCTTATCCTAGCTGTTATTGACAGTGCTGCTGGTATTACGCCGGAAGATAGGGAAATCCTTACTCAATGCCGACAGACGGAAGGGAAGACCCTTCTTCTCTGCAACAAAATGGACCTGATTACAGCGGCGCAAATGGCGTTCTTAAGGGAAATGGTCCAAGACATCTATCCGGAGGCTTCTGTGGCGTTTATTTCCACGCTGACGGGGGATGGTTGTGAGAGGTTAGGGGATGTTATCCAAGAAATCTTTACTACCAACTGCATGACGGTGCCTGATGACGCAACGATTATCAGTGCCCGCCATCAAGAAATCATCTTGCGGGCTAAAGATTATCTACGGGATAGTTTGGACGCCATTACCGGCGGGCTTCCAGGAGACTTCATTGCAGTGGATTTGCAAGGGGCCTGGCGGAAGCTGGGTGAAATCACCGGGAAAACGGCGGGACAAGATATTATCGACCGGGTATTCAGCCGGTTTTGCCTGGGGAAATAATAAGATTCTTCGCTGCGCTCAGAATGACAAGTGCGGCAAATAACAAATAAACAAGTTTAGAAATTTAAAATCATAATTAATCTTTTATCGAAGGAATATTGTGATATGTCAAATGTAAGCTCACATTTGAATAGAGATGAGATGTCCCTGCAATTCTTTACGGAGCCGTTGTTTACCGGCGGGGAATACGGCGTCATCGTGGTGGGAGGCGGCCATGCAGGCTGTGAAGCTGCTGCTGCTAGCGCCCGACTGGGTGTGAAAACATTGCTTCTGACGCTGAACAAGGACGCCCTTGCGATGCTTCCTTGTAATCCTTCTATTGGGGGAACTGCTAAAGGAATCTTGGTGCGGGAGGTAGACGCTCTGGGCGGGCTCATGGGCAGAATTGCTGATAAAGCTCAAATCCAGATGCGAATGCTGAACCGTAGCAAAGGACCAGCAGTGCAGTGCCTCCGGGGACAAATGGATAAAAACCAGTATCACCGGGAAATGCTTGCGGCCTTAGAACATTACGAAAACCTGGACATCCGTCAGGGAGAAGTCAACCAGCTGATATTAGAAGGGACCCAAGTGCGGGGTGTTATCCTTCGGACGGGGGCGGCATTCTATAGCCAATGTGTGGTGCTGACCACAGGGACTTATCTAGATAGTCGGGTGGTTATCGGCAGCGTCCATTATCCGTCAGGACCTAGCGGGCTGCCGCCAGCGACGCCTCTAGGGGTTTGGCTGAGGGAGCAGGGCTTGGATATGTGCCGCTTTAAGACGGGCACGCCAGCGCGGGTAGATGGACGCACCATCGACTTTAGCAAGATGAAGGAGCAGCCGCCGGACCCAGAGCCATTGACTTTTTCCTTCTTAACCAAACCAGAAGAGGTAGCGGCTCGGCCTCACATCTCCTGCTGGCTCAGTTATACCAATGAAAAAACTCATGATATTATCCGGGCGAATCTGCACCGTTCTCCGCTGTATAGCGGCATCATAGAGGGGACGGGGCCTAGGTATTGCCCATCTATCGAAGATAAAATCGTTCGCTTTGCGGACAAAGACAGCCATCAGACATTCTTAGAGCCGGAGGGCCTGGATACGACTGAATGGTATGTCCAGGGAATGTCCTCTAGTCTACCGGAAGATGTGCAAATCGCTTTCCTGAAGACCATACCAGGACTAGAGCAGGTGCGGGTCATCCGGCCGGCTTATGCTATCGAGTATGATTGCTTGCAGCCTACACAGCTCAATCATCATCTGGCCCATAAGGAAATCAAAGGGCTGTACACGGCAGGGCAAATCAATGGTACTTCTGGTTATGAAGAGGCGGCGGCTCAGGGCATCCTAGCGGGCATCAATGCAGGTCTTGCAGTGCAGGGAAAAGAGCCTATTGCTATCCGCCGCACACAAGGTTATCTAGGGGTGCTGGTGGATGACTTGGTGACTAAAGGGGTGATGGAGCCTTATCGGATGTTTTCCTCTTTAGCAGAATATCGCTTGCTTTTGCGACAAGATAATGCTGATGCGCGGCTAACACCTCTGGGACGGGAGCTAGGGGTTATCTCAGAGGAACGGTGGGCGCTGTATGAAGCGACGCAAGCTGAAATCAAAAAAGAACGGTCCCGACTAGAGGAATCGAGGATTACGCCTCAAGATGAAAAGGCGCAATCGCTCCTTGTGAGCAAAGGAGATAATCCATTGCAAAGGGGAATCTCTGCTATGGAGCTCCTGAAACGCACCAACATCTCCTATGAAGATGTGGTGAGCCTAGTGGGCCCCGGAGAGGGCAGTCAGGCGGCAACAGAGCAAGTCGTTATCTCGGCTAAATATGCCGGTTATATAAAAAAACAGCAGGAGGCTATTGACAGAGCGGAAAAGCTGGAAAACAAGCGTCTTCCTGTAGGAACTGACTATCGAGCGGTGAAGGGGCTGAGCCTGGAAGCTGGACAAAAACTAACGGATTTGCAACCGGAAAATATCGGTCAGGCGGGCCGCATATCTGGCGTCTCACCTGCGGATATCAATGTGTTGCTCATCTGGCTAGAGCAGGAAAAACGGGCGCTGCTGTCGAATAACATAACATAGGAAGAAAATAAGGATACGGTTTCGAATAAGGGCGAATATTGTCGAACATATGTTCGATTGCTTGAAAAAAATTTGTTTTAAACCACCTATTATTTCTTGATTCGCACAACGCTTAACTTCCTACAGAAAATTGGTTCTGCGTCTCTGAAGCTTTTCCGCTGACAATAGAAATTCTCAACTTCACTAATGGAAAAGCCAGACTTTATATAGATTATCTCAACGACAGAATGACAACAGGTACAAAGGGGGACTGATAGCTATGGAAATTTCAACTGCTTGCTGGTAAGTTTTGGATAAAATTCCAAGGAAACGCCTGGAAATTCAGGATTTATTCAGAAGAGATGGGAAAAACGCCCGTTTTCTTAAGAATGATTCCTAATATTTCCCTGTCAAATCCTTTACAAATCAAGGGTTTTGGCATATAATTGTAGTGTAAGAGGAGATCTAAGTAGAATGAAATAATTCTATTTGGTCCATTTTGGCATTTCTTCCATTCGGGAATTATGCCAAGAACATACATCTTCTCGATGCAATGTTTCTCTTACCAATAATCTTTTTAATTATTTTCATATACATACAAAGCCGGAGCTAATACATCTGGAAAGTAGTGATATCCATTCGGTTAAAAGGAGGAATAATACGTATGAAAAAACAAAATTTGCTTAACGAAAACTTAAGCAGAAAGGAAAACTGTAAAAGACGCCGTCTTTTACTGGGTAGAAAAGCAGTTGCGGCTACACTCAGCTTATCTATGTTATTCTCTGTGTTCACACCAGTACCAGGAATAGCATTTGCTGATACTGTAACCCCTGTAGCTGCAACTGCTGCTACTTCTACTCCCGTGACACTTGCTACTAACGGAACATTAGATAGTCAGCTTGCTAACGGTGGGGATTACACATTAACTAGCACAGGTAAAGTAACAAATGCTCAAATTATTATTAAAAATAAGAGCGTTACATTAAGAGTACCTGGAAACTTCGAAATTGATGACTATAATAATGGCAAATCTCCTATCGAGCTCCAGGGCGACGCCAACTTAACGCTGGTGGT
>CAMNVD010000047.1 GCA_946562005.1 uncultured Clostridia bacterium | reverse complement strand
TTATCACAGTTCGGAATAAAGACTAACCCGTCAAAAGCATGGGCTAGCGCCATCACCTCAATAGAATCCGCAATCAGCTCTCGACTGGCAAGAGAATATTTCATACCCGTATGCCCCATAGCGATGCCGTCGCACACGCCGATAGCCGGGAATTCAATAGGCGTGCCGCCTGCTACTCTGACCCCTGCTTTTACGGCGTCGCAGATTTGCCGCAAGTGGACATGACCGGGAATGATTTCATTAAAGGAATTAACAATGCCAATGATAGGACGTTCCATTTCCTCTTTGGTCAGCCCCAACGCATATAACAAAGAACGATGTGGCGCTTTTTCCGCGCCTGTTTTCATTGCATCGCTTCTCATTTTATCACCTCGTCGTGTTCTATCTTTCTTCTGCTAGATTTTTTACCATAGCATATTCGTCACAATCGGGAAACTTGGGACAGTTAATGCACTCTGTCCACACCTTTTGGGGCAGCTCTTTATTTTCCACCAGCTGATAACCGCAGCGAGTGAAAAAGTCCTTTTGGTAAGTGAGGGCAAAGCACCTGGTCACGCCAAGGCTTTTCGCCTCCGCCTCCAGAACGGTAACGATTTGCCGTCCCAGCCCTTTGCCGCGCTGAGACTCCGCCACAGCCAGAGATCGCACCTCCGCCAGGTCGTGCCAGAGGATGTGAAGACCGCCCACACCGACAACTTGTCCGCCTTCTTCGGCAATGATATATTCACGGATATTTTCATAGATGACGCTACGAGCTTTAGGGAGCATCAATCCTTGCTCCGCATAGTCATTGATAAGCGTACGGATTGCCTCTACGTCCGCCATGGTTCCCTTTCGTAATTTCATGGCTTTCACCTCAAAAGTTGATAAACTCATTTTACCATAGAAACACCAGTGAAACAATGACTAAATCCTGCTAGAAATAGAAAAAATAGCGGCTGAATTCGCCGCTATTTTTTTATTTGTTATAGACATCCCATTGAGCCTGGAATGCTTTTTGCGCCATATGAATATGGTTTTTGGCGGTACGCTCCGCCAAATCTTCATCGTGCTTGCGGAAGGCCTCTACCATTTGCTGATGCTCCTCCAGAGTCTGATGCAGCGTATGAGGCGTAGAAATGTAGTAGGAACGGAACAGCTGCAAATAGTCGTTATAGTCGCTTAAGAGCTTACTGAGCCGCTTGTTCTTGCTTGCCTTGTAAATGGCCATGTGAAAAGAACGGTGGAGAATCCGCTCCCGCTCCTTCTCATTACGGTCAATGCAAAATTCCATTTCGTCTAAGAGAGAACCTAACTCTGCCAACTCCTCTTCGGTAGCCGTTGCCGCCGCCAGCCGCGCCGCATACCCCTCCAACTCCGTGCAGAGGGCGTATAAATCCATGGCGTCTTCCAGGCTGATTTCCCCTACTTCTAAACCTCTGCCCTTGTGCTGCTTGATGAGTCCTTCTAACTCCAGCTTGCGGAGAGCCTCCCGAATAGGCGTACGGGAGGCGTGGAGCTTTTCCCCCAAGTCCTCCTCTACCAGACGGCTGCCCGGCTCCAGCTGACGGGTGATAATCAGCTCCCGCAAATATTGATAAATCATATCCCGCATAGGCATGAAGGGATCTTTCCCCAAAAAGGCGGGAAAATCTTGAAAAATCTCTTTTTTCATCGGCAAGCGATAACCTTATTTATCAAATTTTCTGCTGCCCGGTTTTACGATAGGCATTCCTTGTTTGCAAAGAGGGCATTCATCTTCTTCATAGGATTCAATTTCCATGCTGAGGAGCGCCTTGAATGGCACGCCCATGTCTACTTTCCCTGCGGAACGGTCTACGATAGACGCTGCGGAAACAACAGTTGCGCCGATTGCCTGAACAGCTTTGATGACTTCTTTGCAAGAGCCGCCAGTGGTAATCACGTCTTCTACCACCAACACACGGTCTTCAGGAGATACTTCAAAGCCGCGGCGGAAGGTCATGACGCCGTCTTCCCGTTCAGCGAAAATGGTTTTCACACCCAAAGCCCGACCCATTTCATAGGAGAAGATAACAGCCCCTACAGCAGGACCAGCAACCAATGTGATATTTTCATCTTTGAAGTAAGAGGCCAACTCTGCACAGAGCTTACCAAAATCTTCGGGGTATTGCATAATCTTTGCGCATTGCATATATTTGCCGGCATGGCGACCGGAGGACAGACGGAAGTGTCCTTCCAGATATGCGTTTTTGTCCTTCAACATTTGTAAAACTTCTTCTTGTGTAATCATAATACCCTCCACCTTTTCTTTTTATTTCACAAACCTAAAACACCCAAAAGCAGGGCTTTTTTAGATTGATTCCCTAGATACAATCTGACAAACCTATAAACTATACTATATTTCTACATATTTTTTCTTCTTCCTGCCAAGAGAGAAAAAGAATCTTAGTTAATAAACCAAGATTCTTTCTTTTGTGGAAAATATTTTTATTTAAATCAATTTTACGACCGACTGTACCACTTTTATCACCTAAACTCAGTATACAAAAGTGAGGCAGAAAGGAGTAAAAAAATATGTCCAAACCACGCACAGATACAGGTGAGAAAAACATCATTGCCAAACGATTACGTTTACTAAGAGAAAAACACAATCTATCCCAAGCAGAACTAGCAGGTGCGTTACAAAGAGCCGGCATTGATGTTGGGAAAAGTGTAGTAACTCGTATAGAAACGCAAAAACGCTATGTGAATGATATAGAGCTAAAAGCATTAACTAAGATTTTCCAGGTTAGCTATGACTACTTAATCGAAGGCAAGGAGAAGAATACGCCGTAATCATACATTTTCATCGCCATATGCTTGCCAATGTGCAACAAGGTGCTGATAATCATTTCAATATCAGCGTCTTCCTGCACGCCCAGTCTTTCACATAGGCGACAGTTAGCAAGTTGGACTCGTTCATACGCTTTATCGCAAAACAATCCCTTGGCAAATTCATTTTCCACATATTTCCCCTCAAACACAGGATATTCTGATAAATCCCAGCAACCATTCATCAATTCATAAATAGTCCCCTTAAAGCGTTCATCAATATTTTTCATAAATATCACCCTTTCTTTTTTGTATCACTTTCACAACCGATTATATTAGTTAACCAACATACAATCAACAAAAAAAGATACAAAAGTGAGACAAAAATTCCCCTAAAATTCGACAAATTTTGAAAAGGAAATTCACTATGAGAATCCGAACATCTGAAGGAAAGAAAAATTTAATAGGAAAAAAACTACTTGCTCTGCGGCTAACACACAACTTATCCCAAAGAGATTTGGCAACAAAACTGCAATTAGCTGGTTACAATCTGGATAAAAATGTTATTACCCGCATAGAAACAGATAAACGCTATGTTTCAGATATGGAGTTAAAAGGAATTTGTGAAATATTCAATATTAGTTCCGACGAGTTATTAGAAATAAAAACTTCTGATGATTTAGATAAGAAATAAAAGGACTGCAATTCTTGCAGTCCTTTTTAGATTCTGAGCGGCAGCGAAGAAAATCTTCAATACCATTGCGGGGAAGGGCGTCTGTTTGTCGCGGGGAACGATAGGTAGTGGCGAGGCTGCCAGGTTAAGACAACCAGACGCCTGTTTGCTTCTTTACAAAGAAGAAAAAGAAAAGATACCCAAGGCAGTTGCGTTCCACAGCAGAACTGCAAAAAGTAGAAGATATTTTCTTATCAGCGTTACGAACTACCTCCAACAGCTGGGCATTTCCCATACATAACCTTGGGCTTGTTTCACTCGTTCTTTTCAAAAAAGAACCAAAATTGCCGCCTGGTTATAATCCGCCACTTTTAACATAGCCACCACCCAGTACTTCCTGACTGGAAAAAGTAGAATATAAAGCCATAAGTAAAAAGGGGGAGGTCTAGGCGGCGAGTCCCCGATGAATTTTGAGATTATTCGGAACAATTAAAGCAAAAAAAGGACTACAATTTCTTGTAGTCCTTTTTTTGTTATAGCCTTCTGCCTAAGGCAAAAGCTTTCTTATTCACCGCAAGGAATTTCTCCGGCACAGCCTCCGCTAACGCCTCCTGCCACAGGTCGTCCCCGCCTCCTAGCGCTTGGGAGAGTACGCCCAATAGCACCACGTTGACGGCTTTGGCGTTCCCTGCCGCCTGGGCTAAGGATAGAGCGTCTACGGAAACTACCTTTTTCGCTTTTGCCTGCAACCCTTGGATAATACCTTCGGGATATGCCGCTGCCCCTGCCGAGACAGGCATAGGGTCTAAGGATTGGTCGTTGACGATGACTGCACCGTCTTGGGTCAGATAGTCTATCCACCGCAACGCCTCCAGCTTTTCAAAGGCAAGGATAACATCCGCCTCCCCCGGCTGGATAATGGGAGAATAAACCTTCTCCCCAAAGCGGACTTGGGTTACCACGCTGCCGCCCCGTTGGGCCATGCCGTGAATCTCCGATACCTTCACTTCCGCCGCCATACGCTGAGCCGCCGCCGCCAAAATGCGGCTGGCAAGGATAGTCCCCTGACCACCCACGCCTACAATGAGTACGTTGGTTACCTGTTTCGTCATCTTACTCACCGTCCTTTTCTCGGCTTACAATGGCGTCTTTGGGACAGACAGAGGCGCACACGCCGCAACCTACACATTGTGCCACGTCGATTTTCGCCTTGCCGTCTTTCCTGGCAATGGCAGGGCAGCCTACCCCCAGGCAAATGCCGCAGTTGATACATTTTTCTTTCTCCACCACAAGAGGCTTTTTCATGGCGGCACGGTTGATTAAGATACAAGGACGTTTGGTGATGATGACAGAAGGTTCTGTCGCTGCTACCTCTTCCCGCACCGCTTGTTCCGTTGCGGCAAGATCAAAGGGGTCGACCACACGCACCCGTTTCACACCGCAAGCACGCACCATCGCCTCTAAATCCACACTAGGAGCAGATTCGCCTTTAGCCGTTTTCCCGGTAGCAGGGTTTTGTTGGTGTCCCGTCATAGCAGTAATGCTGTTATCCAGGATGATGGTGGTCACCGTCGAGCCGTTATACACCGTGTTGATTAAGCCTGTAATCCCCGAGTGGAGAAAGGTAGAATCCCCCAACACGGCAACGGTCTTACGGCTGAAGTCCTTGCCACGGGCTTTTTCCATGCCATGGGCTACGCCGATGCTTGCCCCCATGCAAATGGTGGTATCCATGGCGTTTAAGGGCGGTACCGCCGCTAGGGTATAGCAACCAATATCCCCCGACACATTCAACTTCAATTTATGTAAGACATAGAAAATCCCTCTGTGGGGACACCCGGGACAAAGAACAGGGGGACGATTGGGCAGATTTTCCCCACCTGAGAGCATCGTCGTCTCTTCTCCCAGAATTTTTTCTTTGATGGTTTCCGTGAAGATTTCACCAATGGGAGAGAATAGCGCTTTCCCAGTGACGGCAATGCCCCAGCTCTTAATGGTATCCTCAATGAAGGCTTCTAGCTCTTCGATGACGATGACTTTTTCCACCCCTGCGGCAAAATCTGTTATCAGCTGTTTGGGCAGTGGAAACGCCATGCCGATTTTCAAAACAGAGACGTCAGGCAATGCCTCCTTCACATACTGATAGACTGCGCCGCTGGCAATAATACCCAACTTGCGGTCTTTACCCCATTCCACACGGTTTAGCTCTGTGGTTTCGCTGTAAGCGGCTAAGTTTTTTAACCGCTCCTCTACCGTTACATGGAGCTTCCGAGCGTTAGCAGGCATTGCCACATATTTGGCCGCATTTTTCACATAAGGCGCAAGTTCCTTTTCCTGCCGTTCCCCCAACTCTACCAGGGATTGAGAGTGCGAAATGCGGGTAGTCAGCCGCAATAATACCGGCGTGTCAAACTGTTCGCTGATAGCAAAGGCAAGTTTGGTAAAGTCCTTGGCCTCTTGGCTATCGGAAGGTTCTAAAACGGGAACTTTCGCCGCCCTGCCATAAAGGCGATTGTCCTGCTCGTTTTGGGAGCTGTGCATACCGGGGTCGTCTGCCGTGACGATGACCAAGCCCCCATTTACCCCCGTATATCCTACGGTAAAGAGAGGGTCTGCCGCTACATTTAAGCCCACGTGTTTCATGGCAGCCAGCGCCCTTGCCCCACCAATAGATGCGCCAATAGCAGACTCTACCGCCACCTTTTCGTTAGGCGCCCACTCGGCATAAATTTCATCATATGTTGCGGCATATTCCGTTATCTCCGTGCTGGGTGTACCGGGATAGGCGGAGACTACCCTCACCCCTGCCTCCCATGCGCCCCGTGCTACGGCGGCGTTGCCTGTTAATAATTTTTTCTCCAATGGAAACACTCCTTGCTGCTAATTTACTGTTGCTATTTCGTCCCTTTCCGATAATCAAAGACCCGTTTGGCTTTGCCGGGGGTTCGTTCTAAAGACTGGCTTTCTACCAGTTTCACTCTGGCGTGGATAGACAACACATTAAAGAGCTGCCCTTCGATGTTGCGCCGTAACTCCTCCAGCTCGCCATATCTATCCAGGAGACGGTTATCTCCCAGCTCAACCAGGACTTCCAGGTCGTCCAAGGAACCTTTTTTATAGACGTTAATCTGATAGCTGGTACCAATACCAGGGATTTTCATTAAGACGCTTTCGATTTGAGAGGGGAACACATTGACGCCGCGGATAATCATCATATCGTCGGCTCTGCCCGTTACCTTTTCCATGCGAGCAAAGGTTCTGCCGCACACGCACCGCTCTTGGTTAATGCGAGAAATATCCTTGGTACGGTAGCGGATGACCGGAAAGGCTTCTTTGGTGAGACTGGTAAAGACCAGCTCACCTTTGCTGCCCGGCGGTAACACTTCTCCCGTTTCCGAGTCGATTGTCTCCACGATGAAGTGGTCCTCGTTGATGTGGAGCCCCTGGGCCCAGGGACACTCACCTGCCACGCCGGGACCCATCACTTCGCTTAGGCCATAGTTGTCCGTAGCTAAAATGTGAAGCTTACTCTCTATCTGATTTCTGAGCTCGTTGGTCCAAGGCTCGCTGCCGAAAAGCCCAATGCGTAATTTTAGTTTCGCTGTATCAATGCCCATTTGCTCCGCCTTTTCTCCCAGGTAGAGAGCATAGCTAGGCGTAGCAATGAGGACAGTGGAGCCAAAGTCCTGCATAAGCATGAGCTGTTTTTCTGTGTTACCGCCGGAGATAGGAACAACCGTCGCCCCTACCCGCTCTAAGCCATAGTGAAGACCAAAGCCACCAGTGAAAAGCCCATAGCTAAAAGAGACTTGCGCCGTATCATGACGGGTAACTCCTGCCATGGTAATGACCCGCGCCAATAAATCGGACCAGGTGTCCAAGTCCTGCTTGGTGTAGCCCACTACGATAGGCTTGCCTGTGGTACCAGAGGAGGCATGGAGACGGACAATATTTTCCTGAGGTTCGGCGAAAAGACCGAAGGGGTAGTTTGTCCGCAAATCGTCCTTCACCGTAAAGGGTAACAGCGCCAGATCCTTCAGCGTCTGGATATGTTTGGGCTTTACCCCTGCTGCGTCCATTTTTGCCCGATAGGCAGGCACGTTATCATAAACCCTTACCACCTGCGTTTTTAACCGCTCCAGCTGCAAAAATTCTATCTGACTTCTGGTCATTGTTTCCTGCGCCTTGTCCCACATCACTACCATATCCTACACACCTCATACCCTTTCCTACGATTCCTTATACTACCGTATCTACAAAATCCCATTTTATCTTCTTATCTTTCAAAATTTTCTACCATTCAGAGAAATATAACGACGAAGAAGCTTTTCAGATTCTTCACTACGTTCAGAATGACACCTTTGGGAAAGTATGTTTTATCTTTTTACCGTTCTTGAGCGCTAAGCCATGCCCGCCCCTGTGCAATAGCAACAGTGGTAGCCTCTACACTAGGACCGCCAGGCACCTTCCTTGCCGCTACACAGCGGTCTACTGCGATATACTCATAAATATCTTCTGCAAAAACAGGAGAAAATTGTTGAAACTCTGCCAATGTTAAATCTTCTAAATCTTTACTGTTTTGCTCACAATAAGCTACTAGATGACCCACAATAGCGTGGGATTCCCGGAAAGGCACATTGCGGGCCGCCAGGTAATCAGCAGCGTCGGTGGCATTGATGAAGCCACCCTTGGCGCTCCCATGCATCTTCTCTTTGTTCACTGTCATAGTCTTCAGCATAGGGATATAGACTAAGAGGGATTTTTTCACATTATCAATGGCGTCAAAAAGAGCTTCTTTGTCCTCCTGCATATCTTTGTTATAGGCAAGAGGCAACCCC
>CAMNVD010000046.1 GCA_946562005.1 uncultured Clostridia bacterium | reverse complement strand
ACCTAGTCGGTTCCTCCATAATCATTACACCAGGTAAATCTACCCGCATTTCTTCTATTTGCGTTATGATACTCAAACCCTCTTCATAGGCAAATCGCTTAATGATAATGGGCTCATAGCTGCGTACATGATTTTTGATTTTATCCAGAATAAATTCCGGTGTGATTTCCGGGTCCTGCAACAAATCGGATAACGCTTCTGCCATCTCTTCTTTATCGTCTATTTCCGTTGAAATCAACGATACCACATAAATAGGCTTGCTAATGGCCAATTCCTTCATATTTTTATCATAGATGTTTCCCCGCCTAGCTGGCGTTGATAAAATACGAATTTGATTACGGTCGGACATGGTTGTATATTCATCTGCCATGACTACCTGTAAAAAAAACAATCTGCCTGTAAGTACAGCCAAACAAATAGCTAGGAAGATACCGATAGTCTTAAATTTAAACGTTTGTTCTGCATTTTTTTTGTTTTCTAAATCTGACAAATGGTATCCCCCCTTTTACAATCTCAAATGTGCTAACCAATATCGACAACATCTATTTTTTTTAACCAGCCATTTTCACAACAAAAATAAAATAATACATACAAAAACGGCGCCAAAATCCCATTATATAATGAAGCCACTAATATATATGGCAATGTGTATCCCCAAAGAGAAAGCGACCATCCCAATAAATTGGCACCAAAACAAAAAATAAACTCTGTTATGTCTACAGCAAACACAGTCGCAGCAATGGTTATCCAATAATTGTCCCGATAAAATTTTTCTCCTAGATAACCTGCAACGATACCAGCCAGAATTCGTCCTAACATTCCCAGGCCGATATATTGTCCAATCATCATATCACTGATAAGGCCCAACACACCGCCGGCAATACCACCATAAAGAGGCCCCTCTAATATGCCTAAAAAGACAATATAAATAAGCAGCAAATCCGGCTGTACCCCACCAATGCGGATATGGGGCAACCAGGTTTCTGACAGCATAACAATGCAAAACAGGATAAAAAACAAAGTAAATTTTCTTTTCATGGTTTCTTTTACCTACCACTAGTTATATAAAAATATACGTTATACCTCTGCTATTCTTTGACTTTCAGCACCATTACCTCTTCCAGACGGTCAAAGTCCACAAAAGGAGTAACTGTTACTTCCAACATTAAGCCCCCTGCTGCCGTCTGTATCTCACTAATATAACCAACCAAAAGACCAGCTGGATAGATTCCGCCCAATCCAGAAGAAATCACCGTCTGATTTTTCTGAATATTAGCGTCATAAGGCACATGGTTGAGCTGCAAATGATTGCCCAAATCACCTTTGCCTTCTACCACTCCAGGCGTCCGGCTCGGCTGCACCAATACCCCTACTGTGCCGTCTTTATCTAATATCAACAATACTTCGGATGTATACTCGCTCACAGAAATAATCCGCCCAACGAGACCATCACCATTTACCACTGGCATCCCTTTGGTAAATCCTTGGTCTGCGCCCCCCTTAATGGTAACTGTGTTATACCAAGAGCTAGAGTTTCGGGCTATAACAGGCACTACAGTAGTAGCAAATTTATTTTCTAACCGTTCTGTCATACCAAGAAGCTTACGCAAACGGCTGTTTTCTAAATCCACCTCAACGAGACGACTTGTTTCCTTTTGCAAAGCAGAGATTTCTTCCCTTAACTGCGCATTTTCAGCTTCCAAGTTTTTCACACTAGCAAAGTACCCGCCGAAGGAGGAAAATTGATTTCCTACCCAAATCAAGCTGTTTTGAAAAGGCGCCATCACATCACAAAATATTTTTTCTATGGTAGACATATCATCCCGTTTCGGACCGGTATGATAAGCTATAAACAGAAAAATAATAACAAAGGCGATAACACCTATGATAATCAATTTTCGCCTAGCATTCTGCAATCCTTCCACTCTCCATCTAGCAAATAAAAGCTTTTAGCCAGATGCCCATGGTTAAAAGCTTTTTCTTATTTTCTCTTATGGTTTTACCGAATATAATGATATTTCCCATTTTTAGAGGAGGCCGCCCCTAAAATGTCTACATTTTCTAAAATCTTTCCGGTACCTAGTACAACTGCGTTCAAAGGCTCGTCCGCCAGATAAACCGCAATACCTGTTTCTAAAGATAAGAGTTTTGGCAATCCATCCAGGAGAGAACCGCCCCCTGCCATCATAATGCCCCGGTCCATAATGTCTGCCGCCAGTTCCGGTGGTGTTTTTTCCAGACAGGTCTTTACGGCGTCTACGATTTCTTTTACTGGTTCTACAAGAGCCGTATAGATTTCTTTGGCACTAACCAATACTGTTTTCGGTAGACCCGTTAGCAAGTCCCGTCCCCGCACTTCATAGACTTTATCTTTATTAGATTCTGTTAAAAAGGCAGTACCGATATTGATTTTAATTTCTTCAGCCATCCGTTCCCCGATGGCTAAATTATAAGCTTTTTTCACATGGTTCATAATGGCACTGTCCATTTCATCCCCAGCAATGCGAATAGAGCAAGAGTTTACAATGCCGCCTAAAGAAATGACAGCCACGTCAGAAGTCCCCCCGCCAATATCCACAATCATGCTGCCAGTAGGTTCATAGACAGGCAGTCCCACACCGATAGCGGCAGCCATTGGTTCTTCTACAATATATGCCTGTTTTGCGCCAGCATTGAGGGCGGATTCTTTTACAGCCCGTTCTTCTACAGGCGTTACGCCAGATGGCACACAGATAACCACACGGATTTTCTCCAGGATTTTTCGTCCCTTCAAAGCCCGGTCAATATAATACTTTAACATGGTCTGCGTATATTCAAAGTCTGCAATTACCCCTTCTTTAATGGGGCGAATAGCAACAATGTTACCCGGGGTGCGGCCTATCATTTGTTTGGCAGCATTACCGACAGCCAATACCTTGCCTGTCCCTTTATTCACCGCAACAACAGATGGTTCCTGTAATACGATGCCTTGTCCCTTTGCATATACCAAAATATTTGCAGTACCCAAATCTATGCCAATATCTCTTGTTAAAAACAATATCGCTACCTTCTTTCAACATATTGATTCTCTGACTTCTTAATCTTACTCTTCTCGGCCCCAAATCCGGAAAATAATACCGAACCACTCTCAAAAGCTGCTTTTCTGCCAGGAAAAATAAAATTTATAAAAATAGTCTTACCCTATTCTTTTATTATACCCAAATCTTTTTTTTACCGCAATAGAAAAGCAACGGGAAATCCTATTTTATCTCTTAATTTTTAGTTAAAACAATGCTTTCTTAGATATAATCCCAAAAGTTGATTTGCCATTGTTCCAGCAATTTTTTTAGTTTATAAAGCGGCAGTCCCATAACGGTATAATAGTCCCCGCAAATTTTTTCTACCAAAAGCGCACCTTTTTCTTGGATGCCATAAGCACCGGCCTTGTCCATAGGCTCACCGGTACGAATATACTGTTTCAAATCTTCTTGCGTAGTCTTCCCAAAGCATACTTCCGTTTTATCTACATCTACCAAATAATCTCCAGTATCACTATTTATAATAGCAACACTACTATATACCCAGTGACTTTTCCCGACAAGGGACATCAGCATAGAGAGAGCCTCTCCTTCATCTTTGGGCTTGCCCTGAATTTCCCCTTCTATGACAACCACCGTATCGGAAGCAATAATAATTTTATGCTGCGCTGACGCCGCCACTGCTTGTCCCTTAGCAAGCGCATTAGTTTTTACTACTTCCTCTGGAGCGCCAGTTTTTATTTCCACAGCAGCAGAAACAATTACTTCTGGTTCTATGCCGATTTGCTTTAAGATAGCAAGACGCCTAGGGGAAGAAGATGCTAATACAAATTCTTTCATAACTTATTATTTCCTTATATTATCTTATCCACCTTATTTTTTGCTGAATACATTATTTTATTTATCAATCACATCATCAGGCAAGAAATATTCCCTTGCTACCGCCGCCATATACAAAGAACCAGCCACTAGTAATATTTCATCAGAATTTATATTTTCCACCGCCCTCTCACAAGCAGCAAAAATATCTTCCTCCAACGTATAAGGCACGCCATGGCTTGTGCAAATTTCCCCTAAATATTGCCAGTTTCCAGCCCGCACCACTGGTGGTTTTGTAATCACGGCACCTTTACAAAAAGGCAAAAGGTAACCCAGTGCATCCTCTCGTTCTTTATCTGCAAGCATTCCCAGGACAGCATATACCTTCAAAATACCAAAATCAGCTAAAGCTTGAGCCAAGGCCTGCATACCATGGCAGTTATGAGCACCATCAATGATAACCATGGGACGCCCCATCTCTTTAGATGGTTTCCAGACCATTTCCAATCGGCAAGGCCACTTGGTCTCGGCTAAACCTTGGCGTACACTATCCTCGGATACGCCAATCAGATGAGTAATGGCTATGGCTAAAGACGCATTCTTTAACTGATGTCTACCAATCAGGGGAATCGATACTTCCTCATAACTAGCGTCCCCCATTTTCCAGTCAAATATCTGTCCTTGTAAATTTGACTGCTTTTCTTGGAAAGCAATATGCTCCCCTAAGTGACAGACAGAGCAATGCATCTCTTCAGCTTTATGTATGCAGATATCTAACGCTTCCGGTACTAAGTCACCCAATACCACCTGACTGTTTTCTTTGATAATACCGGCTTTTTCTGTTGCAATTTCTGCAATGGTATTGCCTAAGTAGTCCATATGGTCCATAGCTACATTGGTAATCACGGCAATCTCACTAGCTATCACATTGGTAGAATCATGGAGTCCGCCTAAGCCCACCTCCATCACAACAATATCCACCTGCTCCCTAGCAAAATAGGTCAGCGCCAACGCTGTGCATACTTCAAATTCCGTAGGAGATGGAAATCCTTCCGCTATCATTTGGTCCAAAATCGGCGCAATTTCCGTAATAAGACCAGCTACCTGTTTTTTCGGAATAGGCATACCGTTTATCTGCATTCGTTCCTGATAAGAACGAATATGCGGCGAAGAGAAAAGAGCCGTTTTGTACCCTGCCGCCGTTAGGATATTTGCGGTAAAAACAGAAGTAGAGCCTTTCCCGTTGGTACCAGTGATATGGATAAAACGCATCCCCTGTCGGTGGGGATTTCCTAATCGCCGCAATAATTCCTCTATCCGTTCTAAGCCGGGATTGATACCGAACTTGGTTAGATTTGCCACATAATCCAAGGCCTCTTCATAGTTCATAACTCTTTTCCCCCATTTATGTCATTCTAAGCGTCAGCCATTTGTCATTCTGAGCGTTAGCGAAGAATCTCTTCTGTCTTTCTGTCCCTGTTTAGCAAAACATTGCTAACCGCTGGCCTAAGGCTGTTTTCTTTTCGGTTAGTTCTGCTGCTTTTGCTTTTTCTTTCTCAATAACATCAGCAGGTGCTTTGGCCAGGAAGCCTTCATTGCCCAGCTTGCCGTTAATGCGGGCCAAATCTTTGTCAATAGCAGAAATTTCCTTGTTTAGGCGGGCAATTTCTTTTTCAAAGTCGATAAGCCCTTTTAATGGCAAGAAAATATCTACCCCTTTTACATGGGCACTACCTGCTTGTTCTGGAGCAGCGTCTTGTTTTTCACTGATGATAACCTTTTCTGCACTGGCAAGAGAGAGGAGATATTCTTCCCCTTGACGCAGGATTTCTTGCTGGGCTTTATCTGCCCAGAGAATCAGTTCGGATTTTTTTCCCAGCGGCACGTTCATTTCCCCGCGAATATTTCTCACCGCACCAATGACTTCCATCAAGAGCGCCATTTGCTGTGCTTCCTCTGGATAAATCGCCACATCATTTGCATTAGGCCATTTAGAAAGCATAATGGTATCGCCATCTACCGGTAAGTTTTGCCACAGTTCTTCAGTGATAAAGGGCATGAAGGGATGCAAAAGCTGCAATGTCTTTTCCAACACAGTGGAAAGTACCAATTGAGCCGTGTGTTTTTGTGCGGCCGTTCCTTTATACAGTCTCGCTTTGGCCATTTCGATATACCAATCACAAAATTCATCCCACATAAAGTCATAGAGCGTCCGAGCCGCTTCCCCTAATTCATACTTGTCTAAGAAGCGAGTGGTGTCGCTAATGGTCTGAGACAATCTAGTCAATATCCATTTATCAGCTAAAGTGTATTCGGGTGTGTAAGCACCTTTTTCATAATCTGTCAAATTCATCAAAACAAAACGGCTGGCATTCCAGATTTTATTGGCAAAGTTCCGAGCAGCTTCTAACCGCTCCCGCTGGAATCGTAAGTCATTACCAGGTGTGTTACCAGTGATGAGCATAAACCGTAAGGTATCCGCCCCCACCTCATCAATGACTTCTAAGGGGTCGATGCCGTTGCCCAGAGATTTGGACATTTTCCGTCCCTGCGCATCTAGTACCAAACCATGGATTAAGACATGCTTAAATGGTTCTTTTTCCATAAATTCCATGCCCATGAAAATCATTCTGGCTACCCAGAAGAAGATAATATCCCGTCCCGTTACCAGCACCGAGGTAGGATACATCTTTTTCAGGTCCTCGGTTTCCTCCGGCCATCCCATAGTAGAGAAAGGCCATAACCCCGAGGAAAACCAAGTATCTAATACATCAGGGTCTTGTTCCAGATTGGTAGAGCCGCATTTCGGACAAGTATGGGGCGCATCTTTCTGACAAATCACTTCCCCGCAATCCTGGCAATACCACACTGGGATACGGTGCCCCCACCACAATTGACGAGAGATACACCAATCCCGAATGCCGTCCAACCAACCCAAATAAATTTTAGTAAAACGGTCCGGCACAAAAGCAATATCTTTTCTATCAATAGCATCAATAGCTTTCTGCACAGAAGGTCCCATTTTAATGAACCATTGCGGAGAAACCAGCGGTTCGATAACACTGCCGCAACGGTAACATTCGCCTACTGCGTGCTGAATATCTTCCACTTTTACTAAAAGTCCTAGTTGTTCAAATTCTTCAACAACCTTCTTCCGACATTCGTCTCTATCAAGGCCTGCATATTTACCAGCCGCCTCAGTCATTTTGGCATCCTTGCCAATTACCACAATTTGTTCTAAGTGGTGAGCAAGACCCATATTAAAATCGTTCGGGTCGTGAGATGGGGTGATTTTTACTGCCCCAGTACCATAAGTCATATCTACATATTCATCCGCAATGATAGGGATTTCCCGGTTGACGATTGGTAGCATAATGGTTTTTCCCACCATGTCTTTATACCGTGCGTCATCTGGATGCACAGCCACTGCCGTATCTCCCAACATGGTTTCTGGACGAGTCGTCGCCACGATAACATAGCCGCTACCGTCTGTGAGCGGATATTTCAAATGCCATAGATGACCAGCATGGTCTTTGTGTTCTACTTCAATATCAGAAATAGTCGTTTGACATTTTGGGCACCAGTTAATCATGTAGCTGCCCCGATAGATTAGCCCCTTTTCATAAAGCTTGACAAAGACTTCTTGTACCGCTTCAGAGCACCCCTCGTCCAGGGTAAATCGTTCCTTATCCCAATCACAGGAAGAGCCTAGTTTTCTCAGCTGTTTGGTAATCCTGCCGTGATATTCGTCTTTCCATTCCCAGACTTTTTCAATGAACTTTTCCCGTCCTAAGTCATATTTGGTCACACCGTCTTTGGCCAGGTGCGCTTCTACCTTCGCTTGGGTAGCAATGCCTGCATGGTCCGTACCGGGAATCCACAGCGTATGATAGCCCTGCATCCGTTTCCAACGGGTAAGGATATCCTGCATGGTGTTATCTAGAGCGTGCCCCATGTGGAGCTGCCCCGTTACATTTGGCGGCGGCATAACGATGGAAAAAGGCTCTCCTTCCTTGTTATGCTCTGCGCTAAAGCATTTGTTTGCTTCCCAATAGGCATACCATTTTTCTTCTACTTCTTTAGGGTTATATACCGTATTTAATTGCACGGTGTTTTTTGCTTCCGTCATGATTTTGCCTCCTATTTTCTTATCAAACGTAATAAAAACAAAAAGAGTTTTTCCGCTCCAAAGGACGAAAAAACTCCGTGGTACCACCTTCATTCCTGTCAACATTTTTTAATGCCGACAGGCACTCCCTGCTGTAACGGGCAAACCCGAACCGCTCTACCCAATGCCCAAACTGCACCTTCAAACGGTTATCTCCGGGGCTACCTGCTTGTCCCAGTCTCGGCAAGCCTTTCAGCCTAAGGGCTTTCCTCTCTAAGAGACATTCCGGACAATGCTCCTCCCCATCATAGACGGATTTATTCATATTTCTTTTATCATAAACAAAAACTAATCTTCTGTCAATACAATGACCATAGCAATTTTTTCTTGAG
>CAMNVD010000045.1 GCA_946562005.1 uncultured Clostridia bacterium | reverse complement strand
CTATTGATCTCTTGGGTATTGTGCCGGATGATGATTCTATCGTTATTTCCACCAACAAAGGGGAGCCAGCCGTGTTAGACGATAAGTCCAAAGCTGGACAAGCATATCGGAATATTGCGGCAAGAATTACTGGAAAAGAAGTACCATTGATGTCTTTGGAAGAATCTACCGGCTTCTTTGATAAAATCCGCAGCATTTTCAGCAAGTAGTAAAGGAGGAACCATAAATGGCTTTTACAGATGTGATTAACCGTATATTTGGGAAAGATGGTAACGGTAGCAAAGATGTAGCAAAGGAACGCCTCCGTTTAGTACTTGTTCACGATAGAGCGAATATGTCTGAGGATGTAATGAATCATTTGCGGGAAGATTTGATTGCTGTTATTAACAAATACATGGAAATCGACCAGGACGCTTTAGAAGTATCTATGAACAACGAGGATGGCACCGCATCCTTAGTGGCAAATATTCCTATTTTAAGCGTAAAGAGAAATATTAGCTAAAGAATGCCAGGTATAACTGGTAAGAAGGATATAAAAATGGCAAGCAAAAGTAATGGTGAAAAATTATTTTTGTTTGCCATTTTTCTTGTTTTAGGGTACACTAATATACATAAATTTGTTATAAAAAGTCATAGTTTACTACTCATTGTCATTCTGAGGAATGAAATAACGAAGAATCTTTTAGCCCTTTCGGCTATGCTTGGGATGACAATAAACTATAAATTTGTTCTTTAACTAGGTTAAGAAATCTAATAGATAGGTGGCATTCCGGTCCATGATAGAAAAGAGATATTTAAAAAATATAGATTGGGTTTTCGTGGCGATGGTAGCAGCTCTTCTGGTTATTAATCTGGTGGTGTTGAAAAGCGCTTCTACGAATGTCAGCAGTGATAGTTTTTATTATGTGAAGCGACAGTTTCTCTGGATTTGCCTGGGACTTGTGGCCCTAGTTGCTGTGTTATTTTTTGATTACCAGTATTTTGCCCGTCTCTCTTTTTTAATCTATGGGGTTAATTTATTATTGCTGGTGGGCGTATTGTTCATGCCCGCACAAAAAGGTGCTCATCGTTGGTATGATTTAGGGTTTATGGATTTTCAGCCATCAGAACTTGCTAAAATCTTGATGATTATTTGTTTTGCTTGTTTCTTAGCAAAGCGGGAGCACGAAATGGGTGAGTGGAAAAATATTCTAGCAGCTTTTGCTTTTATGGGGCTGCCCATGCTCTTAATCTTTGCAGAACCCGACCTGGGAACTTCGCTGGTATTTGTAGCTATCCTTTTTGCCATGCTTTGGGTAGGCGGCCTGCCGCCGAAAATCATGCTTTGGTTTATTTTAATTATTCTTTTTGCGGTATTATTTATCTTCTTTGTTCTGTTTTTTTATACAGACGGCTATCAGCATTTGCCGGAGGAATTGCCCTGGTTTATCCCGCTGAAAGGCTATCAGCTGACACGGTTGATTATTTTCATTAATCCGGAAATGGACCCCTTAGACGCTGGGTATCATATGATACAATCAGAAATTGCCATTGGTTCTGGCGGGTTTTGGGGGAAAGGCTATGGCAAGGGCTCCCAGGTGCAGGGAAATTTCTTGCCGGAGCATCACACGGACTTTATTTTCTCTGTGGCAGGGGAAGAATGGGGCTTTTTGGGTAGCTTCCTATTGCTAGCATTATACTTTGGTATTTTAGCGCGGGCTGTGATGATAGCCTATCGGGCCAAGGATTTATTGGGTAGCTTGATTGTAGTAGGTGTTGCTGCGATGTTTGGCTTTCAGATATTTATCAATGCCGGTATGACTATTGGTATCATGCCCATTACGGGGTTGCCGATGCCCTTCTTAAGCTATGGGGGGAGTAGTATGCTCATTAATATGCTGGCGCTGGGCCTGGTGTTAAACGTGAATATGCGCTCTGCGCAAAGATTATTTTAATAATGAATTTAGAAAAAGATTCTCTCTTACGTATAGACTTCTAGTCTAGCGTAGCGGAGAATCTTTCGTTCTATTCAGACAGGTAGGACATATATATAGTAAAAAAGCCTGTCTGGAGTGATAAGATATGGGACAATTAAAAGATTTTGCTATGAGCGCTACCCAAGAACGAGCAAGAGAACCAATCAGCAGAAATGGCAGGGGTAGCCGCAGGCCGCAGCCGCTGAAAATGAGTTTATGGCTAAAACAGCTGGTGTGGTGCTGTATCATTTTTGCAGCGGTATCCGGTATTGTTAAAATGGACAATGACTGGAGCAGAACAGTGCAGCAATTATTATTCGACCATTTGAATATGGAAACGGATTTATTGCCAGTGTTGCAGCCACTTTATTTTCAGGGGGACCAGCCTCCTGTAGAAAATAACGGTATTGCTGTAAATAATGAACAAAATCAGTCGTCGGACCTTTCTCTTTTAGTGCCTATTAGTGGCATTGTGCTAAAAAATTTTATCCCCACTGAGGACGGTAATATGGTGGTGGATAGTATTACTATTAAAACACCAGAGGGCGGTAAGCTCATCAATGCTTGTGATGGACAGGTAGCTACCATTGTGGGAGACGTGGGAAATTGGCAGGTAACAGTTACTTGTGAAAATGGTTGGAAAATGGTGTATAGCGGGCTGAAGGATTTATCTGTGACGGCGGGCCAGCAAGTAGCGGCAGGAAAAACACTAGGAAATGCTGTAGTCGGAGAAGTGAAATTTGCTCTCTATCAAGGTGAAACACCGGTAGACCCGATGGCATATTTTCAGGTAAATCAATAAAATAGTACATCAAAAAAGGCAGAACTGGAAATGAGAAATATTTCTGGTTTTGCCTTTTATTCTATGTAGAAAAAAGGATTTTGAGGGAAGAAAGGGGAACTTAATATAGTTTCATAATCTAGTCGAAAAAAGGATTTTAGGAGGACCTCAAATGGTCGTATTAAGAGAACGAATTACCCGAGAATTATTGCCCTTTGTGACACGACCTGGGCAATATATCGGCGGAGAGTATAACCAGATAGTGAAAGATTGGGATAGTACGCAGTTGAAAATGGCATTTCTCTTTCCAGATACATATGAAATCGGTATGTCTTTTGTAGGGATGCGTATCCTGTATCATGTGGTAAATGCGCAGCCTGATTTTCTTTTGGAGCGGAGCTTTGCGCCCTTAGTGGATATGGAGGCGCGGATGCGGGAAAAGGGTATCCCTCTTTTTACCTGGGAAAGTGGACGGGCCGTGAAAGACTTTGATGTGGTAGGTTTTACACTCCAATATGAGATGAGCTATAGCAACATTCTGAATATGCTGGACTTAGCTGGTATACCGCTTTTGGCAAAAGATAGAGTGTCTGGGCCTTTGGTTGTGGCTGGGGGGCCCGGTGCTTTTAATCCGGAGCCTGTTGCTGATTTTTTTGATTTGTTTATGTTAGGGGAAGGTGAGGAACTGCTTCCTGAATTGTTAGCGGCTTATGAAAAGAGCAAGCAAGCAGGTGAAAGCAAACATGATTTTTTAGTGAAGGCTGCCCAAATTCCCGGCGTCTATGTGCCTAGCCTGTATCAGGTGACTTATGGAGAAGATGGCGTTATCAAGGAAATCCTGCCGCTAGAAAATGGGCCGGCAGTGGTCTATAAGCGGGTGCTGCCTGATATGGACCTGGCTATGTACCCAGACAAAGAATTGGTACCGTTAACGCAAGTTGTTCATGACCGACTTGTCTTAGAGGTGATGCGGGGTTGTACTCGGGGTTGCCGTTTTTGTCAGGCGGGGATTATTTATCGTCCTGTGCGGGAAAAGTCTGTGGACAAGCTTATCCAGCAGGCAGATGCACTCTTAGAAAGCAGCGGCTATGAGGAAATGGGCCTTATGTCTCTTTCTACGGCGGACTATAGTTGTGTCAATGAGCTAATCAGTGAGCTGTTGGATCGTTATAGTGAAGAGGGTGTGGGAGTATCCTTACCTTCCCTTCGGGTAGACGCTTTCTCGGTAGATTTGGCGGAAAAAGTGCAAAAGGTAAGAAAAAGTGGGCTAACCTTTGCACCGGAGGCCGGTACTCAGCGTATGCGTAATGTTATCAACAAAGGGGTAACGGAGGAACACGTGCTTACGGCAACGAAGGCTGCCTTTTCCCAAGGTTGGAGCCAAATCAAGCTATACTTTATGATTGGGCTACCTACGGAAACCAAAGAAGACCTGGACGGTATTATTGACCTGGCGGTGAAGGTGCTGCAAAACGGCAAGGAAATTGCTAGAGAAAAAGGTATTCGCAAGCCGTTAAAGGTATCCGTCAGCGTGTCTTCTTTTGTGCCGAAAAGCCATACGCCTTTTCAGTGGTTTGGGCAAAACACCTTAGCTGAGCTAAAAGAAAAGCAGCATTACCTAAAGGAGCAGGCAAAACAATATAAAAACCTCTCTCTAAACTATCATCAGTCGGAGGTTAGTTTCTTAGAGGCTGCTTTTTCCCGTGGAGATAGACGACTGGGACAAGTGCTCCTAAAAGCCTGGGAAATGGGTTGTAAATTTGATGGTTGGACCGAACATTTTAAGTATCAGACATGGATTGATGCTTTTGCCGCTTGTGGTTATACGCCAGAGTTTTTTGCTTATCGGGAGATGGACAAAGACGAAGTATTGCCTTGGCAACATCTTTCCTGTGGCGTCAGTCAAAAATGGTTATGGCATGAATGGCAAAAAGCACTAGCGGAGGACCTTACGGCTGATTGCCGCCATAATCCATGCAGTGGTTGTGGCGTTTGTCAAAAGCTGGGCGTGGATAATGATTTGAAAGGAGCGGGCAGATGAGCATTTTTCGTTGCTGTTATCGTATCCAAGGGAATATTAGCTTCCTTTCTCATTTGGATTTATTACAAGCGTGGCAGAGGATTCTTCGGCGGGCGAAAATCCCTGTCTCTATGTCTCAGGGGTTTAATCCTCATACAAAAATTGCCTTTGGGCCAGCACGGCCTGTGGGCGTGGAGAGCTTACGGGAATATTTTGATATAGAATTACAGCAGGAAATGGAAGTAGCCGACTTTTCCCAGCAGCTATCTCTTGCATTGCCTGAGGGCATTTCTCTAGAAGAGGTCCGGCCTGTGCAGGTAGGAGAGAAATCTATCACTGCGCTGATAGCTATGGCTAACTACAGTGTGTGGGTAGAGGCTCATAATGGTATGGATATAAAAAAACGGATTGTTGATTTATTGGCAAAAGAAGAAATCCCTTACTTGAAAACTAGTCCGAAAGGGGATAAAATCGTTAATCTTCGGCCAGGTATCTTTGTGCTGGAATGGGATGGGGAAATGTTTACGATGCAGCTTTTGGCTGGAAATTCTGGTCATGTAAGGCCAGAAGAGGTATTGTCCTGTTTGGGGATTGAGAAGGAAGAAACCAAACGAATGTTACGGACAGATTTATTATGCGCTGATGGCGCAAGACCATGAAAATAGGGGAGCATAGGGAAAAGCCATGAAGGAAATATTAATCCAACAAGATGAAGATAAAATCGGTGTTGCATTAGTGGAGAACCAACAGTTAAGCGAAATCTACTTTGAGCAGCGGGAACGGCGGCAGCTCTTAGGCCGTATCTATAAGGGGAAGGTGGAAAATGTATTACCAGGTATGCAGGCCGCCTTTGTGAATATTGGTTTAAGTAAAAACTGCTTTCTTTATGTGGAAGACGCGGTACCAAAGCATATCAATGAATATGGTGAAGGATTAAAAAATGCAGGAGAATTACCAAATATTTCATCTGTATTGAAAAAAGGCCAAGATGTCTTGGTACAAATCGTTAAAGAACCTGTAGGAACCAAGGGCGCCCGGGTAACCACCCATATTACCTTGCCTGGTCGTTTTGTCGTGCTTATGCCAGAGGTGGGGCATATCGGTGTTTCCCGGCGTATCCATGATGAGGCCGAACGGCAACGGCTTAAGGCGATGTCTCAACCTTTGGTAAAAGATAATATTGGCTTTATTGTGCGGACTGCGGCAGAAGGTATTAGTGAAGAGGACCTAGCCCATGATATTGCAGACTTGACGGCGCTGTGGGCAGAGATTCAGCAAAAGGCAAAAAAAGTAAAGCCCGTTTCTTTAGTGCACCATGATTTAGGATTAGTAGAGCGGACCGTGCGAGATATTTTATGCGATGAGGTAGGCGCTATCTGGACGGATAACAAAGTGACGCAGGGTGAAATCACAGCCCTTGTGCAAAAACAATTACCTGAATATGGTGGACATATTTATCTGCGGGAAAACCAAGATGTCTTTGCCCTCTATGATATAGACGCTCAACTGCAAAAGGCGTTACAGCGTAAAGTATGGCTGAAATGTGGCGGTTACCTGATTATCGACCAAACAGAGGCTCTCACAGTAGTCGATGTGAATACTGGTAAATTTGTAGGAAAAAATAATTTGGAAGAAACCGTGGTCTTGGCCAATATAGAAGCAGCAAAAGAGATTGCTCGTCAGTTGCGGCTCAGAAATATTGGTGGCATTATCATTATTGACTTTATCGATATGGATACTTATAGTGATAAAGAACAAGTGGTAGCTGTCCTAGAGCAAGAATTGCGAAAAGATCGCACACGGACTAGTATATTAGGATTTACCCAGCTCGGACTGTTGGAAATGACTCGGAAAAAGGCTACTTTAGGCCTTACTGGGTTCATGGAGCGGGAGTGCCCCTTCTGTGAGGGAAAGGGGAAGGTGATCCATGAAAACATCGTTAGTCAACGGGTTCATAAAGAAGTAGGGCAGATTATCGGCGAAACAGAAGGGGATGGCATTCTTATTGAAGTAAACCCTGCTGTAGCTTCCTATCTTATTGGGCCTTCCGGACAAAACTTAGCGGCATGGCAAAAGCATCTAGATAAAAAAATCGTAGTAAAAGGTGCTGCTGGACAAAAAATGGACGATATACTAGTTCGGGCATATTATGATGATGAGGGGTGTGCGGAGAATATTGCGCCTGTGCGGGTAGGAGAAAAGCTTTATGTGAAAATATTAGAGCCAAATGAGGAAAACCCAGATGACGGTGTGGTTCGCATTTATGGTTTTGTTGTTGTAGTGACGGACGGTGGGCGTTTTGTGGGACAAAAGAAATGGATAGAAATCGATAATGCTTTTAAAACTCATTGTTTTGCTCATATTATTGAAAAGTAATGTTTTATAAAAATTTTAGGAGCCAGCTGGGATTTCCGTTGACAATGCTTCTCTGGTATGATAATATACTCTTGTTGTGTTTTAAAACCATATTTGCTGGGTAAGAAGTGCATCACAGATGCCACCTAAGTGAAATGAGTCTTTAGCGATAGGAGGTGCGATATGTACGCAATCATCGAAACAGGCGGAAAACAATATCGGGTATCTGAAGGTGACGTAATCAACGTAGAACTTCTTACTGCTGATGTTGATTCTACTGTAGAAATTGACCGGGTGTTGGCAGTGGGTGAAGGAGAAAGCATTAAAGTTGGTTCTCCTGTTGTTGCCGGTGCAAAAGTTGTTCTCAAAGTATTGGAACATGGCAAAGGCAAAAAAGTTATTGTATTCCACTACAAACCAAAGAAAAACATCCGTAAGAAAAACGGTCATCGTCAACCGTTTACAAAAGTTCAAATCGAAAAAATTCTCGCTTAAGGAAAAGCGAATCATCAAAATAAAAGTTTAAGAAACAAGGAGGTGGGAGGTAATGGCACATAAGAAGGCAGGCGGTAGTTCTAGAAACGGTCGTGATAGTGAATCCAAACGTTTGGGGATTAAACGCCATGATGGTCAATTTGTTACTTCCGGTAGCATTTTAGTTCGTCAACGCGGTACCAAATACCATCCCGGCAATAATGTTGGCTTGGGCAAAGATGATACTTTATTCGCTACTGTAGATGGATATGTAAAATTTGAACGGAAAGATAAATACAAGAAAAAAATATCCGTGTATGCAGAAAGTCCAGCAGTGTAATAAATTGTTGAGAGAAAGCCGGGAATGTCCCGGCTTTTTTTTATGCAAAAATTTTTGTTTATAATAGGAAATTATTTTTTTACGGCGAATACATAACAAGATGTAATCTTGGCAAAACAAAGTTGTATGGGATTTTGCTAGGGTTTAAGGAGGATTTATGTTTTACGATTATTCTAAGATATATGTAAAAGGTGGAGATGGCGGCAATGGCGTCGTTGCCTTTCGTCGTGAAAAATACGTACCCTATGGTGGTCCTAGTGGTGGAGATGGGGGCAAGGGCGGCGACATTGTTTTTATCGGCAATGGCGGTATGCATACGCTCATAGACTTCAAAAGCCGTCACCACTATCGTGCTGAACGAGGCGAGCATGGACAAGGCAAAACGATGCATGGCCGCAAAGCGTCTGATTTGCGGGTAAAGGTGCCGTTGGGCACTGTAGTAAGGAATGCTGAGACCAAAGAAGTCATTGCAGACATTACTATCGAAGGGCAAGAAGTCATCGTGGCCCATGGCGGCAGAGGTGGTAGAGGCAATGCCCGTTTCGCGACGGCAAAAAATAAAGCGCCGCAAATCGCAGAAAATGGCGAACCCGGTGAAGAACTGTGGTTAGAACTAGAATTGAAACTGCTGGCG
>CAMNVD010000044.1 GCA_946562005.1 uncultured Clostridia bacterium | reverse complement strand
GATATAGGTAGCCATACCCTCTTCATCTGTGAAATCACCGGTGCGATAAGAAACGATAAAACACCATTGACTTATGCCCAATATCATGAACGGAAGAAAAACGGCGGCGCTTTATTAGGGGCGCCTGCCCCTGTGCCGGAAGCTGCGCCTGTAGCTGCATCAAGTGGCGCTGGAAAAAAGTTTCAGTGCATGATTTGCGGACATATCTATGACGAAGCCAAAGAAGGGGTCCCTTTTGCTGATTTACCGGAAGATTGGGAGTGTCCAATCTGCCGTGTAAAGAAAAATATGTTCACAGAAATCAAATAAAATAATAAGAGGAGGCATTTCGAAAATGGAATTAAAAGGAAGCAAAACAGAAAAAAACTTGTGGGAGGCTTTTGCCGGGGAATCTATGGCGAGAAATAAATATACTTATTTCTCCTCTGTTGCAGACAAAGAAGGCTACAAACAAATTGCAGCTATTTTTACAGAAACAGCTGATAATGAAAAAGCTCATGCGAAAGTATGGTTCAAATTGTTAGATGGCATCGGTACTACTGCCGAAAACTTGAAAGCTGCTGCTTGTGGTGAAAATGAAGAATGGACGGATATGTATCCGAGAATGGCCAAAGAAGCTGACGAAGAAGGTTTCCCTGTCATTGCTGAACTTTTCCGTAAAGCTGCTGCTGTAGAAAAAGACCATGAAGAACGGTATAAAATCTTAGCCGAACACGTAGAAAACGGCACTGTTTTCAAAAGAGAAATGCAAATCGTATGGCAATGCAGAAACTGCGGTCATATCTATGTAGGTACAGAAGCACCGCAAGTTTGCCCGCTGTGTGCGCATCCTCAAAGTTTTTTTCAAGAATTAGCTAAGAATTATTAATCTGGAAAAGGACTGCTGTTGATACAGCGGTCCTTTTTTATAAAAAGAAAAATAAATAGAATACCGTATAAAGATGCGTAAAAAGGGAAATATTTACAAAAAGGGTTTTTGTGGTATACTGATAGTATCTGTGTAAGGAGGTGGAAACATGGATTTGATTACGAAGGAAATGAGCATTTTAGAAGCTGTACAGACATGGCCGGAAACTGCTGGTGTATTTATGGAATTTGGCATGGGGTGCCTGGGCTGTATGGCTGCTCGATTTGAAAATATTGAACAAGGCGCTACTGCTCACGGTATTGATGTGGATGCATTGGTAGACGCTTTAAATGCGGCCATTGCTGAATAATTACCAATTGATTTTGTTAGCAGGAAAAGGAGGAGAATGTGATGGCAGACTATTGCTTGAGAGGTATTAGCGAAAATGGACAAGTACGGTTTTGGGCGATTCGCTCAACAGATTTATGTGAAGCGGCCCGTCTTTGCCAGCAGTCTTCTCCTGTTGCTACTGCTGCCTTAGGACGACTGCTTACAGCTGGGGTTATTATGGGGTTATCGCTCAAAGAACAGGATCAGATTACTCTCAAGATAGAGGGAAATGGACCCTTGGGACAGCTGATAGCCATCGCAGAAGCAGATGGCACTGTGCGGGGACGGGTGGAAAACCCTCTGGTGGTGGTGCCGGACAAAGCCCCGGGAAAATTAGACGTGGGGCAAGCAGTCGGTCCAGATGGATTTCTTCATGTCATTAAAGATATGGGTTTTGGTGAACCATATGTAGGAACGGTGTCCCTTCTTAGCGGGGAGATTGCTGATGATATCAGCAATTATTATGTAGAATCAGAACAGGTGCCAACGGCATTAGCGCTGGGGGTAATGATAGACAGAGATTATCATGTATCTGCTGCCGGGGGATATATGGTACAGTTGCTTCCCGGCGCAACAGAAGAAACAGCTGCTATACTTGAAAAAAACATCTTATCTTCTCCTGTAGTAAGCCGCATGATAGACCGTGGCGATACGCCGGAAGTCATGTTAGAGCAGATATTAGCAGGCATCGATTATAAGATTTTAGAGCATAAGGATGATATAAAGTTTCAATGCCGCTGTTCCCAGGAACGGTTAGCCGGTGCTCTGGCAAGCTTAGGGGTAGCAGAGCTTACCGATATGCGGGCGCAGATGGAACAGGTAGAGTTGACTTGCGGTTTTTGCGGGAAAAAATATTATTTCGAAAAGGATGAATTGACAGAAATCATTGACCGTATTGCCCAAGAATAAATACCGGAGGAAAACATGAAGCAGGGAATTTTATTTGATTTAGACGGGACTCTTTGCAAAATGGATTTAGACCAGTTTAATAAAGCATACATGACGGGAATGGCTGAGTATTTTCAAGATATCGTGCCTATTGAGGCATTTGCCGGGCAAGTGATGAAGTCTTGCGCCTTTATGGTAACCCATGCTAACCCCTATATCTTTTGTAAAAATGTATTTATGGAACACTTTGCTAGCGTCTTTGGTCTCAATGAGGAACAAGTGTGGAATCGTTTGGTAGAGTTTTACACAGAAGTTTTTCCACAGTATCGGGAATTTGTGGAGCCTTGTCCGGAAAATCAGGCGTTGATTACATTAGCAAAAGAAAAAGGCTATAAGATTGCAGTAGCTAGCAATGCTATTATGCCGCTGACAGCCATTGAGGAGCGGGTTCGCTGGGCGGGTTTAGACCCTGCTCAGTTTGACTTTGTTACGGGCATGGAAAATATGCACTTTTGCAAACCTAATACCGGCTTTTTTCAGGAAATAGCGCAAAATATCGGTGTTGCGGCAGAAGATTGTGTGATGATAGGCAATGACCTGGCTGAGGATATGCCTGCCCATGAAATCGGTATGAGCACTTTCCTTGTGGGAGAGGAAACTGGTGAACGTGGTGAGAATGTTGATTGGCATGGCAGCTTAGAAGATTTCGGTCAATTACTAGCCAATGACTTCTCCTTGCCTGAACAACCAGCGGACAGTGAAGCATAAATAAAAGCAAAAAAAGCAAAAAAGCAAAAAAGCAAAAAAGAAGAGCAATTGTTTGCTCTTCTTTTATTTATTAGATTTTTTCTTTTTTAAGTTACTGTAAATTACAAACCCTGCAACCAGGAAGAATGCAACGGTTATAATGAGTTCTATTTTATCATACATAGCTTGTTTTCTACCTTCTTTCTTCTGCACATGATATTAAGAATCCATAGTGGATTGCTTTCCGAATATTTTATCATGGCTGTCTGAAAAGTCAAGTCTATTGGCTAACCATCAAATACGGGTGATGATTGCTTATGGGATAGTTGTGGCAGATAGAAAAAAGCTGAAAAAGCGTTGGGGACGGTTTTAGCGTCTCATTTTATGTCCGCAATAGGGGCAAACTAAATAATATTCATCGGTTTCTAAATAATCAATGAGTTCTTTACTATCTGTGGTGGTAAGGGGCATGGGAATTTGCGCTAACATATCCCGGGAAGGAATAAATACTTTATCACCAGGGTAGATAATTTTGTCTTCGGTGAGTTGGGGGTTTACCGTCAACAGCTGGTCTACTGTAAAGCCGTTTTCCCGTGCGATTTTATAGAGTGTATCGCCTTTTTTTACGGTGTAAACATAAGGTTTGCTTTGGCTAGGTTTCCAATTATCCATGTCGTCGTCATCGTATTCATGACAGTGACAATGGTAGCGGTCTCCTTCTGGGCTGACATAATCCATTTCATATTTGGAGCGATATTTGTCCGTATAATAAGATTCCTCTTTTTTGCTGGCAGGTTTTTCGTAGCTATAATATTTGCTGCTTACGGGCATAGCGGCGTAATCAGAGTCTAGGTCGAAGTCACCGTAATCAGCGGATGCTTCTTCAGCTCGAGGCTGTGGACGCATAGGACGGCAGCCGGGCGGGCATTTTGGTGGTTGGGGTCTAGTTTCTTTTTCTGGGATGAAGACTTTGTCTCCGATGTAGATTTGGTTGGGATTGGTGATTTGGGGATTAGCGTCCATCAGTTCATCTAGGGTTAGTTTATGGCTTTGGGCGATTTGCCATAAGGTTTCTCCTTTTTTTATGGTATGTATTTTCATTGATATTCCTCCTAAAAGATTCATTTTTTCTCATAGTATTCTGTTTCTTAAGATTGGTGCTTGTATGCTGGGAAGATTTAACTTGGGAAGATTTGTTTTTGTGTTTGAAGCAGGTATATGGTAAAATAACAGCGAATAATTCCGTGTTAGTCAGATGGAATTTTAGATAGGACAATGAGGGCGTCTAATGGAAAAGGTTGCTTTATGTCGATGTGATTCTTACGAACTGAGCGAAGTAGAAAGGGCTTTATGGCGGGGGCTTGATTTATTATCCGCAGGCTCTTTTCTGCCTGATGCAGGACAAACTGTTTTCTTAAAAACCAATCTGCTTATGGCGAAGTCTCCAGAGAGTGCCGTGGTAACCCATCCTGTTGTGGTAGAGGCTGTTGCTCGTTATTTTAAAGAGCGGGGTGTCAAGGTTATCATTGGGGATAGTCCAGGCGGACCTTTCTTACCTGGATTGCTTAAGGCCGCTTATCAAGCGGCTGGGCTTATAGGGGTAGCGGAGCGAACGGGCAGCCTGCTAAACTATGATGTATCAGTGGCTACCGTCTCGGCATCAGTGCGGGATAGAACCAATACTTTTCCTATGGTAAAGGCCATGCTTACAGCGAACGCCATTATTTCTATTGCAAAATTAAAAACCCATTCTATGATGATGTATAGTGGCGCAGCCAAGAATATGTATGGCGCTATTGCTGGCATGGCTAAGGTGGACTATCATTTGCGGCTGCCAGAATATCATGATTTTGCTCATCTTTTAGTGGATGTATGCGAGACGGTAAAGCCGGTATTTTCCATCATTGACGGTATTGTGGCTATGGAGGGGAATGGGCCGTCTGGAGGGACGCCTAGACAGGTAGGTGCACTAATCATGGGGCAAAACCCTTATGCTGCGGATTGGGTTGGCGCAGGTGTCCTGGGAATGGAGCCTGATGACGTGCCAATGCTTGCGGCGGCAAGGGAACGAGGCCTAGTGCAGCCGGAAAATGTAAGTGTGTTGGATGAAAGTCTTGCTGCATTGCAGATTCCTGATTTGCAGCTGCCGGATAGTCGACCTATTCATTTTTATAATACAAAGTTGCCTAGCTTTCTTTCTGATTGGCTGGATAATCGTATCAAACCGAGAGTTCGTGTGGACAGGAATGGTTGTATTGGCTGTGGGAAATGTGTAGCCCATTGTCCGCCTCGTGCTATGGAGTTAGTAGGAAAAGTGCCCTGCATAGATAATAAGAAGTGCATTTGCTGTTTTTGTTGTCAGGAGCTTTGTCCAGAAAAGGCCATTGAGATTTATCGTGGATGGCTGGGACGTTTTTTGATGGAGCGTAAAAAGTAAACAATATCTGACAGCTTAATAGGAATGAATATTGATAGAAAAGTAAGAATATGGTAGAATAAAACTATGAGAGATGAAATCAACTTGCAAACAACAAAAATATTAGCAGGCTGTCATACATTGGCAGCGCTATTAAAAGATAGCCCGGAATTTGTCGCTTATCAAAAGGCAAAGGAAGCAGTGGGGAAAAACGAGCAGTCTCTGGAGCTTTTGATGAATTTCAGGACATTACAAATGCGGGCGCAGGTAGCGCATTTAGGGAAAGAGGAATGTCCAGCGTTAGATAAAGAGCTGGATGATATGTATTTTACCTTGAGTATGTATCCAGAAATCAATGATTTCCTCAATGCAGAGTATCGTTTTTCTAAATTGGTGGGGGAGATGCAAAAGGTATTTGCTGTAGAGCTTGGCGTGGAGCAGGCTGCCATGGAGTTGTCTCACCTTAACTAAAGATAGAATACATAACGGGTGATTGTAATGAAAGAAAAAATCGTTATCAAACAGTTGAAAGATGGCAGTGTACCCTGTGCCAGAGAAAAGCAAAAACGGATGACGAAACAAAAAATGTTAATTTGGCAGATATTATCCCAGACCAAATGTCATCCTACTGCGGAATGGGTTTATGAAGAAGCGCGGAAAGATATGCCGAACATTAGTTTAGGTACGGTATATCGGAATTTGCAGCTTTTAGTGGCAGATGGTATGGCCCAGGAGCTAAACTATGGCAAAGGTGTTAGCCGGTTTGATGCTAATGCAGGGATGCATTACCATTTTGTTTGTGAAAAGTGCGGCAAGGTCTATGATATGGAGATGCCTTTGAAAAAAGATACTTTTCTCCAGGGAGTGGATTGCAGTTGCGGTAAGATACATCGTTATCGGTTGGAGTTTTATGGTATTTGTCAGGATTGCTTAGATAAATAAATACATTATAAAAGCATTACAGATTGTAAAGAGAAAAGCGATTGGATTTGTTTCAGCTTTTCTCTTTTGTCTTGTTTTATTGGTTGACACTTGAT
Source organism: uncultured Clostridia bacterium (assembly GCA_946562005.1). Classification (GTDB taxonomy): domain Bacteria; phylum Bacillota; class Dehalobacteriia; order UBA4068; family JAAVYR01; genus JAAVYR01. The sequence goes on along the minus strand of CAMNVD010000044.1, from coordinate 2,349 downwards.
TGGTTTTTTATTATCATATCTTTATGGCTATAAAATAGCGTGATTGTTTTTCATATTATTTTCATTTTTAGTTATGATAATGTTAAATGGATATTGAAAAACAGACTGGTAAATTTAGGAGGAAGTAAAACGTGGTTATTCAAAAAATTCGTAATACAACAAAAAATCAAAAAACCTTATTAACCGTTATGGTTGTTGTTTTGATTTTTGGACTTTTGGGCAGTTACTTTATTTGGCAATCTCCTGATTTTGGTACAGGTGTGAGCCCTGAACAAATCGAGGACCAATTGGCAGCTTATGATGATTCTATCGCCAAAGCTAAAGAAAAATTGGCCAAAAATCCTGATGACTATAGCATTTTGGTAGAAATTGCATCTTTATATCAAGCGCAAGGAGAGCTTTTGACGGCTGCTGAACGGTATAATGAAGTACCTACCAGCTATGCCAATGTGATTGAATATTATGATAGAGCCTTGGCTAATAAACCAGCTGAGCTCAATGCTGCGGCAGAAGCGGATATCTATGGGAAAATCGCTAATGCTAACTGGGTTATCGGTTATGATGAAGGGGCAGACGCCGCTTTTGATAAGGCATTGGAATTAGACCCAACTAACTGGTCTGTGAACTATCTCCATGTAATGTTTTTATTTGCTTCTGATGGTGTCGATGCTGCTTTGGACGCTGCAAAAGCATATCAAGCATTGGTAAAAGATGACGCAGATTTGAGCAAAAATGCCGACGCTTTGGTAAATCAAATCCAACAAATGAAAGATAAGGAAAGCAAAAGTCAAGATAGTGAACAAGAAAATCAATAATGGGGTAAAACGAAAGCCGGCAGGAATCATCTTGCCGGCTTTTTTACGATGAGCGGACAATGGAAACTTTTCTTTTCCTTGTTTCGTCATAAGAGGAGAGGACGAATCCTCAATGATGATTAGGAGGACTTTAACAATGAAGAAAAAATATGGAGCTTTTGCCTTTGCCTTGCTTTTCACTATGTGCACCTTGGCAGGCTGTGGCAGTGGCGGCGATTATAAAGAACCGGTAACTGCTCAAGTAGAAATCGGTGCCAATCCTCAGATTGTTGCCGGGGGGCTTTGGCATGCCGTTGCCTTAAAAGAGGATGGGAGTGTTCTTGCTATGGGGGACAACGAATATGGACAATGCGAAGTTAGCGATTGGTCAGATATTGTTTCTGTGGCTGCCGGCAGCTTTAATACTTTTGGACTCAAATCTGATGGCACAGTGGTCGCTGTTGGTCGCAAAGATTTTGATATTACGGAAGTAGAAAAATGGACAGACATTGCTGCTCTTGATGTTGGGTGCGACTATGCGGTAGGCTTGAAAACCGACGGTACGGTGGTGGCATTTGGCTATGACGAATGGGGTAACTGTGAGGTAGATGATTGGAAAGATATTGTGGCAATTTCCGCTTATGCTCATACTCTTGGTCTAAAGTCTGATGGTACTGTGGTGGCTGCAGGGGGTAAGGTGGGAGAATATTTCGGACAGTGTGAAGTAGGCGATTGGACAGACATTGTGTCTGTTGCCGCAGGAGCCAATCACAGCGTAGGTTTGAAGTCTGACGGCACGGTGGTAGCGGTTGGCGATAATCGTTACGGTTCTTGTGATGTGGAGGACTGGACGGAAATTGTTGCCATTGCGACGGACGGCTGGGATACCTTAGGGCTAAGGGCAGACGGCACTGTTTTATTAGCCGGGAGAGGCGATTATTGGGACTATTTACCGGAAGTAAAAGATTGGACGGACATTGCCGATATTTATATGTTGCAAGACCGCGTCGTTGGTATTAAGAGGGATGGCTCTATGGTGGTGGCGGGCTTTGGTGACACCTCCATGGAAAGCTGGACCGGGATTAAAAGGCTGAAGGCTCAGGCAGCGGAATAAGAATCTGTTTGACAAGCGTGCTGATTGGTGCTATGATAAATCGTGTAATGATGTTAGAAAAGGATGATTGCAAATGTTGCAACAAATCACTCCATTACAATTACAAAATGGTATCCACATGGTTGCTATTCATCATAACCACCATCATTTGATTGGGGGCTAGTTTTATATTGCTTTGATGGGTAGTGGCTGTTTCTATAGAAAGATGTATGGTGTAATCTCAAAACTCCCATTGTAAATGGGGGTTTTTTTTGTAAGAGAAGGAGGCAAAATCATGGTGAAAAAAATCGTTTCCGGTAATGATGCCGTTGGCTTAGGCGCCCTTCGTGCCGGTGTGAAGGTGGTATCTGGCTATCCTGGTACACCTTCTTCTGAAGTGATTATCGGACTTTTGAAAAGAAAAGATTTAGACGGCACCTATGTGGAGTGGAGCGTTAATGA
>CAMNVD010000043.1 GCA_946562005.1 uncultured Clostridia bacterium | reverse complement strand
TAAAGGGCAGGAAATTATAAATCATCCCTAGCACCACAGCAACGTCTGTATAAAGAAACTGGTATGGCCCTAAGCCAAAATTACCTAAGAACGTATTAATCAAGCCGTTTTTTTCCAGCAAAGTCATCCAAGCATAGGTCCGCAACAAAATATTCATCCACATAGGCAAGATAAGCAATAACAGCAACATCCGCTTTTGCACATATTCCTTGCTAGCAAGTATCATAGCCAAAGGATAACCCAAGAGGAAACAACCGATAGTGCAATAAAAAGCCAACATAATGGAACGCAATGCCACCTTCAAATACACCGGCTGGCAAAACTTCTGAAAGTTTCCCAAGGAAAACCGGACAGACTCCCCATCCTTCACCGTAAAAGCATAAAAGAGCACCAGCGCCATAGGCACTACGATGAAGATGGCCATCCAAATCATATAGGGATAAGATAACCACTTCTTTTTCATGCTTCTACCTCATCTGCCGCTACCTCTTTACGGCTTTTTTCCATAATGTGAATATTTTCCGGGGTTACACAAATGCCCACTTCACTGCCGACAGGAGACATAGCGGTGCTATGCACCAACCAGTCCATACCATGGTCGCAAAGGACGTGCATTTCATAATGAACGCCTAAGAACACAACAGACTGTACAATACCCCGAATCTGGCCTTTTTCCTTTTCTACCAGCTGCACGTCTTCAGGACGAACTACCACTTCTACAGGGTTATCCTCACCGAAGCCGCTATCTACACAGGGGAATGTTGCCCCAGAAAAATGCACAGAATAATCCTTCACCATCATACCATCAATAATATTACTTTCCCCGATAAAATCAGCTACAAAAGCATTTTTGGGTTCGTTATAGATATCCTCCGGCGTGCCCTTCTGCTGGATTTCCCCTTCGTTAATAAGGACAATTGTATCCGACATAGTCAACGCTTCTTCCTGGTCGTGGGTAACATAGATGAAGGTAATACCCAGCCGGCGCTGCATATCCTTTAACTCCATCTGCATCCCTTGACGCATCTTTAAGTCTAGTGCGCCTAAAGGCTCGTCCAGAAGCAATACTTCTGGTTCATTAACCAAAGCCCGAGCGATAGCAATTCTCTGCTGCTGCCCGCCAGAGAGAGACTCAATAGAACGCTTTTCAAAGCCATTTAAGTTTACCAGATTCAGCATGGCTTTCACCCGTTCTTTGATATAAGATTCTGGTTTCTTTTTTAGCCGCAGACCAAAAGCGATATTTTCATAAATGCTCATATGGGGAAAAAGCGCATAGCGCTGAAATACCGTATTCAAAGGACGCAAATAAGGCGGCACATCATTGATGCATTTGCCGTTGCATAAAATCTGCCCGCTGGTCGGCTGCTCAAAGCCGGCTATCATCCGCAGTGTTGTGGTTTTCCCACAGCCAGAAGGACCTAAGAGCGTCAAGAATTCATTCCTTCTTACATTCAGGTTCAGATTTTTGAGCGCTACATTATCGTCAAATTCCTTGCGGATATTTACTAACTCAATGATGTTTTCTGATACATTTTTTTCACTCATTCCCTATCGCTCCTTTTGCCGTTAACCACCTCTCTTAAAAGCTAGGCGGTGTAGAAACCCAAAGAATCTTCGCTTCCCGTTCCCTGGAAATATTTTCTATTTTGTGAGGACTATTAGCTTTATAATAAAAGCTCTCGCCCTTTTTACATTTATATTTACGCTGTCCCAAGTAAACCATAACAGCACCGGCCAATACATAACCGAACTCTTCCCCGGCATGGGGGTCGTCCATATCCACACTGCCGCCTGGCTCCAGTGTCAGCATAATCGGCTCCATCTCATTTTTTTGCGCATTGGGCACTATCCAATGAATGGTATTACCTAAGTCTTTATCCTCCTGGACAAAAACGTCTTCCTTAGAAAAGACGATTTTTTCATCTTCATAATCACTAAAAAAATCTTTTAAGTTGGTGCCCAAGCACTCCAATACATCCACCAAAGTAGAAATAGAAAGAGAAGTAATATCACGCTCTACTTGGGAGATAAATCCCTTAGTCAGCTCTGCCCGGGCTGCAAGCTCTTCTTGGGTCAGACCGTTTTTGATGCGTAGCTGGCGGATTTTATTACCGATATCCATCTTTCCACTTCCTTTCTGGTGAAATAGCAATATGCACTATTTTATAAGTTCTAAGCAACTTACAAATGCCATTCTTAAGAGTAACACAACAAAGAATCTTTTCTGCAATTCTTGTTTTAGGATTCTTCGCTTCGCTCAGAATGACAAGCAGTAATTAAAGGATACTTTCTTTTGTCTTGGTAAACCTAAACTCTAAGTTTATCTTTACTAAACCAACACATAATATTTAACAATAAACTACAAGAAATGTCAATATTTTTTTCTAAAACCACAGATTTTAATTTTTCAGACGGCAACCTATTTACCTTGGTTTCTACTATCATTTTCTTAAGAAATAAAAAGAGAATGAAAGTTAAGTCACCTTTTTAATTTAGTAGCACTAAACTTTTCTCATAAAAAAATAATTTCCTCAAAAAATCCTCAAAGCATATCTGCTGTTCAGCCCTATCAGCACAAAATTTATCTGTAAAATTTATTTTTAGCCTTCCATTGTATCCCAGAGAAAATCCTTTTATAATAGAAGCAACAAAACCATTTTATCAACCGGAAAGGAGAACCGAAATGACTGCAAAACCATACCATGTTTATATTACCAGAAAGATTCCCCAGCCTGCCATCGACCTACTGGAGGAGCACTGCACCGTCACCTATAACGAAATAGAAGACGCCCTCACCCCCGAACAACTCAAAGCCGCTGTTCGTGATAAAGACGCCATCCTTTCTATGTTTTATGATAAGTTTACCCCAGAGGTGCTGGACTGCTGCAACAAAGCAAAAATCATCGCTAACTTTGCTGTAGGCTTCGAAAACTTAGATATTCCTGCTGCTACAGAGCGAGGCATTTACCTGAGCAACACACCGGGTGTCCTCAATATCGCCACGGCAGAAACTGCCTGGGCCCTTATCTTCGCTGTAGCACGCAATATCCCTGCCATGGACGCTGTCTGCCGCACAGGAAAGATGGACAGCTGGTCGCCTTTCGGTTACCTAGGACAGGAAATCACCGGGAAAACATTAGGCGTTATCGGCGCCGGACGCATCGGCAGCGCCATGATACGCATGGCAAAAGGCTTTGCTATGCCCATACTCTACACCGCCCACAGCCCCAAACCGGAGCTAGAACAAGAAACAGGAGCTATCTTCACTGACCTGGATACCTTGCTGCAAAAAAGCGATATTATCTCCATTCATGCGCCGGCCACCCCGGAAACCAAATATCTGATTTCTAAACCACAGCTGGAAATGATGAAACCCACAGCCATTCTCATCAACACTGCACGAGGACAGCTCATCAACACTCAAGACCTTATCTGGGCTCTGGAAAACAAGGTTATTGCCGGCGCTGGCATTGATGTCTTTGAAAACGAACCCTATGTTACGCCAGGCTTAGAAAAACTCTCCAACTTGGTAATGGCACCCCACATCGGCAGCGCCACCTATGAGACTAGAGTAAATATGGGGCTCACTGCGGCTAGAAACATCATCGCCGTCCTAAAAGGAGAAATGCCACCTAACTGCCTCAACCCAGAAGCAAAACAAAAATAATCCTAATAAAAAATATAAAAAGAGCCTAGAACAATCTAGGCTCTTTCTTTTGGCTTTGTTCATATTCTGCTAGGATAGCGGCAAAGACATTCTCTGCGTATTCTCGGCAGCGGCAACAAGAACGTGCAACACCAATTTCTCTTTGTACTTCTGTAAAGCTTCTTGCCCCAGCGACAACAGCTTGGGTAATATGCCCTACTGTAATATGGCGACAAGAACAAACGATTTTTCCTTCTCTCATTGGTTCATCTCTATCCTGCTATGTTTTTATTGGATTTTATTTTCTGCCATAAAAGCGGCAAAAGCATCGTAAGGAATAATATATTGCCTGCCTACTTTTACAGCGGGCAGTTTTTTGGTCTTTACTAATTCGATTAAAAAAGCATAGCTCAGAGGGATTTTTTCCATAATCTGCCGAATGGTATAACCCTCTGCCTGCCCTTCTCCCTGATGGACCAGGCTATATGCAGCTGCCGCATCTTTTGCTACAAAATATTTTCTGCCGATATGGTAAGCAGATAAACTACCATGGTCAATATCCCGCTTCACGGCACCATAACTTACCCCTGACATAGCAGCGACTTCTTTTAAAGAAAGGTACTCTTTTTCTTCCTGTTTCAAGTCCTTGCTAGTTTTTGTCTTGCAAACATTGGCACGGCCTCTTGCACCTCTGGATTTCTCTGTCATATTCACGCCTCCTACAAACGGTTTCTTTCCTATCGTCTCTATAATCTATGCGTGTTACGACAGTTTATATCCTTTTTCTCACATTCTTTTTATGGGAAATTTCTATTTATCACTATACAACGCCTTACTGATAAACGCTGCCATTTCCCCACGAGTCACATATTCACCAGGCGCAAACTTACCATCTCCGCGGCCGGCAACAAAGTTTTTATGTTCTAATAGCACAATACTCTGCTTCGCCCATTGCTGTCCTGGCGTATCCAAATCGGTAAAAACAGAAGGCGCCGACGAATTATCCTCCAAGTTAAACAACCGCACTAGGATAGCAGCCATCTCTGCCCGGGTAACAGGCTTCCCCACACCAAAAGTACCATCCGGATAGCCGTATAAAAAGCCCTTTAACGACGCCTGAAAGATATCATTAAACGCCCAGTATCCGGTATTGATATCTGTATAATTAAAGGTTGTCCCTACATTTGGCCGCTCCTGGTTCGTTGCCGCCAACGTCCGCACGATAACAGCCGCTAATTCATCTCTGGTTACTAAATCATTTACCCCGAAATGTCCTGGCGCCTTCCCAGTAAGAATCCGGTCCTGGGACAACGACAAGATACTTTCCCGTGCCCAGTGATGACCGATATCTGTAAAGGGAGAATAACGGTCCCCCAACGCAATAATTGCATGAAACTTTACATCTACAGGAGCATCCGTATAAGAATAAGAACCAGCAGTTTCATTAGGATTCTGCTCTGTCCAGAACAAATAACTCCGCTCAGCGGCAATCCGTCCAAAGTAACTCCAATCTACCAGTTTTACATCTTTATCCCCATTTTTGATAGTATAGGTAAAGGTAGGGTCTGCAATTACCCAGCCAATATCCGGCAAATAAAACTCTGCCCAACTGTGAGAAAGCAAATCACCATTCAGATAACCAGATTCTAATATATAAGGTTCTCCCGTATGCTGGGTAGAATTATATAAATATCCTACCTGAACCCGAGCAGGAATCCCTACCGCCCGAAGGGAAGCTACAAATAAATTGGTGTATTCCTGACACACACCTTCCCCTGTTCTTAAAGCATTGAGCGCACCTTTGTTGGCATTTTCCCCGTCTTGATAAGTGAGATACAAATTCACATCAGCGAACAATTTCCGTGCAATGAGATAAGGATTGTTTTCCTTACCAATGGTTTCCTTAGCATATTGCAAAATCTCCTTATGATCAGACTCAATACCCGGTTCAGGCTGTAAATACCGTGGGTCTATACCGTCATACCCCTGATAATCAGCAGAAACAGCGTTAGCATTAATTTGATAGCTACCCTTATAATTATCTACAATAATCCGCTGTTCCAAGATTTGTCGTTCCCCCGGCGCTAAGCTTTCAATGGTATAAGAAGCAGTCTCATTACCATCCTCATCAACTAAAAAAGATTGCGGTTCTGGATTATATTCTACCTCACGGATTTCTTGATAAATAGGCTGCTGCTTGGGGAAAGCTGGCACAGAAATCTGAATATTCCGTGCAGTATTTGACGTATTATTTTCTATGATAATCTGATGGATTACGGTATAAGTAAAACCATTTTCCTTTTGAAATACCGCTGTAACAGTTTCGGCTTTTTGAGTAACACCGGAAGCCGATTGTCTGCCATCGGCCGAGATAGTGTCTATGGCACTGGCTTTTGCAGCTCGAACACCAAAAAATAATAATAATGCGGCAAGCATAAGACAAAGATTAAAAAAAATATTACGCCGTTTCACCTATGCTTACCTCCTCTGCTTCCTTTTTCTTTTTACTTTGTCCTTATATTGTATCAAGATGTTATTTATTGTTCAATAAAATTGCCATATTTTCACAAGAAAGATATTGGAAAATCTCTCAAGATACCTATTGTTTAAATAAAAATAAATATGAGCATAACCCATATCTATTTTTGACGAAAAAAGAATGGAAAAAGTTTCTTTTTTTGTCAATTTTTTAAATTTTTTCTTTTTTATGGAAAACAGGTTGATTAATCATATCCGACTAGGGAAGGATGGACTTCCCTTGTTTCCTCTTCATCAGCGCATCCTCCACCACTGGCGGCACCAGACCCTGCACACTGCCACCGGCAATAAAGGTTTTCTTAATAATGCTAGAACTGATAAAGGTATTTTGATTTTGGGCAGGCAAAAAGATAGTTTCAATCTGTTCATCCAGTTTCCGATTCATAGCTGCCATTTGAAATTCCATTTCAAAGTCAGAAACGGCCCGCATACCACGGATAATCACACTAGCCCCCTGTTCCCGAGCATAGGCTACTAAAAGACCAGGAAAAGCGCTAGCCTCGATTTTATCATAGGCAGCAAAGCATTGCTTCATCAAATACAATCGTTCAGCAATGGAAAAATAGTTTTCCTTATAGGTCTCCTCCGCTACTGCCACGATAACCCTATCAAAAAGCTTGGCCGCCCGCACTGCAATATCAATATGTCCATATGTAATGGGGTCAAAGGTCCCGGCATACACCGCCACGGTCATAGCGTCACCCTCTTTTATTCATTAAGATTCTATTACACTTCTTTACTCTAAATTTTCTGCAAGCCATACTTTGAGCTTCGCCATGTGCTGCAAATAGGTTGCCTTTTTGCTAGCGTCATAAATAAGCGCTGCCGGATGATAAATAGGGAATACCCACATACCCAACCACTGACTGTAAAAAGGCTTTCCTGCCATAGCGGTAATAGAAGCAGGTTTTTGCAACACCCAACTAAGAGCTACAGCGCCTAAGGTTACCATATATTTCGCCCCTGTCAGCTTCAACTCCTCAATAAGAATAGGCTTGCAGGCTGCTGTTTCTTCTGGTGCCGGCTTCCGATTGGCATAGTTGCCATAGATGCCTCGATTAGAGGGACGCACCGGTCGACATTTCAGGGTATTAGCGATATACAAATCTTCCCTGTTAAGACCAGCCAACTCCAAAAACTCTGTAAGAATCCCCCCAGCTTGTCCTACGAAAGGCTGTCCCTGCAAGTCTTCCTGTCCGCCAGGAGCTTCACCCAACATGACAACTTTGGCACTAGCTTGCCACGGATTTTTTACTACCTTAGTTCTGGTTTTACATAAACCGCACTTTTCACAGTGCATTAAACGGTCCAGCCAATCCGTCCATTGTTCTTCTGTACCGCCCACATTTGTTTTTTCCGCTATTTTTTCATTAAGAGCAGCCGTATCCACTTTCCTTACAGGCTGAGGCTCTTTCCTTTGCTGCACCATACCCCAGCTAGAACTGGATTCCCTAGCTGACGCACGACTACTGCCGCTACCTCTAGCAACAGAACTAACAGCAGGTTCACCAAATAAAGAAGTCTGAAATAATTCTTCATTCTCTTGATTTTTCTTTTCCATAGTTGTTCCTACTTTCTTGTTTTAGGAATTACGATTCCAGCTATTTCACCAAGCAATCTTTTATGCCGTGGATAGCTGTATCAATATCCCCTGCACTGATTTGATAATGGGTAACAAAACGAATGCTGTTTCTCCCTGCCGTGCCGCACAGCACACCATAATCAGCCTTTAACCGGGACACAATTTCCCTGGCAGAAATACCTTCTGCCAAATCAATCTTCACAATATTGGTCTCTACTTGAGTAGGGTCAAGGATAATGCCTGGAATGTCCGCTAACGCTACGGCAAGTTTCTTTGCTAAGGCGTGGTCTTCTGCCAACCGGCCCGTCATTTCTTCTAGCGCAATAATACCTGCTGCCGCTAAAAAACCAGCTTGACGCATACCGCCGCCCACCATTTTTCGTTTTTTGCGGGCTTTGGTGATAAACGCTTCCGTACCACAGAGAAGGCTACCTACAGGCGCCGCTAGCCCCTTGGAGAGACAAATATTAACCGTATCCACATATTGAGTAATTTCTTTTGCCGGAAGGCTTAAGGCAGCCGCCGCATTAAAGAGCCTTGCTCCATCCATGTGGATTTTTAACCCATATTCCCTTGCGCAAGCTGAAACATCTGCTAGTTGTTGCATCGGCATAACCGTACCACCAGCTAGATTATGAGTATTTTCCAAGCATACTAGTTTGGTCTCTGGATAATGGATATTTTTTTCTCGGATAGCCGCCTCGATATTCCTTACTGCAAGGTGGCCCCTATCCCCACGGGCAGTATGGGGAATGGCGCCTGCAAGGGCTGCGCATCCCCCTACCTCATATTGATAAATATGACTGCGATAATCAATAATAAATTCATTGCCCGGCTGCAAATGCGTGAGAAGGGCCACTAAATTACTCATAGTACCAGATGGACAGAAAAGGGCTTTTTCCGTCCCCAAAAGAGCTGCAC
>CAMNVD010000042.1 GCA_946562005.1 uncultured Clostridia bacterium | reverse complement strand
TGCTTACTAGTGGCCAAGGTGATGATTCCGGTAGATAACGCCTGGCGGCAACAACAGGAATTCGTTGCCAATGCCTCCCATGAGCTAAGAACCCCTATTGCAATCATTCAAGCAACGTTAGAGACATTGCAGGATGATTTAAATGATTATTGGAAAGCCCAAGAGGAAAAAACACTGCTCGCTCCAGAAAAAGAAATAACAGCAAAAATTGACAGTGAACAAGAAACACAAGACCTCCAAGAGGATTTTGGCGCCAAAGAAACCAACTACTGGCTCAATAGCGCCTTAAAAGAATGCAAGCGGATGTCACAACTGGTCAACGATATGCTGTTTCTAGCCAAGGCTGATGCTGGACAAGACATTAACTTAAAAACGGCCATCAATCTTTCCGCAGTGGTAGAAGATACCGTTTTACAAATGGAACCATTGTTTAAAGACGCCAATATTAACCTCACCTGGGATATTACAGAAGACGTCCATTGCCTAGGAGATAGCTCCCGCCTCAAGCAAGTGTTGATTATCCTTTTGGATAATGCCATTAAATATACGCCGGGTAAGGGAGATACGTTCGTGTCCTTAAAGACGAAAGGCGATAAAATCATTTTACAGGTGAAAGACAGCGGTATCGGCATCGCAAAAGAAGACCAAAAGCATCTGTTCCAACGATTTTATCGAGTGGATAAGGCCCGCTCCCGAAGCCAAGGCGGCACAGGACTAGGATTATCCATCGCCCAGTGGATTGCCAAAACCCATAACGGCAGAATTACCGTAGACAGCGAACCAGGAAAAGGTACTTCCTTTTTTGTAGAACTTACCGCCGTCAAACAAAAATAAAACCTGTTGCCTTCTACTTATTTATAAGCCGACCTATCTTTTTCGTCATTTTCATAAAAAAGCTACCTACTAGTTTTTACCATACCTTTTGAGTAAGTGCTAGTAGGTATTTTTGCGTACAAGACAGCATATTTTTGAACAAGGACAACACTCCCTGCATAAACTATGGATACCAAACCAATTCTTTGGAGGTATCTCATGGTTTACCCGTTGAAATTACGTCCTATTTATAAACAATATTTATGGGGCGGTGAAAATTTGTGCGCACTTGGCAAACACCTCCCCTTTTCTCATATAGGAGAAAGCTGGGAACTATCCGAACACCCCCAAGCCGTCTCCATCATTGATAACGGTTCCTTACAAGGTAAAACACTGACAGAGGCGAAGACCCTCTGGCAGGAAAAATTACTCGGTCATTATTATGCAGCAGCTCCTTGTCCCTTGCTAGCAAAATTCTTAGATGCAGAAAAACAACTATCTATCCAAGTCCACCCCCAACCCAAAGAAGGCGGCAAAGGAGAAGTCTGGTATATCGTCGCCGCTAAACCAGACGCAAAAATCATCTATGGTGTGAAAGAAGGCATAACAGCAAGCCATATGATTCCTCTGCTAAACACCCCCCAGCTAGTTGATATATGCCATATGGTTCCCGTCACACCTGGTGAGGTTTACTATATTCCCCCCGGCGTTATCCATAGCTTAGGCGCAGGCATTGTTGCCGCCGAAATCCAGCAACGTTCAGACATCACTTATCGCCTTTATGATTTCAACCGTAAAGATGCAAGTGGCAACTATCGCCCGCTCCATATCAAGAAAGCACTAGCTACCATCGACTGGGAACAAAACCAATCACCCAAAACACCGGTTCTCTGGCAACAGGAAACCAGCGCCTATACCCAAAGGATTTATGACACCCGACCTAGTCTTTACTTTTCTACTTTAACCATACATAGCACACTCACCCAAACCACCCAAAAGGAGCGCTTCACCACCTTGCTTTGCGCCGCAGGAGAAGGCTCGCTCCATTGGCAAAAAGGCAGCATTCCCCTTATGCGGGGAGATACCCTGCTGCTTCCAGCCTATCTAGGCGAATACACACTGGAAAATAAAGAAGCAGATACCGACCTGGTTTTACTAGCAGCTGCGCCCATCTAATAAAAACACCTACCATCTTGCCACGATTAAATGAACAGATAGTAGGTGTTTTTTATGATATCATATCATATCATTCATACCATATCGTTTATTATCCAGTGTCATTCTGAAAAATGCAATGACAAAGAATGACACTGGATGACAACAGATGGTAAGCTATACATTCTTACGCCTTATTTATTCGCTGCATTGGTATCATCCTTTAGCTTTCTCATTTGCAAAAGGAAATAAACTAATACAAGAATACAACCAGCACTAACACCAAAGGTAATATAAACACTGGTAATAGGGTCGCCACCTAAGGCCAATTCGATAGCAGAAAATACCACATTAGCAAATAAAATCATAATTAACAGCTTAATCCACGCCATCATCATGCTACCCAACTGATACAAGCTCTTGGCGTTTTTCTTTGTAACTGCAACCGGATAGTTAAAGCCATAAGGATGCCGGCTGAAAAAGCTAAGAAACATAAAGAGAAAAATGGAAATTCCCAGCACAACAAGAAGAGTTCCCTTGCCTGAGGTATTCATCGCCTGACCAGAGAGCGCAAAGGCCGTGTCTATTTTCGCAGGAAGAGACTTCCAAGTAGTGCTGATACGTAACGTCATCATGACCAAAAACAGCATACAGCACCAGTCTATTCGCTTTTCCCAAGAGGAGCGCTCTATGACGATGACCGGACGATTATCACTTTTCTGCACAAAAATATTTTTTCGTTTGCTATTTTTCGGTGCATTTGCTTCTTCTTTTTTATTACTCGTTTGCTTCATTTTTTGCCCCCATTAATCTTGCCCATGAAATAAAGGTAAAGATAAATATCTTTCACCCCCATCAGGAAAAATCACTACAATATGCTTACCACGGTTTTCCTCCGAAGCCCCTAACCGTAAAGCACCGGCCAAAGCTGCCCCAGAGCTAATGCCTACCAGGATACCCTCCTCCGCCGCAAGCTGACGACAGCAGGCGTAGGCCTCCTCCGTAGTTATAGTAAGCACACCATCTAATATATTTTCATTTAACACTTTCGGCACAAAACCCGCTCCAATGCCCTGTAGACCATGAGGACCGGCGTCTCCGCCATTTAACACAGGAGAATCAGCAGGCTCCACACCAAATACTTGTATCTTTTGCTTATGTTCTTTGAGGATTTCACCAGTACCAGTAATAGTCCCCCCAGTACCAATACCAGCTACTAAAATATCCACTTGTCCCTCTGTATCTTGCCAGATTTCTTCACCAGTTGTCAAACGGTGAATGCGAGGATTGGCTGGGTTTTCAAATTGCTTTAAGCTGACGTTCCCTGGTATCTCAGCAAGCAACCGATCCGCTTCCATAATAGCGCCAGACATTCCCAGCTTCCCAGGAGTCAGCACTACTTTTGCTCCTAAACTTTCCAGTAAAGCGATTCGTTCTTTGGTCATAGAATCCGGCATCACAATTACCACAGAAAAACCAAATACTCGGCCTACAAAAGCAATACCAATGCCAGTGTTGCCGCTAGTAGCCTCTATAATGGTTGCTCCAGGCCTTAAGAGTCCTTGAGCCACAGCGTCATCTATCATAGCATAGGCAGCCCGGTCTTTGATGCTACCCATAGGGTTAAAGCATTCCAGCTTGGCCCAGATATGGCAAGCTAACTGGTTCTGCTCCACAATACGATTTAACGATAACAGCGGCGTACCCCCGATTAGTTCTGTGATACTGTTTGCTATTTTCATCATAGCGCCTCTTTTCTTTGCCGCAAAACAAACTCTATTCGTTATTCTCCAATAACAGCAATGGCTTCTATTTCTACCAGTGCGTCTTTAGGAAGTCTTGCTACTTCCACACAGCAGCGGGCAGGAAAGGCATTATCAAAGAAACCTGCATAGATTTGGTTTACCGCAGCAAAATCATTCATGTCTTTCAAATATATGTTAACCTTTGCCACACTAGACCAAGAGCTTCCCGCTTCCTTAAGGATAGCGTCTAGATTTTTCATTACTTGTTCTGCCTGAGCTTCTACCCCGCCATCTACAAACGCCCCCGTTTTCGGGTCGATACCCATTTGCCCGGAGATAAATAATAAATTACCCACACTAAGCGCCTGACAATAAGGACCAACAGGCGCCGGCGCATGATCTGTCACAAATCTTTGCATCAAAAAATCCCCTCCTAATTCTATAAAATCATATGAAATATAACGAAATCATCCATCTCATGTAACATTAAGTTTATATGATTCACCGGAAAAAGTCAAACAAAGTAATCACTAGATAGCGGAGAACACCATTTGCTTTTTCTGGGTATTTATATTAGAATTGAAGAACTAAGAATAAAAGAGTGTGGTTTTTATGTTACCTTTAAAAAGGGTGGCCGCCATCCATGATATTTCGGGCTTTGGCAAATGTTCTCTCACCGTGGCGCTGCCAGTGCTATCTGCCGCAGGCATAGAGACGTGCCCCGTGCCTACCGCCATCCTCTCCACGCATACTGGAGGGTTCACCGGCTTTACCTATCGGGATTTGACAGACGACCTTCCCGCCTATATCCAACATTGGCAAAAGCTTGCCTTACACTTTGACGCCATCTATAGCGGTTTTCTCGGTTCCAAGCAACAGATTGATATTTTAAGGGCTTTCTGCAAACAATTTCGAAAACAAGATACCCTAGTTTTTGTAGACCCAGTTATGGGTGATAATGGCAAACTTTATTCCATTTATACTCCAGAAATTTGCACCGAAATGAAAAAGCTAGCAGCAGAAGCAGATATTCTTGCCCCTAATATGACAGAGGCCGCCTTTTTATTAGATATTCCCTACAAAGCAGGCCCTTACAACGAGTCCTATATTCAAGAAATATTAACTGGCCTGCTTGCCTTAGGAGCAAAGACAGCAGTACTTACCGGCGTATGGCTGGAGGAAAGCCACCTAGGCGCCGCCGCTATGAGTAGGAATACAAACAAAGCCATCTATGCCTTTTCACCGAAAGTTTCTGGTATGTTTCATGGGACTGGAGATGTTTTTTCCAGCATTCTTTTAGCAGCTATCTTAAACAACTGCTCTTTGGAGGTAAGCACCACCATTGCCGTAGACCTCACCTATGACGCCATTACCATAACCAAAGAAATCGGCACAGCGCCCCGAGAAGGCGTCGCTTTTGAAAGAATATTACCGGCCCTTATCAATCGTCTACATTTAAAATAAAAGAAGCCGTGCGCCAGCACGACTCTTTTTCTTTTATTTGATATATGCAAGCGGGTCTGTCACCACGCCGTCTACCCATACCTCAAAGTGCAAATGAGGGATTTGCTCTGTTTCAAATAGCGGACTAGCCACAATCTGTCCCACCACTTCTCCAGCTTTCAATGTATCACCCTCTGCTAGATTCGTCTCGATACCATAATACTTGGTAACGATATTATTCGTATGCTGGATGGTTACTGCCTGTCCTTCATAGTCATTCGCCTCAATAGCCGCTACTTTACCATCTAAAGCACAATAAACTAATTCGCCTAAAGAAAGAGGCATATCCGCTCCATTATGAAAACGAAAATCCTCTAAGGTATCGTCATATCCATAGCCAAAGGTCCGCTCCCATTTACCACTAGCAGGAATCAAAAGATTAGGTACTGTAGCAGCTACATTGGTAACGGCTGGTTCTCCCTCTTTGATGCCGCCCAAATCCTCTTCACCGCTCTGCAATTTTTGTTCCTCTGGTGAGGTAACTGGTTTTTCAGGTTCTGTTTTCCCAGCTAATTCTGATAGTTGTCCGACCATTTGCCGCATTTGGTTTTCGGTCATTGGCATAAAACCATCATATTCTGCCCCTATGAGTCGAGGTGCCGCAGAATTTCCATCTTCTTCCGCAGGCATTCTATCTGCAATACCTTGCCAGAGCCCTACAGAAAGGCCTAAAGCAACGACTAGCCCATATACCCACCACCGGTTTTTATTTGGTTTGTTTTCCCAAAAATCATTCATTTTCTCATTCATAAACATTCCACCTCCATATGGCTAATATTACCCTAAACAGAAAAAAATATACTCAGGCTGCAAATTAATAAAATCTTAATTTTTTTCTATTAAAAAATAAAAAATCTGATACAATAAATCTGTTAAGATATCAGGAAGATAGGAGGAGTCTGCCATGAGTGAGAAAATCTTAATCGTTGACGATGAACGGGAAATCGCTGACCTGGTCTCTTTATACTTAGAAAACGAAAACTTCACTGTTTTTAAATTTTATAATGCTACAGACGCCCTTGCCTGCATCACTCAAGAAAAACTAGACTTAGCCATACTAGATGTGATGCTGCCTGATAAAAACGGTTTTGAAATCTGCAAAATCATTCGCAAACATTATAACTATCCCGTCATTATGCTCACAGCCAAAGGAGAAGAAATCGACAAAATCACAGGTCTCACCTTAGGCGCCGATGACTATATGACCAAACCCTTCCTTCCCCTAGAACTGGTAGCGAGAGTCAAGGCGCAACTGAGACGGTATAAACGCTATAACATAGGTACAGACCCGGAGGAGGATTTTATCATCCATGGAGGACTGGTGCTAAATATCAAAACCCATGAATGTACCATTAATGAAAAACCCTTGTGCCTCACCCCCACCGAGTTTTCCATTTTACGGATTTTGCTGCAAAATAAAGGAAAAGTAGTCAGCGCCGAGGAGCTTTTTCACGGTATTTGGGGCGAGGAATACTTTCAAAAACAAAATAATACCATCACCGTCCACATCCGCCATTTGCGAGAAAAAATGGGCGATTCCTTCGACCAGCCCAAATATATCAAAACTGTTTGGGGGGTAGGCTATAAAATTGAAAGCTAAAATCAATATCCGTTTACAACCTATTTTCCGTACTGGGCTTATTTTCCTCACAGCATATTTTCTTTGCCTTATGATTTATACCTTGGTAGATAACACTTTTAACGGTGTTTTCTTAGATTGGTTTAGTAAACACTATATCTACGAATTTCAAACTACGCATCCCACAAGCGGCAGGGCCCTATGGATTGAACGACCGGATTGGCCGGCTATCAAACTATTATTTTTACGTCTGTTTATTGGTGTTGTCTTTATCAGTCTTGCAATCATCCTCTATACAACTTCCACCTATAGCCGCCGCCATACCCAAAATGCCATCAGTGAAATCAGCACCATGATGCGAGGTTATATGGCAGAAAGCAAGGAAGCTACTGACATTTTTCCTCCGGAATATAGCGAAATCTCAACCCAAATGGTAGAAATCAAATCCCAGATGATGCAGAATGAACAAATTTTAAAAGAAGAAGCTGCCCGAAAAAACGACCTTATCACTTATCTTGCCCATGATTTGAAAACACCCCTCACCTCTATCATTGGCTATCTCAGTCTGTTAGACGAAGCCCCCGATATGCCCGACGAGCAGAAACAAAAATATACCAAAATTACCCTGGAAAAATCTTTGCGTCTGGAAAAATTAATTAATGAATTTTTCGACATTACACGGTATAATTTACAACAGATTTATCTGGAGAAGGAGTCCATTAATCTCTCTTATATGCTGCTGCAAATGACTGATGAGTTTTACCCCATTCTCCAGGCTCACGGCAACACCGCACAGCTAGAAACAGCAGAAAATATTATGATAATGGGCGACCCGGTAAAGCTTGCCCGTGTTTTCCAGAATCTATTTAAAAATGCCATTTCCTACAGCTATCCCAATACTACGATTACCATCCGCACCCAATGCAGCGAAAATCAAGTAGATATCTATTTCTCAAATAAAGGAAAAACCATTCCCACCCACAAGCTAGAAATGATTTTTGAAAAGTTTTTCCGTTTGGATGAGGCAAGAACGACCAATACAGGCGGCGCAGGTTTAGGCCTTGCCATTGCCAAAGAAATCGTTACGCTCCACGACGGCAAGATTATAGCTACCAGTGCAAACGAAGAAACCACTTTCTCTGTTACCCTTCCCTTATAATAAAATAGAAAGGCAGGTACAGCCTAGATGTCACCACAAAGAAGAAGAAAACGGAAGCAATTGCGCATTTTTCCCGTCATGGTGCTTTTTTGTCTTATTGCAGCAACGTTTTTCTATGGCAAACCACTGGTTACCCACCTTTTTAGCGGGGAATTTTCCTTTTCCCTGCCTTCCCTTATTCATATTAAAAACGGCGATGATACCATCACCACCGCAAAGCCATCTTTCAGCAACAAATCCAATCCATCCATTAACTTAAATAATCTCTATAGTCCTTATGCCATCCTCATTGACCTAGAGAAACATACCATCTTAGCAGAGAAAGATAGCTCCAAACAAATCTACCCCGCCTCTCTCACCAAAATGATGACTGCTATCATCGCCATAGAGGAAACAGATAACTTGAAAGACACCATCCTTCTGACAGAAGAAATGTTTACACCCCTTTATATCAATCACGCCTCCATTGCGGGGTTTTCTCCTAATGAAAAGGTTCGCAAAGACGACTTGTTATATGGCGTCTTGCTGCCATCCGGCGCCGAATGTTGTTTAGCTCTTGCTACAGATATTAGCAGCAGCGAAAAAGATTTTGTGGAACTGATGAATAAAAAAGCGAAGAAAATTGGCATGAAAAACACCCACTTCACCAATACCATCGGTCTTCAAGACAGCGGACACTATTCTACCGCAGAGGATATGGCTGTCTTATTAAGTTACGCTTTAGAAAACAAAACCTTCCGTAAAGTATTTACCAGCAAAAGTTATACTACCCACGCTACCACAGAGCACCCAGACGGTATCAAGCTTACCAGCACGACCTTTGCTTATTTAGA
>CAMNVD010000041.1 GCA_946562005.1 uncultured Clostridia bacterium | reverse complement strand
TTCTGTAGGCACGCCTTCTCCTCTGATTCCGTGAGAGGTTTTGGGAAAATATGATTACTAATATAGCCGACAAAATTCCCCCACCCCGCCAACAATTTCTTATGATATTGCCACTGGTCTAGGGCAAAAGATAGCCAATCTCCCACGTCAATCATCCGTTTTACCCTGCATACGTCCATGGTACACCTCCGGTTTTCCTCTTAGCTGTTTTCATCCTATGCAGCACAGCTCGGCAAGGTGCTGATGACAACTTATAAATTTTTTTGAAAATTTTATTAGTCTAACCCCTCCAACTGATACAGACGATTAACGATTTGTTCATAAACCAGGGCCGGCTCTTTTCCTCCTGCATCCCCATGAGAGATGTACACAGCAATCGCCCATTGAGGATGTTTCACCGGACTAAACCCAGCGAACCAAACACCTTGATACTGACTAGTTCCCGTCTTACCGCCAGCGCCACCAGACACATCGCTGATGCGTTTTGCAGTACCTTGTTGCACAGTAGCTACCAAATACGCCTGCAATGTAGCTGCTGTTTCAGCTGACATGACTCTTGTGCCTGCTCGACTGGGAAAAGTCTCCAACAGAGTACCATCTGCAGCCTCCACAGATTGAACAATGCGTGGGGTGACCTGGATTCCTCCATTGGCAATCACAGCCATCATCTGCGCCATCAATACAGGAGAAAGCCGCACGCCATTTTCGCCGATGGATACATTAGCCACATCCCCAGCAACCTGCGAATTAAAATCAATCGTTGTCTCCTGCGGCAATGGATAACCAATAATTTCTTGCTTGATAAGACCAAACTTTGCAGCATACTCCTTAATTTTTTCCCCGCCAAGTATACCGCCTAAGTGCACAAAATAAGGATTACAAGAATTCATAATTGCCGCCTGCAAATCCTCTTCTCCGTGGCCCTCTTCATACCAGCACTTTACCCGCCGGCCGTCCGCCATGTCATAGTAACCAGGACAATACAAGTCTTGCGGTAAATCAACACCTTCCTCTAGCGCCGCTGTGGCCAATACCAACTTAAAGATAGACGCCGGCGGATAATAGCTAAAAGCCTTGTTTACATAAGCATTATCAGAAAGAGGCAGGTCCTCCATATGGGGGTCATACTTAGGACTGCTTGCAGCAGCTAAAATATCCCCGTTTTGCACATTCAGGATAACCACTGCCCCCTCCTGCGTGCCTAGCGCATTTTCGACTATCTGCTGATAGTCCTGATTAATGGTTAACCGCACGTTAGCACTACTATCTTTTTCTTTGCTAGGAATGATTTGCCAGTTAATACCGGGAAGACGTCTGCCTTTATCATCTACTGTAATGGCGAGACGGGGCGAAGACCGCCCCTGCAACACAGCATCATATATTTTCTCGATACCAGCCTTACCTACTGCTTCCGGGACTGATTTTCCTTGTTCTAGAAACAAACTTTTTTCTTTTTCATCTGGTTGGCCGACAAAACCGATAACATGATTGGCTATGGATGTCTGCCGGTAACGGCTAACCAATGATAAAGAATAAATGCCTGGAAAGTTATGCTTCACCACTGATTCTGCTTCAGCAGAAGAAAGCCCTGTTTTTAATACGAAAGGTTCTTTCGGGGCACCATTTTGATACCAGATTTTATTTCTTAGTGCTTCCTTATCCACCGCTGTCAACTGCGCTAAAAAAGAGAGTGCCAATTCCTCTTCTTGAGCCTCTAGTAAGGATGGAAAAATAACCAGGGAAGGCTGCTGTTCGCCTGTTAAAGGACGGCCGTAACAGTCTAATATATCCCCTCTTGCCTCTTGATATAAGGGAATCCATTTCGTATGCTGCGACTGTGCTCGGGATGCAAGCGTCTCACCCTGAACCAACTGTAAATAGGCTAGCTGTCCCATCACCACGCATACGCCTAATGTAAATAACCAGGAGCAAATAAAAATTCGTCTATTTTTCATCTGTCTCACCTATTTTCTTTTCTCCTTTTAGTTTGGATAAAAGGAGAAAATTTATACTGAAAGGACAAGAAAAAAGAGGAAATAAACCTCAGGTTTACTTCCTCTTTCATACGATTAGTCACTTTCTTTTCTATCCTATAGTTCCACCAAATATTTGGGGATTTTAGTAATAACCTCACAGCCGTCCTCTGTGACGATGACCGTATCTTCGATACGCACACCGCCCCAGCCCGGCAAATAGACGCCCGGCTCTATGGTAATGACCATACCAGGCTCCAAGACAATATCACAGTTTTTGCTAATGGTAGGCATTTCGTGAATATCCAGCCCCACACCGTGACCTAAACTGTGAAGGAAATTTTCCCCATAGCCACAAGCAGCAATATACTCTCGGGCAACAGCGTCCAAGTCACAGCAACGTAATCCCGGCTTTACTGCCGCCACTGCCTTTTTCTGGGAAGCAAGAACTACATCATAAACTTCCTTTTGCTTTATATCCGCCGCACCAATAACCACTGTTCTCGTCATATCAGAGCAATACCCCCGATATTTTGCACCCATATCAATGGTAACAAAGTCCCCTATTTGCATCTTATATTCCCCGGGTATTGCATGGGGGCGAGAGGAGTGAGCGCCTGCCGCTACAATGGAGGGAAAACTTTCTCCATCCATACCGGACTTTTTCAACTGATATTGGATTTCTGCTGCAATTTCATACTCCCGCACGCCAGGCTTCATCAGCTTCAATACATGAAGATAGGCGTCATCAGCCGCTCTTGCTGCTCTGCGAATACAATCTAATTCATAAGGCCGTTTTATCATGCGTAATTTTTTAACAATATCTCCAGCCGGTTTCATCTCAATGACAGACAAATGCTGAGTTAAAGAAGCGTTTAACTGAGAGAATAACCCTTGAGTGATTTTATCCTCTTCAAAACCCAATGTTTTTATCTCCCACTTTTCACAAAACTCTGCCACAAAATCCGCTAAATGCCTTTGTGGTGAAACACATACAACCTGCCAACCGGGACATTTTTTCTCTATCACTTCATTATAGCGGCTATCCGTAATAAAGACCTTACCCTGCCCAGAAATGAGAATATAAGAATCCTCCGTGAAAAAGCCAGAAACAAAGCCAATATTAGCAAGGTCTGAAAGAAGTATACCATCCAGACCTTCTTTTGCTAGTTCCCGCATTACTTTATGATAAGTAGTATCTACAACACATACATCCTGCATCATGCCATCATCCCCTCTTTCCTGGTAACATCTACCCATTCTCCATTAAATTATAGTTATTTTATCACATTTTTATCCTGCTGTAAGCAAAAAAAGAAAAGAGCAAATTATTTTATTTGCTCTTTTTCTGTATTTCTATGATAACGTTATCCCAAATTTTTTCGGCTAAGGCTTTTTTATCCATGCTAGGCAGTGTTAACATATCATCTTTGGTTATCAATGTCACTGCATTAGTATCCACATTAAAACCAGCTTCCGGCTGTGATACATCATTGGCGATAATCATATCTGCCTTTTTATCCAGAAGTTTTTTCTTTGCATTGTCCAAAAGATTTTCCGTTTCTGCTGCAAACCCCACCAGATATTGCTGTCCCTTGGCCTCGCCCAAAGCCCGCAATATATCAGGATTGGTCACCAAATTTAACTGTATGCTATCTTTGGTTTCACCTTGCTTCTTTATCTTTTGCGTTGCTACAGCCTCTACCCGATAATCTGCCACAGCTGCGGCTTTCACCACAATATCCATTTCCGCATATCTGGATAAAGCTGCCTCGTACATCTCTACTGCCGTTACCACCGGCACCATCGTTACCCCTTGAGGCGGCAGCAAATTCACCGGACCGGTGACCAGCGTCACATCTGCCCCTCTATTTTTTGCAGCAGCAGCCAAAGCATACCCCATCTTCCCGCTGGAATAATTAGACAGATACCGTACTGGGTCGATATTTTCTCTGGTTGGCCCTGCCGTAATCAATATCTTTTTTCCTGCCAAATCCTGCTGGGAAAAAAACATCTGACAGACAGCCCCTCTCAGCACTGCCGCCTCAGGAAAACGGCCTTTTCCCACGGTACCGCAAGCCATCCGGCCCTCTTCCGCTTCCAACACATGGTATCCCCGCCGCCGTAAAACCTCCATATTTTCCTGGGTTGCAATATTTTCATACATATGGAAATTCATCGCTGGCACGAAGAGAATAGGACAAGTAGCAGCAAGAATCGCAGCAGACAATACATCATCAGCAATACCATGGGCCGCTTTGGCCATAATATTAGCAGTAGCCGGTGCAATCACCAGCAGGTCTGCGCCGTCCACCCCATAAATATGAGGAATATGAAGTTTATCGTCATTAGCAAACATATCAGTGATGACTACTTGCCCAGAAAGACTATGGAGCAGCAAGGGACTGATAAATTCCTGGGCACCTTTGGTCATTATCACCTGTACTTCTGCGCCCTGCTGGTAGAGCCAGCTTACTAGGTCGGCTGCCTTATATGCAGCAATACCGCCGGTGATACCGACGGTAATCTTTTTTCCTCTAAATTGCATCATCGTTTCCATAAAACAAGACTCTCCTATTTTATACCGGACCCTCTTCTTTCCCAGATAATCTCCCCATCGGCAATTTCATGCAATGCCCGGGATACCGGGTTAATCTTTCCAGATTTTAACTCTTCAGATTGTTCATCTGTAATTTGTCTTGCTCTTTTTGCTGCAATGGTAATCAAGGTGTATTTTGCATCTACCTTCGGTAACAATGTATCCAACAAAGGTTTATTCACGCGTATCACCCTTTCTAGTTTTCCATTCTTTTCACACTGCATTCTTCTGCAGTAATAATACGAGATATTTTTTCCACTGCTTGCGCTACAGTATCATTAACTACAGCATAATCATAATGTTTTAGCATAGCTTTTTCCTGCTGCCAACAAGCAAGTCTTTTTGCAATCACTTCCGCAGAGTCCGTTCCACGCCCGGATAACCGTTTCGCCAGTTCTTCTTCAGAAGGCGGCAGGATAAATACCAGCACACTTTCAGGGTATGCTTTTTTTACCTGGAGAGCGCCTTGCATATCAATCTCTAACAACACATTGTTACCAGCTGTAAGCTCAGCGTCAATGACCCATTTCGGCGTACCGTAAAAATTACCATAGACTTCCGCCCACTCCAGAAAAGCGCCATCCGCTATCTTCTCTTGAAAATCCTCTTTACTGAGAAAGAAATAGTTAACACCTTCTACTTCACCTTCTCGCATAAGACGAGTAGTAGCAGATACAGAGTACACCAAGTCTTCATATTGGCTTCTGAGGGCATTGCAGATGGTTCCCTTTCCTACCCCAGAAGGCCCGGAAACAACCACCAATAATCCTTTATTCATCTTATTCCCCCATGCCTTCTTCACCCATACAACTATCCGATTTATTGACATCAATAAACCGGTGCGCAATGGTTTCTGGCTGTACGGGAGAAAGAACCACATGACCGCTGTCTGTCACCAACACTGCACGAGTTCTTCTGCCATAGGTAGCATCGATTAAAAGTCCCTTCTCCCGGGCCTCTTGAATCATTCTTTTGATAGGAGAGGATTCCGGACTTATGATGGCAATCACTCTATTCGCTGAAACAATATTTCCAAATCCAATATTTATCAATTTATTCATCATAAGCACGTTACACTCCTATATTTTCTGCCCATATTTTAAGATAATTTTTCTAATAATTGTGCAACTTGGCGTTTTCCCAAACCCTGAACGCGGCGTGCTTCATCAATGCCGATTTCTTCCATGATTTTTTGTGTAGTGATTTTCCCTACTTGTGGCAAGGATTCTAATAAATATTTTACTCTCATTTTTGCGTATACTTCATTATCAGTGCTGTCTAATACTTCTTTTAATGTTAATTTCCCAGCCTTCAAAGCTTTTCTTGCTTCCATTCTCTGGCTGCGGATTTGTTGTGCTTTTTGTAATGCTTTTGCTCTTTCATCTGCTGTTAATTTTGGAATTGCCATTTTGTTAGTCCCCCTAATCAAATCATTCAATATTTTGTATTTGTTCCCTTACTTTTTCTAATTCACTCTTTATTTCAATAACCAATTCGCTAATGACAAGAGAATTCGTTTTGGAACCGATAGTATTTATTTCCCGATTCATTTCCTGTAAAATAAAATCTAATTTCCGACCGATGGCCTCGCCACCGTCTCCAGAAACGAGCGCTCCATCAAACTGTTTGATGTGACTATAAAGCCTGATAATTTCTTCATCAATGGCGCACTTATCAGCAAAGACCGCCACTTCAGTAGCGACCCGCGCCTCATCGATAGCGACTGCGCCTAAGTCAAATTGTTCCAACAGCATATGAATGCGTGCCTGTAGGCGCTCCTGATAACTACGCACAACATTAGGTGCTTCTGTTTCTATTCTTTTTACAGCGCCGGCAATCTCTTCTAATTTCTGTCGGATATCCGCTGCTAAATGAATACCTTCTGCCTTGCGCATAGAAACCATCGCAGATAGCGCATCTTTAAAAGCCGGAAATAAACCATAACTCCAAAGATAATTTAAATCCAACTCAGATTTTTCTTGGTTAATCACACCGGGAAAAGAAGCCACCTGCCAAATATCTTCGGGCGGCATCAGTCCGCAAACTTCAGCAAGTGCTACCAGTGAATTATAATACGACAAACCCAGGTCTTTGTCAACCTTAATTATAGGGTTACCAGCACATTTTTCTTCAAATGTGATAAAAATATCTATTTTCCCTCGCTTTATTTTTTCACGAAGGTTTTTTTTCAGATATTCTTCCAAAGGCTGCAAAGCACGAGGCATATGAGTGGTTACCTCTAAAAAACGATGATTTACGCCTCTGATTTCTACTGTGATTTTCTGAGAATCAAAGCTGCACACACCGCTGCCATAACCGGTCATGCTACAGACCAACCGTAAGACCTCCTTTCTTAAAAACGTCCTTTGACTTAATATTCGTACTCAAAAAATTCGCTTATTCCGGAAAAAATCCTGCTTACACTAAAGAAATAATCTTTTTTCTCTAATTCCTTAAAAACCAATTACATAGTATAAAAAATTTTATTTTGGTGTTAAAATATGCTATACTAAATAACAAACATTGCTCCTGGAGGTGGCAGAACACATGGCTTTTGATAGTCTAGTAACAAGTAACATTGCAGAGACACTACACCAAACTTTAACCGGTGCAAGGGTAATGAAAGTTTTTCAGCCCGATAAACATACCGTTCTCTTAAAACTACATCATCAGGCAAAAGGCAAACAACAACTTTTGCTCTCTTGCCACCCACAAAGCTGCCGCCTCCATCTAACCACTGCAACCTACGAAAACCCAGCTCACCCTGCTATGTTTTGTATGTTGCTCCGTAAATATTTAGAAGGTAGCCGCATCAAAGACTTCCGTCAAATGGGCGCAGACCGCTTAGTGGAAATCACTTTTTCCGCCACCAGCGAAATTGGCGACCCGTTGCAATTATCCCTTTATCTGGAAATCATGGGTAAACACAGCAACCTGATTTTCGTTAACACCGAAACAAACAGCATTATTGACAGCCTAAAACGAGTATCCCACCAGACCTCACGGCTAAGAGAAGTGTTACCTGGCCTTGCCTACGCCTTACCGCCCCAGCAAAACAAAACGCCGCTATCCAATCTGACAGAAGAAGATTTGCAACAGCTCTGCCTAGCACAAAACCTTGAAATGCCCATCTATAAAATCCTTTATCAGACCATTGCCGGCGTCTCACCGCTCACCGCTAAACTGATTTTAGACCAATGCAATCTTTCAGAAAACACTACAATTGATGAAATGGGTACTTATGAATATGGAAAAATTTGGCAACAGCTTAACCAACTATTCACAGCCAAAAGCCAAGGAACTCTCTTGCCAATTTTAGTTCGAGATAAAGAAAAAGAAGGTTGGGACTATACCGTTTACCACCCGGATATTCTAGTAGAAAACAACAACTACACGATAGAAAAATCAGCGGACATCAACGAATTATTAGATAACTTTTTTTCTCAAAAAGAACAAGCAGATATTCTCTCCGGGCGAAAACGAGAACTGCTAAAGGTAATAGAGTCCCACATTATGCGGGTAGATAAAAAACTGCAAATCCAAAAAAAAGATTTAACCGACGCTTGCGCAGGCGAATTGCATAAAGAAAAAGGGGAACTCATCACTGCCTATATCTACCAAATAGAAAAAGGTATGACAGAAATCACCCTACCTAGCTTTTACCGGGAAAATGAAAATATCATCATTACCCTGCAACCTGACCTTACTCCAGCAGAAAACAGCCGTTATTATTTCAAAAAATATAATAAGGCAAAAATCTCCCAACAACAACTGAAACAGCAAGTAGAACAAAACCAAAGCGAACTGGAGTACTTAAATAGCGCCTACACCATGCTCGCCCAATGTGAAACCCTGGAAGAAATAGCCGCAGTCAAGGAGGAACTACAACAAGAAGGTTATCTAAAAGCAAAATTTACCAAAGGCAAACAACCAAATAAAAAACAAGACGACCTTTTGCCGCCTCGCAAGTTTACCTCACCAGATGGCTATGAAGTGCTGGTAGGCAGAAACAATAAACAAAATGATCAACTAACCTTAAAAACGGCCAGGAAAGATGACATCTGGCTCCACACCAAGGATATCCCCGGCAGCCACGTGATTATCAAAAATCCTGACCATACCCCAGAAATCCCTGAAGCAACACTTCTCTTTGCAGCAAATCTTGCAGGCTTTTACAGCAAAGCCCGCAACTCCGGGCAAGTACCAGTGGACTATACCCCC
>CAMNVD010000040.1 GCA_946562005.1 uncultured Clostridia bacterium | reverse complement strand
ATCTCCATCCACAGCCGTTACTTAGTTCTTGGCAGACATAGAAGCTACTTCAGCAGCAAAATCGTTTTCTTTCTTTTCGATACCTTCCCCTACTTGGAAGCGGGCAAAGCGGCGAACAGAAATATTTTCCCCGATTTTGGAGATTTTTTCGGTTACGATTTGTTGAACAGTTTTTTCATCATCTTTAATGAAAGGTTGTTCCAACAAGCAGATTTGTTTGTAGAATTTTTCGATTCTACCAGTAAGCATTTTTTCAACAATAGCTTCCGGTTTGCCTTCGTTCAAAGCTTGCGCACGAACAACTTCTTTTTCACGTTCAATAACGTCAGCAGGTACTTCTTCTCTGCTTACATATTCAGGGTTAGCAGCAGCGATTTGCATAGCGATATCTCTGCACAAATCTTTGAAATCATCAGTTTTTGCTACGAAGTCAGTTTCGCAGTTTACTTCTACCAATACACCAATTCTGCCGCCACCATGGATATAGCATTCTACAATGCCTTCCGCAGCAACACGGCCAGCTTTTTTCGCAGCAGCGGCCAAGCCTTTTTCTCTCAAATAGTCAATAGCTTTTTCAATGTCGCCATTGCTTTCGTTTAATGCTTTTTTGCAGTCCATCATACCGGACCCGGTTCTTTCCCGTAATTCTTTTACCATTTCAGCTGTAATCATAATGATAGCCTCCTCTAATTTTTCATATTGTATTTTATCAATTTCCGCAAAACCTATCCCCTATCCAGAGCAGGTCTCTTATCTCAAGCAAAAAAGAAAGGCAGGGATGGGTAACATCCCTGCCTTATACCCATCTTATTCAGCCATTGCTTCTTCAGCAGCAGCTTGTTCTTGAACAGCATCAGCAGCCATAGAGGTCCCTTGTTTTGCTTCGATTACCGCATCAGCGATTTTAGAAGCTAATAATTTGACAGCACGGATAGCGTCATCGTTACCAGGGATTACATAATCTACTTCATCTGGGTCGCAGTTTGTGTCTACAATTGCTACAATCGGAATGTTTAATTTTTTAGCTTCCGCAACAGCAATTTTTTCTTTGCGAGGGTCTACTACAAACAAAGCCCCAGGCAATTTCTTCATATCTTTGATACCGCCTAAGAACCGTTCTAATTTTTGTTTTTTATTGCGAAGTTCAGCAACTTCTTTTTTCGGAAGTACGTCAAAAGTGCCGTCTTCTTCCATTTTTTCTAAGTCTCTTAAGTAATTAATCCGTTTTTGGATGGTTTTGAAGTTGGTCATCATACCACCCAACCACCGTTCGTTTACATAGAACATATCGCAGCGAATAGCTTCTTCTTTGATAGATTCTTGCGCTTGTTTTTTAGTACCAACGAATAAAATATCTTTACCGTCAGCAACCACTTCACGAACAAAGTTATAGGCTTCTTCTACTTTGCCTACAGTTTTTTGCAAGTCGATGATATAGATACCGTTCCGTTCGGTGAAAATATACCGACCCATTTTTGGGTTCCATCTTCTGGTTTGGTGACCGAAGTGTACCCCTGCCTCTAATAATTGTTTCATAGAAATAACTGCCATTTGTGTTTCCTCCTTTTGTTGTTCCGCCGGTTTTTCATCCGGAGACAGCCTCTGCACGAAAGCAGACACACGCCGCCAGCCGTCCCATACCGTGTGTATTTTTACACCTTTTAGTAATATATCATAACAAAATGCCTTATGCAAGTATTATTCCCGGAAAAATCAGGAAATAATCAAAAAATTTATAAAATAAATCTACTCAAATCCACATCTACCATAATAGCGGATAATTTATTTTCCACATAATCTTTATCTATGGCAATGCTACCGCTGATTTTATCAGGCGCATCGTAGAGCAAATCTTCCAATACCTTTTCTAAAACCGTATGGAGCCGTCTTGCGCCAATATTCTCCGCCCGCTCATTGACGGTGAAAGCAATGTCTGCTAACGCTTCTAACCCGTCCTCAGTAAAATTAATCTGTACCCCATCAGACTGTAATAGCGCCACATATTGCTTGATTAAAGAGTTTTGCGGCTCTAAGAGAATCCGCTTGAAGTCTTCCCTGCTGAGGCTATCCAGTTCCACCCGAATAGGAAAACGTCCCTGGAGCTCGGGGATTAAATCCGACGGCTTGCTGGTGTGAAAGGCCCCTGCTGCAATAAAGAGCATATAATCTGTTTTCACCGGACCGTATTTAGTCATTACCGTACTGCCTTCTACAATGGGCAAGATATCTCTTTGCACGCCGCCCCGAGATACATCAGGACCATGGCCGCTGTCCTGCCCTGCAACTTTATCGATTTCATCTAAGAAGATAATGCCATATTGCTCCGCCCGGTGAATCCCCAGGGTGATAACTTCATCCATATCTACCAGCTTTTGAGCCTCCTGCTGGGCTAAGATTTTTCGGGCTTCCTTTACGGGTACTTTCTTTTTCTTTTGTTTTTTCGGCATAAGAGAACCTAGCATATCCTGGAAATTGATACCTAATTCATCCATGCCCATGCCGGCAATACCGCCGAACATGGCGCTATTTTGTTCTTCTACTTCGATTTCTACCAGCTCGTTTTCCATTTCGCCGTTGGCCAGTTTCTCTTGGACTTGCAAGCGTTTCCGCCGCATTTCTTCATATTTGGTTCGTTCCTCTGCTGTTTCCGTATGCTGCGGTTCTGCATTATTGCCAAAGAGCACGCCGAAAGGATTCATAGGACGGTTTTTGCTAGGTAATGGTGCCAATAAATCAGCCAATCGTCCCTCCGCCAAAAATTCACCTTTAGATTGCACAGCAGCGATTTTTTCGTTTTTCACCATGCGGATAGCTGTTTCTACCAGGTCCCGTATCATGGACTCTACATCTCTACCCACATAACCAACCTCGGTAAATTTAGTAGCTTCCACCTTGATAAAAGGCGCACCGACTAGCTTTGCTAAACGGCGGGCAATCTCAGTCTTCCC
Organism: uncultured Clostridia bacterium; assembly: GCA_946562005.1. Lineage (GTDB taxonomy): Bacteria > Bacillota > Dehalobacteriia > UBA4068 > JAAVYR01 > JAAVYR01. The sequence continues at coordinate 5,921 of CAMNVD010000040.1, read as the reverse complement.
CACCCCAGTAGGCCCTATCATAATGATATTTTTCGGCATGATTTCATCTTGGATATGCTCACCTAATTGCTGTCGACGATAACGGTTTCTTAATGCCACCGCCACACATTTTTTCGCACCTTCCTGTCCTACGATATATTTATCTAGCTCTGAGACTATCTGTCTCGGTGTTAAATCAATCATAGCCAGCCTCCTTTTCTTTTTAGCCTATTTGCCAGACGCTTCGCCTAATTCCTCAATAGTAATATGATGATTGGTATAGACACAAATATCTGCTGCTATATCCAGGGATTTCTGTACGATTTCACCAGGTGCAAGGGTGGTATTTGCCACCAAAGCCCGAGCAGCAGACAACGCATAGCAGCCGCCAGAACCAATAGCTGCGATGCCGTCATCCGGTTTTATTACCTCTCCATTGCCCGAAATCATCAATAAATCATCTTTATTAGCAACCAAAAGCAATGCTTCTAAGTTCCGTAGCATTTTATCTGTTCGCCATTCTTTAGCTAGGTCAACCGCTGCCCGCATTAAGTTGCCTCGGGTTTCCTCCAACCGCATTTCGAATTTTTCGAATAAGGTAAAAGCGTCTGCGACAGACCCAGCAAAACCTGCCGCCACCTGGTCATGGTAAAGCCGGCGCACTTTGCAGGCGCCTTTTTTCATAATCACATTATTGCCCATAGTTACTTGCCCATCGCCGCCGATGGCAGTTTTACCATCTTTTTGCACAGCAAGGATAGTAGTTCCTTCAAACAACATCAATATAAACCTCCTTTATATTATGCTCTAGGATGAGTCTTGTCATAAACAGCTTTCATTCTAGTTTTCGTCACGTGAGTATAAATTTGCGTGGTGGACAGACTAGAGTGCCCCAAGTATTCCTGAACAGCCCGCAAATCTGCGCCCCCTTCTAATAAATGCGTAGCAAAAGAATGACGCAGTGCATGAGGTGAAATATGCTGAGGCAATCCTGCCGCCTGCATATACTTATTTAAGATAGTACGAACGCTTCTATCTGTAATACGTTTTCCTTGCTTATTGAGAAAGATAGCGTCTCCTCTTTGAGGAAATATTTCCGCTTCTCTGCCCAGCTTTTCTAAATAAGTTTGCAGCCGTTCCAGCGCTGGTCCGCCAATGGGCACGATTCGTTCCTTATTCCCTTTCCCCAACACACGAATGGTCTTTTGCTGCATATCAATATCTCCCATATCTAGGGCTACTGCTTCGCTCACCCGCAGACCACTGCTATAGATAACTTCTAAAAGAGCCAAGTCCCTTGCCGTCACCCAGTCAACAGAGACAGGGTCCAAGAGTTTTTCTACATCTTGATAATAGAGAAACTCCGGTAGCTTCAAATCTTTTTTCGGTGTTGCCACCACTGCTGCCGGGTTATTTTTTACGATTTCTTCCCGACAAAGATAACGATAAAAGGCTCTAATAGCAGATAAATGAGCGGCAATTGTATTTTTGCTCAGTTTATTTTTTTGTAGCTGTCCCATATACCCCCGGATAACTACCGGTTTCACCTCATTTAATACAGCAATAGCTTGTGTGCGTGATGCCTCATAAAAAGGAAATGGCTGTTTTGCCTGTTGCAAATGACTTTTGCGTTGCCTTGTTTTATCTTCCTTGATACGGTCATTTTTATGGAGCGCATCCTCTAAATATGCCAAAAAACGGCAAATATTTTTTTCATAATTGGCCAGCGTGTGGTCGGATACGTTTTTTTCAATGACCAGATAATTCAAAAATTCCTGCAATAAACTTTCCATATACTCACCTGATTTCAAAAAGATGTTATTACAAAAAACTTAAAGTTTGCTTATTTAAAACAAAAAAGGCAGATAAGACTATCTACCTTCTTATTTTCTGTTTTCTGCTATTCTCCTGCTTTTTCGCCCAGCTCTTTGCAAAATTTTTCTAGCGACGTCAAAGACCGCTCCGAAATCAAAAGCGCCTTTTCCTGCTTATTGCGAATCTTTTTGCCATTAGCTGCAAACATTGGCGGCATCATACCAAAGGTAATATTTGACGGCTGAAAATTTGCCGCAGGGATAGTGATATAGTTTGCAAGACTGCCTAATGCCGTTTCTAATGGAAAAACCAACGGCGCTTCCCCGCAGGCAAGTCTTGCAGCATTGATACCGGCTAAAAGCCCCATAGCAGCAGACTCGATATAGCCTTCTACCCCTGTAATCTGCCCAGCAAAGAAAATATTTTCATGATTTCTCAAAGACAAATCCGCCTTTAATACAGTCGGTGAATTCAAATACGTATTACGGTGCATCACGCCAAAGCGAGCAAACTCTGCCTGGGCCAGGCCCGGTATGAGCCGGAATACCCGTTTCTGTTCCCCCCAAGTAAGCCGAGTTTGAAAACCAACTAAATTATATTGAGTCGCAGCACCGTTATCCTGCCGCAGCTGTACCACTGCATATGGCTGTTCGCCAGTATGAGGATTGTTTAAGCCGACCGGCTTTAAGGGGCCATACAGCATGGTTTGCGGGCCTCTCTTTGCCATCACTTCAATAGGCATACACCCTTCAAATACCTTCTCTTCCTCAAAATCATGAAGCGGATGCAGCTCAGCACTGACTAAATTTTCATAAAAGACATCATACTGCTCCCTGGTAAAAGGGCAGTTTATATAATCACCTTCAGGACTGTCTCCCTTATCATAGCGGGACCCCCGAAAGGCGACAGTCATATCAATGCTATCCGCCTCCACTACCGGCGCCACAGCATCATGGAAGTGAAGGTATTCCGCCCCTACCAGCCTTTGGATATCTTCTGCCAAGGCCCCCTCTGTCAGAGGACCGCTAGCAATGATAACAATATTATCCTGAGGAATTTCTGTTGCCTCTTTGCGGATAACATTTACTAAAGGGTGGTTGGTAAGCGTCTCTGTAACCAAGGCAGGAAAACCATCTCGCTCCACAGCAAGAGCCACCCCAGCAGGTACTTTTGTTTTATCGGCGCACTGTAGGATAAGGGAATCCAGCCGCCGCATTTCTTCTTTTAAAAGTCCCACCGCATTGGTTAGGCCATCCGCCCGAAGAGAGTTGCTACAAATCAGCTCAGCAAAATTTCCTGTCTGGTGCGCTACTGTTTGTTTATTGGGACGCATTTCGTATAAATCCACAGCAATACCACGACTAGCAATTTGCCAGGCAGCTTCTGCACCAGCAAGACCCGCCCCGATAACTGTTACTTTTTCCATTATTCTGCATCCTTCTTCTTTCTAGTGGTTGTCTTTTTCGCCGTAGTAGTTGATTTGGTTGACTTTGTTGATTTGGTAGTTTTAGTAGTTTTTCCAGACGTTGATTTTTTGCTAGTGGTAGTTCTTTTCCTAGTTGTTTTTTTTGTCAAGTTACTATCCTTTCCTTCTTGTTCCTTGCTAGGACAGTCTTTATTCGGACAAAGGATTGATTTCCCCCCAGTACGGAATTTCTTTTCCACCATTTGCATACCGCAAACAGGACATTTCTCCAAGATTGGCTTATCCCAGGAAACAAAGTCGCAATCAGGGTAATTATTGCAGCCATAAAATAGTTTGCCGCTGCGGCTTTTCCGTTCAACGATTTGCCCACCACAAGCAAGACAAGGAATCCCCGTTTCTTTTACGATAGCCTTGGTGTTTCGGCATTCTGGGAAACCGGAACAGGCCAAGAACTTACCAAATTTGCTGATTTTGTATACCATGGGACGACCGCATTTTTCACAGATTTCGCCACTTTCCTCCGGCATAATCACCACTTTGGTCATTTCCTTTTTGGCGTGCTCCAACATATCAGCAAAAGGCCCATAAAAGTCTGTAAGCAGCTTCCGCCATTCTACAGAACCTTCCTCTACCTTATCCAGGTTTGACTCCATTGCTGCGGTAAACTCCACATCCATAATCTGGGTGAAATATTCTTTCAATAAATCAACGATGATTTTCCCAAGCTCTGTAGGATGAAACATTTTTTCTTCCCGCACCACATAACCACGAGCTAAAATCGTATCAATAATAGAAGCATAGGTACTCGGACGACCGATACCCCGTTCTTCTAATGCTTTTACCAGTGTGGCTTCATTGTAAAACGGCGGCGGTTGGGTAAAATGTTGTTTGGGGTCCAGCTTTAAAAGTTTTAAGATTTCCCCTTCGTTAATGACAGGCAGAAGACCTTCTTCATCACTGCTGTCACCGTCTCTACCCTCAATGTATACCTGCATAAAACCAGGGAACTTCAGCACACTGCCGGTAGCCCGGAATAAATAAGTGCCCGCCGTCACATCAATAGTGGTCTGCTCCATGATAGCATCTTTCATCTGGCTAGCAACAAACCGCTCCCAGATAAGCTTATAGAGCTTGTATTGGGCAGCGCTTAAGTATGGACGAACCGCTGCAGGGGTTCTGTCTACACTGCTAGGACGAACTGCTTCGTGCGCATCTTGAATTTTTCCTTTTTTGGAATAAAAGTTAGGCTTTTCTGGTACATAATCTGCACCAAACTTATCAGCAATAAACTTCCGCACCATGGCTTTTGCTTCAGCAGATACCCGCACAGAGTCAGTACGCATATAGGTAATCAGCCCCACGGCTCCACCGGTTCCCACATCTATCCCTTCATAGAGCTGTTGAGCGATTTGCATGGTTTTTTTTGCAGTAAAACCGATTTTCCGAGCAGCTTCTTGTTGTAGACTGCTGGTGGTAAAAGGCGGTACAGGATGACGGGATTTATCCTTTTTCTGTACACTGGAGACAACATAATCCTTCCCGTTAAGGCCTGCCAGGATTTTATCCATTTCCTCCTGGTTTTTAATGTCTGCTTTTTTACCGCCGATTTTGGTAAGTTTTGCATTGATATTACCGTTTTCACCCTGCAAGTCTGCGTGCAAAGACCAATATTCTTCCGGAATAAATGCTTCTATTTCATCTTCCCGGTCTACTATCATACGCACGGCCACAGACTGCACACGGCCTGCACTCAAACCTTTTTTCACTTTATCCCAAAGCAATGGACTGATTTGGTACCCTACCAAACGGTCAAGGATTCGTCGTGCCTGCTGGGCCTCTACCCGGCTTTCATCTATCGGACGGGGATGCTTTACCGCATTACTGACAGCATCCTTGGTGATTTCGTTAAACTCGATACGGCAATCTTTTTCCGGATAACCAAGATACTCTTTCAAGTGCCAGGCAATGGCTTCCCCTTCTCTATCAGGGTCCGATGCCAGAAGTACTTTATCAGCCTTTTTTGCTGCTTCTTTTAAAGACTTTAACAGTTCGCCCTTGCCGCGGATGGTAATATATTTGGGTTCAAATTCGTGTTCAATATCCACCCCCAAATCACTCTTTGGCAAATCCCGCACATGCCCCATACTGGATTTCACTGTATAGTTCTTGCCTAAAAATTTACCGATGGTTTTTGCCTTTGTAGGGGATTCCACAATCACCAATGTTTTCAACGGTATAGCCTCCCAATTATTTTTTGCCTCTATTTCCTTATCTCTGCAATATAATATTGCCCCGGTAACTGTTTCAAATAGCCTTTCATTTCTAAGAAAAATAAAAGTGATGATAACTCTTTTGCTTCTAAGCCAGTTTCTACTAAAATATTTTCAAAGTGCATCGCTACTATGGTCATATCTAGGATTTTTTGTTCTGTTTCAGATAAAGCAAGCCCCGTCTTTTCTTTTCCATTTATCATAGGCGCTGTCTTTATCTCTGGGAACAAATAAGAAAATTCCTCAATAACATCTTCTGCGCAGCTAACCAGCTTCGCCCCTTCTCGGATAAGACGATGAGGCGTCTTGCTTTGTTTGCTGGTAATAGGACCAGGTACCGCAAAGATAGTTTTACCTTGTTCCATACCATAGTCCACAGTGATTAAGGTACCGCTTTTCTCAGCAGCTTCTACCACGATGACACCCTGGGA
>CAMNVD010000039.1 GCA_946562005.1 uncultured Clostridia bacterium | reverse complement strand
CAGCATCAGCTCATACTTCTCTTTTAGTTCACTAAGAGACCCATAAGTACTGGTATTGGCCTGAAAATAAGGGATATACTGCGCTGCGCCTGGCCACTTTTTATGGAGGACCGCTTTTACCTCTTCAAACTGAGTGCGTAAGTCAGCAGGGGCTACCTTACGCTGGGTATAGCTGCAATAGGTGCAGCCGCCTACCCCACGGGTACCGTCAATATTTGGGCAGCTAAAGCCACCATCCAGAGAGACTTTAAACACTTTGCCGCCAAACTTTTCTTTGAGATGATAATCCCAAGTATGGTACCGCTTGCCACCCTCTACTGCATGATAAGGAAAGGGATTTTCCATTGCCTTGTCCTTTCTTTCGCCCTCTGCCATTCCAAACCCAGTCACATCAGTCATTCTGAGGAGCATAGCGACGAAAAATCTTTTGTCTATTATCTTATCACGTCCCCTCTTTTTTGTATAGTTTTCTGCTAAAAAACCACTGCAAAAGTACTTTGAATATAAAATAATTACCATATAAAAATATATGCTTTTTGCAGCTTTTCATCTTGAATATTTGCAATGTTAGTGCTATAATATGCAAATAAAAAGTTTTCCCAATAAAGTAGAAAATGACGTAACTAGATAAGAAAGGACGGTGTGAAAAATCCATGCAAGATACCATAAGCTACGAACCGCTGCTCTGTCCTACAGCAGCCACAGTCATCACTGGTCACTATGGCAGCGGCAAAACCAATTTTGCTATGAATCTGAGCCTCGCCTATAGCAGAATGGGTAAGAATGTTACCTTATGCGATATTGATATTGTTAACCCCTATTTTCGCTCGGCAGATTTTGCGCCTCTTTGTGAAGAACATGGCATCCATCTCATCACACCGCCTTTTGCCAATACCAACCTAGATACCCCTATCCTTACCCGACAGGTAGACGGCGCTATAACAGGCGGAGAATGCGTGATACTAGATGTAGGCGGCGATGACGCTGGCGCAGTGGCGCTGGGACGCTATCAAGAGAAAATCACCGCTAGGGAAGATTATCAGATGATATTGGTCGTTAATCAATGCCGTCCGCTGACAGCAACAGCAGAAGACGCCGTGGCTATGATAGCCGATATCAATCGTGCGTCCAAACTCTCTATCACCCACATCGTCAATAATTCTAATCTGGGACCAGACACATCCATAGAACAGATTACGAAAAGTCTGGATTATGGGGAAAAGATTATTGAGCTTTCCGGTATTCCCCTTTTGTATCAAGCAATACCGCGAAAGCTCCTCGACCCAATCTGTGCAGGAGACGCACCTGACCATAGATTGTTACAACTATACGAAGAAAGAAAGATTTTCCCTGTAGATATTTTCGTCAAAACCCCTTGGTCTGCATAAAAGTGTTGTCATGCTGAGCGTAGTCGAAGCATCTTTTTCATCCATTCTATAGGAAGATTTTAACGGAAATATTTATATAGAAGATTTTAGTATGTTTAAAGAAAACAATCACTGACATTCTGAAGCGAACGCTAAAGAATCTAAAAAAAATAAACGGAGGTTTTACCATGGCAAAGACCATAATCAATGAAAATCTTTGTAAAGGTTGCGCATTATGCGTAGAGGTATGCCCGAAAAAGATTATTCACTTACAACAAGAAAAACTCAATGCCAAAGGCTATACTCCAGCATATATCAGCGATGAAGATATGGAAAAATGTATTGCCTGCGCTTTTTGTGGCATGATGTGCCCCGACAGCGCCATCCGAGTAGAAAAATAGATTCATTTCCAGATTAAAAACCAATGAAACAAGCTACAAAGAAAGGTAGTGTAGATATTCTATGACAGAAAAACAAGCAGAACGAGTATTGATGAAGGGCAATGAAGCCATGGCAGAAGCGGCCATCCAGGCAGGCTGCCGCCATTTTTTCGGCTATCCTATTACCCCTTCTACCGAAATCGCCGCTTATATGTCTAAACGGATGCCCAAAGTAGGCGGCACCTATTTGCAAGCAGAATCCGAAGTAGCCGCCATTAATATGGTATTAGGCGCAGCAGCAGCAGGCGTCCGGGTAATGACCGGCTCCTCCTCTCCAGGGATTTCCTTAAAGAGCGAAGGCGTTTCCTATCTTGCCGGCTGTGATTTGCCTTGCGTCATTATTAACGTGCAGCGGGGCGGCCCGGGCTTAGGCGGCATCCAGCCTTCCCAGGCGGACTATTGGCAAGCGACCAAAGCATGGGGACACGGCGACTTCCAAATCTTAGTCTATGCGCCCTCCACCGTCCAAGAAATGGTCAACCTGATGATGGAAGCTTTTGATAAAGCAGACGAATACCGTATCCCCGCTCTCATGCTGGTAGATGGTTTGTTAGGACAGATGATGGAACCTATCGCTTTCCCTGAAAAAGATTTGAGCACCATTCCGGCAAAGCCATGGGCTACCAACGGCCACAAACATAAGCGAGAACATAACATCGTTAATTCCTTGTGCTTAAAACCCGATGAATTAGAACAACAGGTTATCGCCCGCTTTGCCCGCTATGATATCATCAAAGCAAAAGAAGCCCAGGCAGAAGAATACTTGGTAGACGACGCCGACATCGTCTTGGTGGCATTTGGCGCCACAGCTCGTACAACCAGAAGTGCTATCGATATGGCACGGGAAAAGGACATCAAAGCCGGGATGATTCGTCCCATTACCTTGTGGCCCTTCCCTGAAAAAGTCATTCAAAAGGCTGCTAACACTGCGCAATGCTTCCTAAGTGTGGAAATGAGCATGGGCCAAATGATTGACGATATTAAGCTGGCCATCAACTGCACAAAACCGGTTCACTTCTATGGCCGGACAGGCGGCATGGTACCAATGCCCGTAGACATTTTAGGCAAAATCGAAGAATTAGCAAGGGGGTTAAAGTAAATGACAGTTGTATATGAAAAACCTCAAGCTTTAAACGATATGGTCATGCACTATTGCCCAGGCTGCACCCATGGGATTATCCATAAACTGGTAGCAGAAGTCATCGACGAAATGGACATCGAAGGAGAAACCATTGGTATTGCCCCAGTAGGCTGCGCCGTAATGGCATATGAATATTTCAAATGCGATATGATAGAGTCTCCCCACGGCCGTGCGCCGGCTCTTGCTACCGGTGTAAAACGGTCTTTACCGGAAAATTTCGTGTTCACCTATCAGGGAGACGGAGATCTTGCCGCTATCGGTGCTGCGGAAATCGTCCATGCTGCCACCCGCGGTGAGAAAATCACCGTTATTTTCGTCAATAACGCCATTTATGGTATGACCGGCGGACAGATGGCGCCTACCACCCTGCCTGGACAAATAACCCAAACCTCCCCTTATGGCAGGAATGTAGAAACCGAAGGCTTCCCTATCCATGTGTGCGAAATGCTTTCTACCTTAGACGGTACCGCTTATGCAGAACGGGTAGCGGTAAATAGCATCCCAAATATCCGCAAAGCAAAGAAGGCCATTCGCCGCGCCTTTGAAGCGCAGAAAAATAAGGAAGGCTTCTCCATCGTAGAAATCCTCTCTACCTGCCCTACCAACTGGGGATTGTCTCCAGTAGACGCTTTAGGGTGGCTAGAAGAAAATATGATTCCTTATTACCCCTTAGGCGTTTATAAGGACAAATCCGCAGAAGGAAATCAGGAGGTAAAATAAGATGACAAATTATAATATTTTACTTGCCGGCTTTGGCGGACAAGGGATTTTATTCAGCGGCAAAGTTATGGCCAATGCAGGATTGGTAGAAGGCAAGGAAGTATCTTGGCTGCCTTCTTATGGTCCGGAAATGCGGGGCGGCACAGCCAATTGCAGCGTGTGCCTTTCTGAGCGTGCTATTGGTTCTCCTTTGGTTACGACACCGGATATTTTAGTAGTGATGAATCAGCCTTCTTATGAAAAATATATCGACGCAGTAGTCCCAGGCGGTAAGGTGTTTATTGATAGCACCTTAATCCAGGCAAACTGTGAGAGAACAGATATTGATATTTATGAAATACCTGCTACCCAAATGGCAAAGCAACAGGATATGAGCGGCCTTGCCAATATCATCTTAATGGGTAAAGTGCTAAAAGAAACTGGCTTTGCCGCCACAGAAAGCGTAGAAGCAGCCATTCGCAAATGCGTTTCTGCCCGCAAAGCCCATTTGGTAGATGTGAATATGCAAGCCATCCAATTAGGGATGAATTGTTAACTAAACAAACGTTGCAATAAATATAGAGGTGTTTTTATGAGTAGTGAATTACAGGAATTTGCTGGCCGTCTCCGCTCTTTACGGGAGTTGTCAGATATTACCGTAGAAGAAATGGCAGAGGTTTGCGGCGTTACAGTAGAAGAATATTTAAATTGTGAAGAGGGAAAACATGACTTCCCCTTCACCTTCATTTATAAAGCAGCCCAGAAATTAGGGGTAGATATGGCAGACCTGCTCACCGGGGAAGGGCCCCGGCTCTCCCTGATGTCTGTAGTAAGAGCAGGAGAAGGCGTACAAATCAAACGGCAAAAGGGGTTAAATTATTTTAACCTAGGCTATCATTTCAAAAACCGTTATGCAGAGCCATTCCTGGTAGAAGGAAAATACGACCCAGAACTGGATAACCAACCGGTACCGCTTGTTTACCATGAGGGCCAAGAATTTGACTATGTATTAAAAGGTCATTTGCGTATCCGGGTAGACCAAAACGAAGTGATTCTTCACCCCGGCGACGCCATCTATTTTGATTCCGGCCACCCCCATGGCAATGTGCCTACCGGCGGTGAAGATTGCCTGTTCCTCGCAGTCGTTATCAAAGACATGGAAAATCCCGATGGCAAGGAGTGATAACGTATGCGGCAAATATATAAAGAATTTGTAGAAGAACTATTTAATGACCAAGGCGAGCTTGCCTTATTCCGTGTGACCGCCCCAGACGACTTTAACTTCGCCTATGACGTGGTAGACCGCCTAGCAGAACGCAGCCCGGAGAAACGAGCAATGGTATGGTGTAACGACCACGGCGAAGAATACACTTTTACTTTCAAAGATATGAAGGAAAAGAGCGACGCCACCGCCGCATTTCTCCAACAATTAGGCATCAAAAAAGGCGATAAAGTCATGCTTATCTTAAAGCGGCACTATGAGTTTTGGTTTACCATTTTAGCGCTACATAAGCTAGGCGCCATCGCTATCCCCGCCACCAATCAATTACAGGAAAAAGATATTGTTTACCGTATCAATGTGGCAAATATTTCCATGGTAGTCTGCACAGGAGAAGGCACCGTTTCCGATGAAGTAGATAAGGCAGCCGCCCAGTGCCCCAGTTTAAAAACAAAGGTTATGGTCCGAGGTGAAAAGACCGGCTGGGAAAGTTTCAATACACTTTTGGCCAATGCACCTGCCTTTATAAAACCAGAATTAAATCTAACGTTAGAAGACCCCTGCCTGCTTTATTTTACCTCCGGCACCACAGGTATGCCGAAGATGGTTGCTCATAACTTTCATCTGCCATTAAATCATGTCATCACTGCTGTTTATTGGCAGGATGTGAAGCCCGACGGGCTCCATCTCACCATTTCCGAAACAGGCTGGATGAAAGCCATGTGGGGCAAACTCTATGGACAATGGCTGGCAGAAGCAGGCATTTTCGTCTATGACATGGACCGCTTCCATGCCGGTGAAGTGCTAAAGAGAATCGAAAAATATAAAGTTACCTCTCTTTGCGCTCCTCCCACCATGTTTAATTTCTTCTTATTAGAAGGATTAGAGAAATACGACTTATCATCTTTGCAGCATACCAGCATTGCCGGAGAAGCATTAAACCCCGACGTGTTTAATCGCTTTTATCAGGCGACAGGATTAAAGCTGATGGAAGGCTTTGGCCAGACAGAAGCAGCCCTGATGATTGCAACCCTCCGCCATATGGAACCGAAAATTGGCTCCATGGGAAAACCTGTTCCATCTTACGGCGTAGACTTGCTGGATAAAGAAGGCAATAGTGTAGCCGCCGGTACCGTAGGTGAAATCGTCGTCAAAACAGATGACAACAAACATCCTTATGGTCTTTTCATGAATTATTATCAGGATGAGGAACGAACCAATGCCGCTTGGCACGACGGCTATTATCATACCGGAGATATGGCCTGGAAGGATGAAGACGGCTACTATTGGTATGTAAGCCGTATCGACGACGTTATCAAATCCTCCGGCTACCGCATCGGACCTTTTGAAGTAGAAAGCGTACTCATGGAACACCCAGCAGTATTAGAGTGCGCCATCACTGGCGTTCCTGATGAAATTCGCGGCCAAGTAGTAAAGGCCACTATCGTATTAAATCCTGGCTATGAAGCAGGTGAGGAATTAAAGAAAGAGCTACAAAATTTTGTAAAACATAAGACAGCGCCTTATAAGTATCCTCGTATTATCGACTTCGTAGCAGAACTACCCAAAACCATCAGCGGTAAAATCCGCCGCAGCGAAATCCGAAAAAACAAATAACCAATAAAAAAAGAGGTCCTAATGCATACATTTGCATTAGGACCTCTTTTTTATCATTTATTTAAGAAGAAATTTTTATGTTATTGTTCCCCATTGTTTTTTTCTTTTAGTTGTTCCAGCGTTTTTACTAAGATAGTCGGCAGCTTCACACCACAGGCCCCAGCATTTTCCATAATGGACAATGCTTCTTCTGCTATATAATAGCCGCAGACTACATCTCGGATGGTAGTTTGTCCCGGTAACAACATATGGTCCAGGACGACAGCTACTGCCACAATGACCAAAATCAGGATTTTCCGTAAACCGCCCTGAAACATCTGTCGAGATTCTAAGCCACCACCCGCCGTTTTCTTAGATTTATTTAAAAGAGCTGCAATGACGCCCGAGATAAAATCTAATGCCATAAAAGAACATAAGGCAGCAAGCCATCCATCCCAACCTCCAAGAAAATAACTAATGCCGCCAGCAACCAGTCCAGAAAAAACTTTTATTTCTAATATCCAGTTTTCCATATGCCCCTCCTTTCTTGTCCAGGTTCTTCTGCCCGCTCCACGATTATTTTGCACATAGCCACGATTGTCATTCTGAGCGCAGCAAAGAATCTTTTCTTTACGCTAAATAATTGCTTCCTGTAATTTCTTTGTATTCTTCTGTGGTAATAAGACCTTTCCTTACCGCCATTTTCACCATGGCAAGGGACCAAAGGCCTTTTTCATAGTTTCGTTTAATCGTTGCAAAATTCATATTGACGACCTCCTTACTCTACATCAGGTAATGTAGCCATGACTTGATATTCCATAGCCGCAGCGATTCGTTCTTCAGCGCTTGGGGTATCATCAGGCTGATTCATTTCATCTTCAAAGGCTTCGATGACAGATAGCTTATCTTCATCCGTCACGCAAGCAGAGAAATCACATCCTTGCTTTTCATACATATCTACCATCTGGCCTAAGGTACCAAAGAAAGCACCATTCATTTCCCCTGCAGCGCAAACCACTTTGATAGATGGTACCCCGGCCACCGGGTATCGTTCTTTCCATTGTTCCGCAGTAAGCACCTCCCCGATGGGGGTAATAACCGGGTCTTGTTTGTTCCAAATTGCATATCGTTTACTCATTTTTATTTCCATCCTTTCTATTATCCCTAGTCAATCGTGTATGCGTCTACAACGTCTTGCTCATCATTTCCCAGCTCTCCACCGGCGAAGAGCACATAATTCCCTATTGATGCCGCTGCAAGGCTAGACCTTGCTACAGATAAATCTGTTACCGTCGACCTGGTTAGACTAGCATCATAAGTATCTACCACCGCCAAATTAGATCCACTATATCCGCCACCGATAAATGTGTAGCCGTTAACCGTTGCAGCTTCTGCCCCTGACCGGCCTTTACTCAAATCACTAATGCGGCTTTTCGTCAAACTGCTGTTATATACGTCTACGATTGCTACATAATCACTACCATCATAACCGCCTGCAAAGAGCGCATAATCCCCCATGGATACACCGGCAGCACCGCTTACCGCCGCAGTTAATGGGTAATCTGCATATTTTTTTGTTAAACTACCATCATATGCATCCACCGTATTATAGGTTCCATTTACGATACCACCAGCAAAGAGCGCATAATTTCCTACCGACGCACCTGTTAGATAAGCTCGACTTCTGATAAGTGCATCTGGAGAAGATGTTGTTAAACTACTACTGTAGGCGTCAACAGAGGTTAAATAATTTCGCCTATCTCTACCGCCGGCAAATAATGCATAATTCCCTACGGTAGTAGCGGCCAAGCCACTTTTGGCAGCCCATAGGTCTGCTGGTGTAGTCCTGGTTAAGCTGCGATTATAGGCATCAACTGTTTTAGAGTAACTACCCGTTACTGAAAGCGTTTCCTGAACAAAACCACCAGCAAAAAGCCCATAATTCCCCACAGTAGTCGCCGCCAATTCCGACCTTGGCGCAATCAAAGAGGATGGATTACTTCTAGTTAGGCTAATATTGTAAGCGTCTACCGTATTTTTCGTAATTCCTACCTCTCCACCACCAAAGAGCGCATAATTGCCTGCAGTCGTTGCAGCCAACGAACTTCTGCCTTCTTTCAATGGAGTAATGGCCCCATAATATACAGGTTTTGGCTCACCCCAAAAAGGTCTTGCCACACCACCAATGCCGATATAGCCTTTTTTTATTGCCCGAGCCTGCATTTTTTCCACTGTCCCTACTTGTGTCATTTCCACCGCTGTTACCTGCATATTAGAGAAAGAGCATGCATCATCGTTTCTATCTTGACTACCATCTTTGCGATAAGTAAAGATAATGGTTTGTCCTTGAGTAAGATTACCGCTCCAACTTTTACTGGTGGTTGCACCAGACACTCCATTTTCCACCGTTGTTCCCGCCACCGTTAACGAAAAGGTATCATAGTTTGCTTCTGTTGAGTAGGAATATTGAAAGGAAAGCTGCATATCCTTTTTCGCCGTTAATGTTGTTTGCGCAGTACTGTTTGATACCCCAGCATTATTGGTAGTAAAAATAGAGCCGCTACCCTTGAAATAATAACTCCCATTATTTACCGTAAAGAAATTGCCAATGTTTGCACTGGTAATCGCCGTGGTAATTGGGTCGCTAGTTTCATAAACCGGCACCTTTACCGTTACCAAAATATATCCCTTTTTGACTCTTTGATCAATGCATATTATAAACATATAAAA
>CAMNVD010000038.1 GCA_946562005.1 uncultured Clostridia bacterium | reverse complement strand
AAAAATCCTTCAGTTGTAACCAAAAATCACTATAACGTCCCATAGCTGCATCCATGAAGATACAATCCCACTTCTGCGATAAATCTAAGTAAGAAAAGGCGTCAGGCGCTTCTCCCAATAAACACTGAATGTAGGACTCTGCACCGGCCATTTCAATATAATGTTTGGCCGTCTCCCAACGAGTCTGGAGCCGCTCTATGGTGCAGACAGAGACGTCCCATATCTCTGCCGCTAACATAAACCGTAAAAAGGACAGCGCCGAATAAC
The DNA here is from genome assembly GCA_946562005.1 of uncultured Clostridia bacterium. Taxonomy (GTDB): domain Bacteria; phylum Bacillota; class Dehalobacteriia; order UBA4068; family JAAVYR01; genus JAAVYR01. The sequence goes on along the minus strand of CAMNVD010000038.1, from coordinate 9,233 downwards.
CATATCCCGAACCAATCTCTAGTAAACGTTTACAAGAAATTTTTTCTAATTCTGACCCAACTAGACCTGTGCTATCCTTATCAATCAGCGCCACATAATCCCGTCTGCAAGCCGCTTCCACCTCTGGTAGGATATTGGAAATTTGATTTTTTATTTCTGCTATGGATTTGTTTATTTTACGCATAATACTATCTACTACTTTAAGTATTTGTTTTTTGCAGCATTGTGTTCTGCTAAGGTCTTACTAAAGAAGTGAGAACCGTCTGGCTTCGCTAAGAAAAAGAGATAGTCGCTTTCTGTCGGATATAAAGCTGCCTCTAAAGAAGCCTTCCCCGGCGCCGCAATAGGCGTCGGAGGCAAGCCTTGATTTTTATAAGTATTATAAGGCGAGTCAATTTCTAAATCTTTATAGAGTAAAACAGGTTTCACCTCACCCAAGGCATATTGCACTGTAGCGCAGGACTCCAGTTTCATGCCAATATCCAGACGATTTAAGAATACACCGGCAATAATCGGACGATCCCCTGCCACTTTTGCTTCTCTCTCAACGATAGAGGCTAAAGTTACCACTTCATAAATGCTCATGCCATTGGCCTCTGCCTGTTCCCGCCATTCTTCTGTCAGCACCTTATCAAACTGCCGCAGCAGCATATTAACAATGTCCTCTTCATCCCAAGAAGTGGAAATCTGGTACGTATCCGGGAATAAAAATCCTTCTAAGCGTTCAGGAGTTCCCTTTGCCGGCAGATAGTCATAAGAGAAATCCCCATTTAAGGTGTAGTTTATAAAGGCGTCTTTGTCTACTAAGCCTTTTTCAGCAAAGATTTCTGCTGTTTGCTCTACCGTTAAGCCTTCTGGAATGGTTACACGCACTTCTGTCGCATTGCCCCTGCCCTTTTTTAGAGCGGTGCATACATCGGCTAGAGACTGCTCCCCACTAAAGGTATAAGAGCCCGAACGTAAATCTTGCCCCAATCCGTTTCTTTTCACATAGCGAACAAAAGCGCCCTCGGAACGAATCACGCCATTGTCCTTTAAAATCCCAGCAATGGTTTTAGACCCTGCCCCGTCGGGAATGGTAATAGAAACAGGCTCCGCTAATATCACCGACCGACTGGAGAGGTATGATTGTCCCATAAAAAAGGCTGCAAAAATAACAACCAAAAATAGAAAACCGCCTAGCCGCATTTGTTTTTTTCGTTTTGCCATCATGTCCTCCTTACGCACAAGGCTTGCCCATAATAAAATCTGTTGATACTGTTTTCATTGCATCATCATTGCATTATCTATATAGACGAATAATTTCAGATTTTGTTGCCAACACACTGCAATCCTAACGAAAGTATCCATATAGATTTGACATTATTATACACTTTCTTTCTCAATTAGACAACCAATAGACAACAGGATCATTTTCCCTTATCCTCTAATCTTCTGTCTTGGGCACAGCGATAATTTGTTTCTTTCCCTGATAGATATCAGTAGAAATTTTCTCCTCTTTTAATAAAGTTTCACCTTGCCATACTTGGCGATAGGTTTCCACTTTCTTCCCATTTTTACCCTGCTGAAGGATTCTCTTTTCTCCTGCGGCAAGCGTGTTATCTATAACAATCTCCTCTTTTATAGGATAGGTCTCCACCTCTTTGCTGTAAAGTTGATATTGAAATGTATTGCTATTACTATGCACGTTCCCATAGATAGCAACAGATAACTTTCCCCCCTCCGTCTGGGTATGAATGAGCACAGGAAAAGGATAACCATTCCGAAACTGAAAATCCAACGTGCCATAGGCTACCGTCGCATCTAACCCCGGCGGCACATAAGAAACGCCCAGAGAGTGCGCATGACGCTCTACAACAGAACATTCCCCACGCAGCACAGCATTATATAAGGTGCTAACCAGCTGACAAATACCACCGCCATACCCCTCTACAAATTCCTGATTAAAGATAATCAGCGACTCTTTATAGCCATGAACGGCATCCCGGGGCCCAACTAATTCATTAAAAGAAAATAACTCTCCCGGCATAAGCAGCACATTATCTATTTTCTCCGCTGCTAAGGAAATATTATGAACACGATTGACTTCCTCTTCCTTATATTCTGTTGTAAAGGAAGCAAGCACTCCGTTTATCTGCCAAGAACGAATCTCCTCTGTAGTAGGAAATGGCGCTGTTTTCATCACAGAGAGCGGCACGGTTCCAGGAAAATCCCAGACTAAATGTTCTCGAATACTTATTACACTTTTTTCTATATTTAGTTTCTTTCCTTCTATAGACGGCGTTATGATGATTTCCCCCTGACTATTTACAGTAATGCTACCATTTTGCACCGGCATATCAATGCGCTCTTGCAGTGGCCGCAGGTGGGTTACAACAATATTCTTGTCCAGTTTAAAATGATAATCCAAATATACCGGACGCATTCGTTCACGGAAACGTACCAGAAAATTGCCTCGTCGCCCCACACCATAAGCTGTATTCATTACAGCCTCCATATCCATAGCAGCGCCTATTTCATCTAGCGTAAAAGCAAACCTCTCCCCATCAGCTACAAGATAAATGTTTTGTTGCTTCCAGACAGTATTCTTTGCTTCTAACCAATCTTTTAATTCTGCATTAGAAAAATGTCCGACCGATTCCCCGCCGATATAAACGCCAGCAGCAATCTCGTTACCAGAAAGAAATAATCTTCCCCAAGGAACCAAAAACAGAATACCGCAAAACATAAAGAATCCCACTAACAAGAAAAAGACAGGAAATATTTTTTTATTTTGGATAGTCGACCAATAAAACATAATATCTGCTCCATTCTTTTTCATAAATAACCATCTCTAATAAAGCTATGCAATCACGCCTCTTTCTATGAAACACAAAACAAAGAGAAAAAGAACTAGGCTTGCCATAACAAGGAGGCACACGTTATAATAAAATCAAAAAAAGAAAGGCATTGATTATGCGCATTATGGGGTTAGATATTGGCGAGCGGACAATCGGTGTAGCTGTTAGCGATATGCTAGGTTGGACAGCACAAGGCGTGACAACGATTCACCGTAAATCTCTTGCCTATGACTTAGCTGAACTGAAAAAAATCATCAAAGAATATGAAGTAGAACAAATCGTAGTAGGTTGGCCCTTAAATATGAACGGAACAACAGGCCCATCTGCCGAACGAGTAGAATCATTATCCGCTGAAATCGTAAAAGAAACAGGACTAGAAATCATCAAATGGGACGAGCGGCTTTCTACTATCGCCGCTACACGCACCCTCTTAGAGGGTGATGTTTCCCGAGCAAAACGAAAGGAAGTCATTGATAAAATGGCAGCAGTATTTATCCTCCAGGGCTATTTGGACGGACACCAAAATAAACAACGATAAATCAAGCATAAATCGGTCAATCATTGACAAAACTAGGAAACAGGCATACAATGACAATAAGAAAACAGAAGGGGTGGCATTATGAGTGAAGCAAATGAAAATGTATTGGTATTAGTAGATGAAGAAGGAACCGAACACAGCTTTGACCTGTTAGATATTTTTGAAATTGAAGACAATAAATATGCTGTACTTTTCCCATTAAATGAAGATTGCGCAGAAGATGAAGTAGTTGTTATGAAATATGCTTTAGATGATAATGGCGAAGAACTCTTCTCTGATATTGAAGATGACGACGAATGGGAACGGGTTACCGAAGCCTATGATAAATTAGTAGAAGAATATGACGACTTGGACGATGAAGAGGAAGACAACTAAGCACCCGTTTCCTCTACTAATAAAATAAGTTTATAGTTCTGTATACACTTAAGGAGCGTTTATTAAAACGCTCCTTTTTATATGTCGCCAAGAAAAATTCTTCACCGACATTCAGAATAATTTATAAAGAAGTTCCTTTATTGCCCACCTATTCGTCACCCTGACCATAGCCGAAGGGTCTAATAGATTCTTCGGCATTTCATTCCTCAGAATGACAGTGCGTCATAAACTATGATTTCTTACCATACCTAAAAAATACCGATGAACAGATAAATCCGCTGTCACCTCTGGATGAAATGCTGTCACCAGCATATTATCCTCCCTAGCCGCCACAATCTTACCATCCACTTCTGCCAACACCGGCACCTTTTTACCAACTGTTTCTATATACGGCGCCCGGATAAACACCATAGGAATAACGCCAAGTCCCTTCATCTCTTGCTGAATCGTAAAGCTGCCCAGCTGCCGGCCATAGGCATTTCGCTTTACTGCAATATCCATACAAGCAAAATGACTCCCCACTCCGCCATCTATTTGCTGCGCCAATAACAACAACCCTGCACAAGTACCAAAGACCGGCAGTCCATTTTTTATCAACATTAGCATTGGTTCATATAATCCCAAGTCCCGGATAAGCTTTCCCATGACGGTGCTTTCCCCTCCTGGTAAGATGATTCCGTCAAAGGTATGCTGCCATAGATCTTCCTGTTTACGGATTTCAGATACAGTCACACCTAACTGCTGCAAACAGCGTTCATGCTCGATAAAAGCCCCTTGCACTGCAAGGACACCAATATTCATCTTATTTTCCCCGTTCTGCCATAAGCAACTGGATTTCTTGTTCATTAATGCCCACCATAGCCTCACCTAGCCCCTCCGAGAGTTTGGCAAGGATTTGCGAGTCATTATAGTTGGTGACTGCCTGGACGATAGCAGCCGCTCGTTTTTCTGGATTGCCCGATTTGAAAATACCAGAACCGACAAACACTCCCTCCGCTCCTAGCTGCATCATAAGTGCAGCGTCAGCAGGTGTCGCCAACCCACCAGCAGCGAAATTTACCACCGGCAGCTTTCCATGGTCGTGAACGTACTTCACCAGGTCATAAGGAGCCGCTAATTCTTTTGCAGCATTATATAGCTCCTCTTCTGGCAAAGCCTGGAGACGAGCCATTTCTCCAGTAATCATCCGCATATGGCGAACAGCCTGAATAATATCTCCGGTGCCCGGCTCCCCCTTGGTACGTATCATGGCGGCACCTTCTGCAATACGGCGCAACGCTTCCCCTAAATCTTTCGCCCCACAGACAAAAGGCACTGCAAATTTCGTCTTATCAATATGTAGACGGTCATCAGCAGGTGACAACACTTCGCTTTCATCAATATAATCAATTTCTATGGCCTCTAAAATCTGGGCCTCTACAAAATGGCCAATGCGCACCTTAGCCATAACCGGAATGGAGACAGCCTCCTGAATACCACGAATCATTTTCGGATCGCTCATGCGAGAGACGCCCCCTGCCGCCCGGATATCAGCAGGAATCCGCTCCAATGCCATGACAGCACAGGCGCCAGCGCTTTCTGCGATTTTTGCCTGCTCCGGTGTAGTCACATCCATGATCACACCGCCCTTTAACATCTGGGCCAAGTTTTTATTTAGTTCATATCTATCGTTGTTCATGTCCATTTACCTCCTAATCTTTCCTTGACAGGAAAATAATTTATGTATTATATTAAACCAAACTGATATGATTTCAACTATCAGATTTCACAAATTTCACCAGGTCAGTTTGAGGTGTTTTCTATATACGGAGGTAACCTATGTTTACGTTTATGCTAGATAAAAAAGGAAAGGATTCTCTTTATGACCAACTCTATCAATACATCAAAGCAGAAATCATCAGCGGCAGGCTATACCCCGGTCAACGGCTACCATCCAAAAGAAAGCTGGCCGCTCACCTAAAAATCAGTCAAAACACAGTAGAAACAGCCTATGGGCAACTACAGGCAGAAGGCTATATCACAGCACTTCCGAAACGAGGTTTTTTTGTAGAGGAAATAACCGGTCTTTTGCCTTTACAAGAAAGGCCTCAGGATAAAAATGATTTATCATCTAAAAAAGAGCAGCAGAAGCAAATAAATCCTCCAAAAAACTATCTATATGATTTTCGGACCAATATTGTCAATACTGAAGATTTTCCTTTTGATACCTGGAGCAAGATTCTTCGAACCATTCTCTCTGAAAACCGGAAGAATTTATTAAAGCCTCTGCCTTTTTTAGGAGATTTTCAGCTGCGAGAAGAAATCGCCCGGTACCTCTATGCATATCGAGGGATTCAGGTCGTCCCAGAACAAATCGTTGTCGGTGCTGGATCTGAATATTTACTCTCCCTGCTCATCCAATTACTGGGAACAAACCATACCTTTGCCATTGAAAACCCCGGTTATAAAAAAATACAACAAATTTTCCAAAACCATAATTTATCCATCGAGTATATTACTACCACCTTGCAAGGCTTAGATTTGACAAGCCTTGCTCGTTCTTCAGCAAATATTTTGCATATTACACCGTCTCACCATTTCCCTTTAGGTTATGTGATGCCTATCCAACTGCGTATGCAGCTACTAAACTGGGCTAATGAAAAAGAAGGCCGCTATATCATCGAGGACGACTATGACAGTGAATTCCGCTTCGCCGGCAAACCTATCCCTGCGCTGGAAAGTCTAGACTGCTATGAAAAGGTTATCTACCTCAATACCTTCACCAAGAGCCTAGCGCCTTCTTTACGCATTAGCTATATGGTACTGCCGAAACATCTGATGACCGTCTTTCATCAGCGTTTTGCCGGATACGCCTCGACTGTGCCCAGCTTTGAGCAGAAAGCACTAGCCATGTTTATGGCTCGAGGCCACTTTGAACAACATATCAATAAAATGAAACGGATTTATAAACACCAACGAGACGCCGTTCTTCAATCCATAAAAAATCATCCTTTACAAGACCATATCCGCATCATCGGAGAGGATACTGGTCTGCATCTGCTACTACAAGTGCATATAGGCATAGAAGAAGAGCAGCTGGTAAATGCTGCCCTTCAAACAGGAATTTATCTAACAGGTCTCTCCTCTTATTACCATGAGAGCGTACTCCATATGCCGGAAAACACCCTAGTCTTAGGCTATAGCGGCCTCTCCTCGGAAAAAATCCGCCAAGGCATAAAACTGCTATTAGATACTTGGCAGCAGGCAGCCAACAAACAAACGGATTAGGATTCTGATAGGATTTGAAACATTTGCTTACTGCCAAAAGAAGAAGGGTTATATAACATCAGCACCATATCCGGCTCATATGTGTTGATGTAATCCTCCACTGCCCCAGTAAAATAGCGTAAGTCTAGCATATGAATTTCCTCACAGCTATTGGCAAGAAAGGCAGTAAAAGGAAGGGCAAAGGAATCCTTAATAATGAGAACTTTCTTATCATTTGGGGCTAAATTATTTTTTATCACTACCTCAGGATAATCGCCCCCGAAGTAACAGGCATATTTATTGCTTTCCACATCCGCAGTATTAGATAAAAGAGGCTCATACACGAAGGCCTCAGTAAAGCTCCCCGACTGCGCCCGCACAGAACCATCTGCTTTCATAATGGTTACAGCAAAATCTGTATCAAAAACAGGTGCAATGTAATCATATTGGTCCACTCCGATATAAAGCCTTCCGACCCGTTTTCCTTGAGAACCTAAGAAGCTATGCGGATAAGAAGTAATATCATAGCCATCCTCCAGACTTAACATCTGCGCTGGAATTTTCCAGCCATATTGTTCTACCAGCATACTACCGATTTTGCTATAAGCCCAAAAGGCAGTTTTTGTCTGCCAATGATGGTCAGTACGATAAAAAAGACCTTTTCTATCTTTATCTTCTTTTTGGATTTCCCTTCTTAAATCTATATAATCCACTTTTTTTTCCGCTAAAAGGGAAAGCAGCTGATTGGCATTTTCATTTGAATAATCCGTAATCCCCACAGGCACCTTGGTATAGCCCGGTAAGATTTTATACGGCGCTTGGATATAACAGAAATCAATATCTTTTGCTGTCAACCACTGAGCAAAGTCAGCAACGCATTCAGCTGGTTCTGTCATATCATATTCCCACACCATGGAGGTAATACTACCATCCTGGGTCTTTATTACTATTTGGTTTACATCTGCATCCCGAATGACAGTAGTGCGCAATAAATGGTGCCAACCGCCATTCAAAGAAACCAGTTGCTGTTTACCAAAGAGCACATCGTTAAAAGAGTCATTATCCCCTACCCAGCTAAGAGATAGGATTTTTCCCCATGACATACCAGACCACAATAAATAATTTGACCCAATAGCAATGAGAAACAGCAAAACCAAGCATAGTCTGTAAGTAGGAGATGCTACTCTCTATATTCACAGCTCTAAAAAACACCCAGCCCACCAACACCACCAATAAAGTACCAAGATGGCAAAACACCGCTGGGACTTTTTGCTCCATATGGAAAACCTTCTCTAGCAACAAAAAAGCAAAATGCCACATCCCCCAGAGAAGAAAAGACCAATCTGCTCCATGCCAAATACCAGTACAGAGCCAAACGAGCCACAAGTTAAAATAACAACGCAACGGATGGACCCTACTACCGCCCAAAGGAATATAGACATAATCCCGAAACCAACTGCTAAGGGAAATATGCCACCGCCGCCAAAAATCCGTCACAGATGACGCCATATAGGGAAAACGAAAATTCTCCACAAAGGAAAAACCAAACATTTTCCCTAAACCTATAGCCATATCGGAATAACCAGAAAAGTCAAAGAAAATTTGCAAACTATAGGCTACTGCCCCCAACCAGGCAAAGCCCACCGTTAGCTCTGTAGTAGGCATATGAAAAGCCTTATCAGCGACCACCGCCACCTCATTAGCAATCAACACTTTCTTTCCCAGCCCACAAAGGAAACGAGTAAAGCCCATACAAAAATCAGTCCCATTTTCCTGCCTCATTTTTATCTGCGCAGCAACTGATTGATAACGCACAATGGGCCCTGCTACCAACTGAGGAAAAAAAGCAATATACAACCCTAAATCAATGATTCGCTCCTGAACGAGCACTTGCCGACGATAAACATCGACTAAATACGACAACGCCTGAAATGTAAAAAAGGAAATCCCCACCGGCAGATACAGTGCAGGAACCGTCCAAGACCAACCAGAAAGAGCATTAATATTTTCTATAATAAAACCAGTATATTTAAATAAAAATAAGCAACTGAGATTTCCTAAAACGCCTAGGCATAGCCAAATTCTTTCTCTTTTGCTAGCTTGTAATTTTTGGTAGTGGCCTAACATCCGTCCTATCAGATAATTCCAGCAGATAGAGGCAACCATCAGCCAGACAAACACTGGCTCTCCCCAAGCATAGAAAAACAAGCTCGCCCCTAGAAGGAAGAAGTTTC
>CAMNVD010000037.1 GCA_946562005.1 uncultured Clostridia bacterium | reverse complement strand
TCTATCGACCCAGAGATAGATTTTATCCAGGTATCTAGCTATGGCATGGGTACTGAGAGCTCGGGCATACTTACCTTTCAGAAGGATTTGTTGGCGGATGTCTCAGGGCGTCATATTCTTTTGGTAGAGGATATGATAGATACAGGATTTACCCTGTATCACTTAAAACAGCATTTGTTGGAGCGGGGGGCAGCCTCTTGTGGTATCTGTACCCTTTTGGATAAGCCTTCTCGGCGGAAGATGGATATTATTCCTGATTATACAGGCTTTACGGTGCCGGACAAGTTTCTAGTGGGCTATGGACTGGACTTTGGGGAGCGGTATCGGTCTTTGCCGTATCTGGGGATTGTAGCGGAAGCTTCTTCCTTAGAACACTCTGACGGGCAATAGCAACAGCTGGTTGCTTGGCTCTGAAAAATGGCCGTGCTACAATGATGATGAGGAGATGATAAATATGGATACGAAAGATATTATTTTAAGTTTAAGAACGAAAAATGGTTTATCTCAGGAGGCATTAGCAGAGAAGACTTATGTTACCCGGCAAGCAGTATCCCGCTGGGAAAATGGAGAAACGATACCAAATACAGACACGTTGAAAATATTATCCAAGCTATTCGATGTTTCTATTAATACGCTTTTGGGCTCGCCTCGCAAGCTTATTTGTCAATGCTGTGGTATGCCGCTAGATGATGATACCATCAGTAAGGAGACAGACGGCGCCTTTAATGAAGAATATTGTAAATGGTGCTACCATGACGGAGAATTTGCTTATACTAGTATGGAGCAGTTGATAGATTTTATGGTGGCGCATATGGAGAGCAAGGAATGGACGCCAGAACAGGCTCGTTCTTATTTTGAGACACAATTACCAAAGCTAAATCATTGGAAATAGAGATAAAAAAGCAGGTCGGACTAAAATAGTCTGACCTGCTTTTTTATCTCTAGGCGAGAATAGAAAATTATTTCAATATATCAAATTAAATGAATTTAACAGCAGTGCCATAAGCGATGACTTCTGCGGCGCCTGCCATCACGGCGGAGGAGGAGTAGCGGATGTTAACGATGGCGTCAGCACCTAATCGTTCTGCTTCTTCCGTCATTCTTTTGGTGGCCAATGCTCTTGCTTCGTTCATCATATCGTTATAGGCTTTTAATTCACCGCCTACTAATGTTTTAAAACCTTGCGTAATATCTTTGCCAATATGTTTGCTTTGAATCGTGCTTCCTTTTACCAGGCCTAACATTTCTAGATTTTTGCCGGTAATGTAATCAGTATTTACTAAAATCATTTTCTGCATCTCCTTAAGTTTTTTTTCATTATAGCACATTTAGGAAGAAATACTAGCAAAATTTAAGAATTCTTAAGAAAAAGAAATCCCGTCTCATCTTGTTTGGTGGGAAGATGAGCGGGATTTCTCACTGCGGTAAATAAGGAGTGATGAAGGTAGGAGTCCAGTAGACTCTAAAATCTATGTAAACTATTGTTGCCGTAAGGCTTCAATAGGGATTAGTTTAGCTGCTTTATTTGCCGGCAGATAACCGAATAAAATGCCAATCAGCACGGATACGGAGAAAGCTAATAAAATAGCCGAAGCCGAAGGTGCTATGGACATATGAAAGAGAGCGCCGCAGCCATAAGCAAGGGCGATACCGGATAGGATGCCGATAACACCGCCACAAGCGCTGGTAGTGGCGGATTCAATGAGGAATTGCCCCATAATGTCCCGCTTCCTTGCGCCTAAGGATTTACGGATACCGATTTCACGGATACGCTCCGTGACAGAGACTAGCATAATATTCATAATGCCGATACCGCCGACTAAAAGGGAGATACCAGCTACACCGACTAATACTAAAGACATCGTGCCAGTGAGCTCGTTCATTTGTTCTAGCATTTCTGCTTGGCTGGTGACTCGATAAGCGTCTGTACTATTATAGGCTTGATATAGCTTGCGCTCTAGCTGGGTGATGCATTGGTCTACTAACGTACCATCCTGAGCAGAAAAACAGTAGCTGCTGACTCGGGCATAAGAGCCTAAGCTTCTAGCTGTTGTATAGGGAAGCATGACGATATCATCACTGCTGCCTTCGGAGCTATCATCCTTTTCTTCTAAAATGCCAATAACAAGAAAGGGTTCACCATTGATTTTTACAGTTTCGCCGATTGCATCGCCCCCGCTAAATAACTCTTGCCATTGGTAGCTGCCGATAAGACAGACTTTTTTCCGTCCATTTACATCGTTGTAGCTTAAGAAACGGCCTTGGGCTACTTGATAATTGCGAATCTCTCCATAATATTCATTGACGCCCTGACAGGAGGAGGTAGTGGTATCCGCCCCATATTTAATAGTGGTGCTGCCTATGGAGACGGTGGGAGACATCGCAGAGAATAGCTCTGGATGTTCTGTTACTAGGCTTTCCATATCATCTACAGAAACAGTACGGTTACTATTGCCTCGTCCCATTAGATTCACAGTGATGAGATTAGTACCCATGCCTTCAAACTGGGCGGTGATTTCACTGGACATACCGCCGATAAGGCTGACAAGGACGATGACAGCTGCGACCCCGATGATGATACCTAGCATGGTAAGAAAAGAACGCATTTTGCTGGTACGTAGGCTCTTTAAGGCCAGGGAGAAATATTGTTTAATGCCCATCTGCCATCGCCTCCTGATTAGTTTCTTGTTTTGGTTCGTTCTTTTGGTCGGAGATAATTTTTCCATCCTGGATACGGATGATGCGTTGGGCAAAGGTGGCGATATAATTATCATGGGTAATAAGAACGATGGTATTGCCTTCTTTATTGAGCTCCTGTAGTAATTGTAATATTTCCATGCTGGTTTTGGAGTCCAATGCGCCGGTAGGTTCATCTGCTAGCATGATATGGGGGCGGGAGGCTAGGGCTCGGGCAATCGATACTCGTTGCTGTTGTCCGCCGGAAAGTTGATTAGGATAGTGATGGATTCGTTCAGCGAGACCCACCCTTTCTAGCGCTTGGGTAATACGGATTTTTCGTTCTTCCGGCGGTATGCCGCCATAAAGCAGGGGCAGTTCTACATTTTCTTCTACCGATAATTTGCTGATTAGGTTGTATTGCTGGAAGATGAAACCCAGAGTCTTATTGCGGAGGCGAGCAAGGTCGTCTTCTGATAGGTTTGACACCGGAGTACTGTCGATGAAATATTCACCGCTGGTCGGTACATCTAAACAGCCGATAATATTCATGCAGGTGGATTTGCCGCTGCCAGATTTTCCGACGATGGCGACAAATTCTCCTTCATCTATACGAAGATTGATACCGTCCAAGGCTCGCACTTCATTTTCACTACCAGGAAAATAGATTTTGTAAACGGAACGAAGTTCTATCATATGGATGGGTACCTCCTTTTATGGCTGTCTGCTGTGCGTCCCGCCACCAGAAGGCGGGCCGCCGTTGCCGCTGGGCATACCGCCGCCCATGGCGCCCATGCCACCTGGCATACCGCTCATCATCGTTTTGTTGTTGTTATTAGATGTGACGGTTTGGTTTAGATACACCACATCATCCAGGGAAAGGCCGCTAGTGATTTCGATGTAATCGTCATTGCTGATGCCTGTTTCTACTTGTACCGCAGAAAAGCCGCTAGGGATATTGGTGGGGGCGGGGGCTTTGCTAGGTTTACCAGGTATTTTATCATCATTTTCCGGTTTTACTATATTATCGTTGTCCTCCGGCGCTGTGCCCTGAATGGCCACCCAGTTGCCACGGTAAAGGGCAGAGCTGGGAATCATTAGTACATTTTCTTTTGCCTCTACCACAATAGAGGCGTCTACATTCATACCAGGCAATAATCCGTCATAGTCTGCAATGGCTACTTCTACCGGGTAAGAGGTTACACCGTTGGAGGCTGTGCCAATGAGACTGATATTTTCCACCACACCGGTATATGTTTTATCGGGCTGCGCATCAGCAGTGATGGTTACCGTTTGCCCTACAGAGATTTGAGAAATATCTAATTCGTCTACGTCTATGGTGAAAATCATCTTACTCATATCTGCAACGACAGCCATTACTGTCTTATCGCTGTTATCTAAATTATCCCCGGCTTTGGAATTTTTTTGGATGACAGTGCCGGCAATGGGAGCGGTGATTTTATAGTCATCTAGCTGGTCTTGGGTATTTGCTAGTGAAAGCTTTGATTCTTGTAGACTAATGCTACTGTTTTTCTGGTTGTTTGTTACGGTATCGCTGGTAAGCTCTGCTACGACATTGCCCGTTGCGACTTTATCGCCAGTGCCGATATGTAGTTTTTTGATTTCACCGCTGGTTTTGGCGGTGATATAAGTTTTTTCTCCGGGATAATAGACGCCGTTATAAGGGCTGCTTAAGTCACCAATAGTGATGAGACATTCTTGGCCTTCTGCAATATTTCCCGGCTGGTCAATAGTGATTTCGATGTCCTTTACTGCGACAAAATCATCCAAAATACGTTGACCGCTAGAAATACGGCTGACGGTACCTGTAAGATTTGCGAAGCTGCCCTGGAGTAAAATGTTGGCTTGTTGGCCTACATAAAAAGTCTCTGCGGCAGAGGGTAGGAAAGAGACTTTTACCAGTCCTTGGTCTGTATTAGTTATCTCAGCGATTTGTGCGCCAGCCTGAATATTATCTCCCTCTTTGACTAAAAGAGTGGTGACGGTACCGCTTGTTTCTGCTTTTACTTGTAAATCTGCGGCAGATTTTACGACTTCGTTATAAGAAATCTGCGCTTTTTCCAGGGATAACTGGTTTTTGGCGATGGTGTTTTCCATGTCTGCTGTATCTATTTGATAAAGTACGTCGCCTTTAGATACTTGCTGTCCTTCTGTGATGTAGTCGGCAAGGATTTCTCCTTTTACCAGAGGGGTGATTTCATAGTATTCTAATGGTTCTAAAGTCCCAGACCCAGTAATCGTTACGGATAAATTGCCTTGTTGAACGCGGGCTGTCTGGATGTCTTCTTTGCCCTCAGCCGGAAAGAGGTGTGTTGCGCCTATAAAAAGTGTGCCAACTAGAAGCACGCTACCTAGTAAGTACCAGGTTTTCCTTTTCTTTATTTGTCTTTGGCTGGCAGGTAAAACTTGCTCTGTTGTGCTTGTGTCCTTTTCCTCTGTTTTTTGATGGTTTTTTTTTGTGAGAAAAAGCAAATTTTTCATTATAGCATTCTCCTCTCATCATTTCTTTTTATAATACATTTATTTGTGATACAATTATAAAAAAGAGATTTGATAAGAAGATGATGTTTTTGTGTTTTTTAGGTGAAGATTTAGCGGTAATGCTTTGATTCATTTTCAGCGAAAGTGAAGCAAAATATGTTATACTAAGACCATCATAACGAAAGAAGGAAGGCAACGATGGATAAAAGAATCACGGCGCCACTCATTATTACGATACTATTGATTGCGTATTATTTATTTTGGCTTTTGGGGTGTTATATGATGCCGGATATGCCGGTGGCGGCAAAGCTCATTGGCGGCATTTTCCCTATATCCTTTATTGGGGTATCCCTATTTATCCTAGGGGAACGAATCAAAGAAATTAATAGTGGGGAAGAGGATGACCTAGATAAGTATTAAAAAGATTCTTCGTCACTATATTCCTCAGAATTTCTCAGAATGACAGTGGGGCATAAAGTATCGTTTATTGTCACCCTGAGCGAAGCCGAAGGATCTAAAAAGACTTTTCGTTATTGCATTCCTCAGAATGACAATGGATAATAAACTATAAAATTATGTAAAAAAATAAGAACCATCACATAGGAAGGCGAAAAATTGTTTGAAGCCTCTTGATGATGATTCTTATTTTTTGTTATGACATCTTGTTTTTGCCGCAGAAAAATAAAAAATAGTAGTTACCTTATGGTAGTACCTTTATTCTCTATTTCTTTGCGGCAGATAACCTGACTGCTAGTTTTATCAGAAAGGGTCTTATTAGTCGCAGCAGTTATTGGTAGTTTTGTTTGTGGTTTTGTTATTGGTGCTGTTAGATGTTTTGTTTGTTGTATTGTTACTGGTTTTGTTTGTAGTTTTGTTGGTGCAGTTGTTTGCTCTTTGTTCTACAGTGGTTAAACCTCTTTTTTCAGCCATTATTTTTTCCTCCTTTCGTGGATTCATTTCTATGATTCCCGTTAGATTTTGTTTTATGTATAGTGGATTTTGGAAAAAATTTTCTGGTAGGGATAAATTTTACTGTGAAAATAAGAAAAAAAGGTGTAGAATAGAGTTTATAGAAAACACAGTGTTAAATGTGGGTGGAGATAGAAGGATGCGAGGTACAAGGGAATGGACGTGATTAAACAAATTTCTGTTTTTTTAGAAAATAAAAAAGGTCGGCTATCCTTGGTGACCAGATGTCTTAAGGAGGCTAGTATTGACTTGCGTGCATTGTCCATTGCTGATACTACTGACTTTGGTATTTTACGGTTTGTGGTAAATCATCCTGATAAAGCTTATGAGCTTTTGCAGGCCTATGGGTTTACGGTAAGTATGACAGAAGTTATAGCGGTGGAAATCCCGGACCAGCCAGGCGCCCTTGCAGATGTCCTTGCTGTGCTAGATGCTGCCGATGTTAATGTAGAATATCTCTATGCTTTTGGCATGAGCGGCGGTCCTCGTCGGGTACTAAATGTCTTACGTTTGGACGACACAGAAAAGGGTATCAACGTTCTAAGGGAAAAAGGTATCAGATTATTCTGTGATGCGGAAATTATGCAGTTATAATTTGTGAAACATGGGTTTGCATAGGAGGAAAAGATATGACAGTAAAAAATCGTAATAGCATTATGAGTATTAAGCCTTATGTGCCTGGAAAGCCTATTGATGAGGTAAAACGGGAGTTGGGTATTGAAGATGTCATCAAATTGGCGTCAAATGAAAATCCCCTAGGGCCTTCTGACGCAGCAAAAAGCGCTATGATAGAGGCTATGCAAGATATGCATATTTATCCTGATGGTAGCAGTTATTATTTAAAAGACACCATCGCAAAAAAGTATAATATCCAAACAGAAAATATTATTGTGGGGAATGGTTCTGATGAGCTGATTAAGCTTATCGCTGAAACTTATGTAAATCCTGATGATGAGGTGATTATCGGTTCACCTAGCTTCTCTGAATATATTTTTGCTACCCATTTAATGGGCGGGAAGATTGTTTCTGTGTCGCTAACGGAAGATTATCGCTTTGATTTGGGCGCTATGATTGGGGCTATCACAGAAAAAACCAAAGTTATCATTATTTGCAATCCCAATAATCCCACTGGAACTATGGTCAGCAAACAAGAAGTTAATGCTTTTATCGCCCAGATACCTGACCATATTTTAGTCGTTTTTGATTCTGCTTATGCGGAATATGCAGAGGATGATGGACAGTATGAGTCGGGCAGTACTTATGTAATCAAATATCCCAATGTGATTGAATTGCGGACTTTTTCAAAAATTTATGCGTTAGCTGGATTAAGAGTGGGATATGGCATTGCTGCTACAGAAACCATTGCGATGATAGAACGGACTCGCGAGCCTTTTAATGTTAATAAGATGGCTCAGGCTGCCGCAGTAGCCGCATTGGGGGATATTACTCATGTGGAACAAAGCCGCAAAATCAATCACGAAGGGAAAAAATATTTATACGACCAATTTCAGCAGATGGAATTAAAATATATTCCCACCCATGCCAATTTTATTATGGTAGATGTGGAGAGAGATGGAAAAGAAGTATTCCAGGCATTGATGGCAAAAGGCGTCATTGTGCGGACGGGGGATATTTTTGGGATGCCGACTTACTTGCGGGTAACCATAGGTCTTCCGGAAGAAAACCAACGGTTTATTGCTGCATTAAAAGAAATCTTAAGTAAATAGTAAAAATAGAAAAATAAAAAGACGTTATTCTTATTAGGAATAGCGTCTTTTTTATTATGCGATTTGCTTGACGATAGATTTTTGGCAGAGGGGATGTTCTTGTAAAAATGGCTCGATGGCGGCAAGCATTTTGCCATAGGAGGTTCCATAAAAGTATAAAGCTGTGTTTTCTGGCCCTTCCCACCAACTATAAAGACTGCCTAATGCCCCTAGCAAGGCTTCTAGCTGTTGGATGACTTCGTTAATATCGCAGGTCTCGTATACCTCTGCTGCTAGGTCAGTACCGTTAAGATAGATAGCCAATCCTTCCAAAGTACCGACGGACTGTTCTGCTGTGGTGTCTGCTTCTGTTTGCCAGATTAGCTTGGAGCCTTTAGCAATGCCGATGGTATCCAGAATATGGGTTAGTGTTGCCAATGTTTCAGGGGGATTACCTTGCAAATCTAGTTCAATATCACAAGAAGAAATCTCTCCTGATGGCATCTGCATAGTGCCGCCACCGGTTATTTCTCCGAGATTTCTTGCTGATAAAATTTCTTCCAATGCATCTTCTAACTCATGGCGGTGCTTAGGCTGAAAGCGAGCGTTTAGATGTAACGTAACCGGAAAGGTCTGGTCTATGGCAGTAGATTTTTCTTTCTGAAAAGGATTTTTGAACATAATGAAACCTCCTTTTGCTGAAGAACAGCTGTTTATAAATAATAGTATAACATAAAGCGATGAGTCGGGCTACTGTAATGCTTGGCAGAAAAGGTTGGCTTGGCCTGTTCTAAATAGGCAGGCTCGTCATATATATGATGCATAAAGGCATTTGCAGATGGAGGGGCAAAGAGTGAAACAAAATGATGGTAAAAGAAATTTAAGTAGAAAATGGCTGCTGATTAGTTGTTGGGGCGTTCTGTGTTTACTATTTTTTAGTGGTTGTGCCCCTATCGAAAAAATACAACAATGGAAAACTGCGCAAACCCAGGCAGTAAAAGGGGAGCAGCAGCAAACTGTTTCTGGTAATCAACTCTATTTACCGCCGTCTGGGCAGCCGGAAACAAATAGTACACAAATGGTTTCTACTTCTGAAACAGTAGAGGTGGCATTGTATTTTGCGGATGCTAAGGGAGAGGCGCTGGTGGCGGAAAAAAGAACAATCGCAAAAGAAGAAGGCATCGCACGGGCAACAATAAATGCGCTGCTTCAGGGACCGCAAAACAACGAACTACAAGGAGCTGTGCCTGCTGGAACAGCATTGCGGGATATCAATATCAAAGAGGATGGCTGTTGTATTGTAGACTTTAATAAATCCATTATGGAAAACCAATCCAAGGATAAAAATGGTGAAATGATGACGGTGGCGGCCATTGTGCAAACGCTGGAGCAGTTCTCCTCTATTAAAGAAGTGCAGATATTGGTAGAGGGACGGGTTGTGGAGACCTTGGCTGGGCAAGTGGATATCTCTGTACCGATTCAGACCGGAAACTGAAAAAAATTCCTGAAAAAATCCTGAAATTTTAGAAAATATTGGCAGAACAAAAGAAATACTCTTGTTTTTCGAGGGTATTTCTTTTTTTATGGCAGGAAAGTTGTTTTTTTCAGAGAATTAAAAGAATATGTTTGTTTAAAGGAGGGATTTGTCAAGGAATGGAAAACAAAAAAAATCAGAAACAATTTGTTTTTAAGTATAAATATACTCATTGGATGGGAAAAGCCATGTGCGCTATAGCGCTGTCGGCTGGTCTTTTACTCATCGGCGGACAAGCTTTTGCGGCGACGCAACTTACTGTGGATACACAAACTCTGAATGTGCGCAGTGATGCAGGTACGAATTTTGCTAAGGTAGGTAGTGTATCTCAAGGCGAAGTCTTTACGGCATTGCAAGAAAAAAATGGTTGGTATCAAATCGTTCTTACTGATGGCAAGATTGGCTGGGTGAGCAAAGACTATGTGCAGACAGCTG
>CAMNVD010000036.1 GCA_946562005.1 uncultured Clostridia bacterium | reverse complement strand
TACCTGCCCCTTTTGATATAATAAAAAAAGTGGGTCTGCATTGACACAATTATAGAGAACAAATTGTTCCATAATAAATCTCCTATTCATAGCCAGAAAGTTTACTTCTGATTTATAAAATATCTTATCGTATATTTTACCATACTTTATCACTAATTTATATATAAGAGGAACCATTCCATGAAAAATCAAGAACACCAACATCATCTACCGAAAAGTAAGAAAGGAACCCGCAAAATCCGGCCCGTTCCCATTCTCATAGCAGGTTTTCTCATAGACGCTATCTTTCTGGGCATAACCGTCTTTTTCCTAGGAACCCTTGCCTATTTCTTTCAATGGAAAATAGAACATTTTCAGACATTAGCAACCGTCGTTTACCTTTTGGACATTTATCTTTCCTCCCTCTTGGTTTCTTTCATTGCAGGGCATCGTTATCCGCTGCTGCCTTTAGCCAATGGCCTGCTTTGTCTTGCCGTATCACTATTACCGTTGGCGGCAAATGATATTCCTATCATGGGGAATCTCTTGTCAAAAGTCAGTTTGGTAACGATTACAGCCTTTGCAGCCTATATTACAGTGAGACTGCTAAACTTAACCTCCGCCCCTAAGAAAACAAGGCAACGAGTTCCTATTGCCGAGAGAAGCCGCACGCTAGCTAGATAATATTGTAAAAAATCATAAAAGAAAAGACACCCTGTTTGATAGGGTGTCTTTTCTTTTATGATTTCTGCAGACCACTGACGATGCGATAATACGCACCTGCTGTCAATTTATAAACAACAGCATAGAATACCCCAAACACCAAGAAACAACAGAACGTTACCATAGCCAATAGCGTCACATCCCGTAGCTTTAACAGCTGCAAAATCTTAAATACTAAGGGAAAGGCAAAGGCCAAATGAAGTCCGGCAAAAACTAACGGCAGAAAAAATACTGTGAGAATTTGCGAGTTAATGCTTTTGCGAATGTCTTTTCTGGTCATGCCCACCTTCTGCATAATCTCAAAGCGGGATTGGTCTTCATAACCTTCGGAAATTTGCTTATAGTAAATAATCAAAACAGCAGCAAATACAAAGACACTACTAAGCATAACACCCACGAAAAGCAAACTACCATACACATTTAAGAAATCCTCCCGATTGGCGGCCTTGCTGTCAACACCATAAGAATAACCAGTAATCAGCTGATTGTCTGCATCATAGAAAAAGGTACGAACAGAATCTCCCAGCTTACGGCTAAAGTCGGTTTGTTCTTTTTCCGGCAAATCTGTATCAAAACCGTATTTCCAGATTAATTTGCCAACACTATTCCCCGCTTCTTCATTAGCGGCGACTACGACATCCCGCACCGTATCCAAATCTTTTACCACCAAATAGATAGCAGGTTCTAGCTCTACAGTACTTCTGCCTTCAGCAAAAAATTCTGATAGAACCTTTTGCACCTGTAATGTTTGGCTATGGCCGATGGCAAAGGTATGGTTTGTATATGGTTTTTCCATACTGTAGAGAAGACATTCGCCCGCCTCCAGTGTTTCCTCTGCTTTCATAATCCGATTGTAGTCCGCCAAAGGCAGCAAACGCACATTCACTAGCTTCCCATAAGAATTAGGAGAAAAATCATGCAGCACTTCCATATCAAAGAAAATGCCGTCATCACTATTAACCCCCAAGATTTCCCCCATTGGATATTCCCGTTGGGCTACCTGCTGCACACCGGTATCGGCAACAATACGGCGATAGGCAGCAAAAGTTTCTGCCTGAAATACTTCCGGCTCATAGAGGGTGATTTCCACATTGATATCATAGGGACACATATCGTTAATGCTGTCTTCCATACCCAGATAAAGACTGGCGGTGCTGGAAAGCGTCACTAATACCATCGTGCTTAAAATGCAGATAGAGGCCAAGCCTGCGCCGTTTCGCTTCATACGGTAGACCATAGAAGATACAGAAATGAAATGATTCGGCTTGTAATAATAATTTTTATTCTTTTGTAGCATACGGCAAAACACAACTGAACCCGTAATAAACAACAAATAAGTAGCGATGATTACCATAATCACAGCAACAAAGAAGGTTAAAAATGCCTGCAACGGATGCTGGATAGTTACCGCTAAATAATAAGCAAATCCTAAAACAACAGCCCCCACTAGCGCAAAGAACCAATTGCCTTTGGGTGGACGCTCTCCCGTTTGGGAACTGAGCAATAATGCTAACGCATTAGAGCAATATACCCGTACTTGAGCATAGACAAACAGCAACAAATAAATCAAACCAAAAATACGAACTGTCTCTATCAGGGCACCCATCCCCACACGAAGGTTATAATTGATTTCTTCCTGCAAAATTGTTAATAAACAAACCTCCGCTATTTTAGAAAAAGCAACGCCTAAAGCAATGCCGGAAGCTATAGAGCATACCGCTACCAAAAGGTTTTCCCAGAAAAGAATGCGGCAAATGTTCCACTTATCCATGCCCAATACATGATAAAGACCAAACTCTTTATTCCTCTGCCGAATCAGAAAGGACTGGGAATAAAAAAGAAAAAGTAAAGAAAAGATAGCGATGACACTCGTTCCCATAGGTAAAATAGTTGATAACGTTACGCCACCCCGCATATGAGACAACATTGGAGATGTTGCCAAAAATGCTAAAATATAAAACATCATCATCATAACGGCACCAGTAAGCATATATGGCAAATAAAGCCTGCGATTTTTACGGATACCATCTACGGCAAGTCTCAGATAAACACTTTTTTTCATCGTCCTTCACCGCCTGTTGCAAGCATGGTCAAGGTATCAGATATTTTCTGATAAAGTTGTTCGCTAGTGGCATCGCCCCGATAAATCTGATGAAATACTTCGCCGTCTTTGATAAATAGCACCCGTTTTGCCTGACTTGCCGCCTTTACAGAGTGAGTTACCATAAGAATAGTCTCTCCACCTTGGTTAATAGCGCTGAATAACCGCAACAGTTCATCTGTAGCTTTTGAGTCTAAGGCCCCGGTAGGTTCGTCCGCCAATACCAGCTTGGGATGGGTGATAATGGCCCGAGCCACTGCCGCCCGTTGTTTTTGTCCACCAGATACTTCGTAAGGGTATTTTTTCAAGAGACCGGAAATGCCCAACTGCTCCGCTATGGGCGCCAACCGCTGAGACATTTCACCATAGCTTTTTCCCGCTAATACCAGCGGCAGATAAATATTATCCTCTAAGGTAAAGGTATCCAATAAATTAAACTCTTGAAAGACAAAGCCCAGGTTATTCCGACGAAAAGCGGCCGCCTTTGCTTGATTAATTTTTGTTAAATCCTGCCCGTCTAAGATAACGCTACCAGCTGTAGGTTTATCTAACGCCGCCAAAATATTTAGGAGTGTCGTTTTCCCAGACCCTGACTCCCCCATAATGGCAACATACTCTCCCTGATTCACTGAGAAATTTACATTTTTCAATGCTTCTACTTTATTACCGCCAAAGCGAGTAGTATATGTCTTTCGCAGCCCCGTTACTTCTAAAATAGTCATGCTGTCATAACCTCCTCATACTTATTCTGCATATGGTCTGCCTTTATTATGACAAAAAAGGAAATGTAATAACATCGCATTGCCTTACATTTCCTCATGTATTTCTTACATCTTCGTAAGAAGTTATTCTACGGCTAATGGCTGCTGCTGTAAATCAATATACACCCTTGTCCCCACGCCTACTACAGAGAAAATCGTGATTTCATGCCCTAGCTTAGTACAAATCTCTTTACAAAGAAAGAGCCCAATGCCGCTTGCCCGCTTATGCTCTCTGCCATTGTACCCTGTATAGCCTTTCGTAAAGACTCGAGGCAAATCTTCCGGAGCAATCCCCATGCCGCTGTCGGCAATACACATAGTCTTTGGCGATAATAAAGAAATCTCAATGGTTCCGCCTTCGATTGTATATTTCAACGCATTAGATAAAACTTGCTCAATAACAAAAGTCAACCACTTCTCATCACTGATTACCGTAGCCTCTATTGGCATATAATTTAAACTGATTTTTCCCTCAATAAATTGAATAGAAAATTTCTTCACAGCGTCTTTTATGATTCTATCCAAATCCAGCTCTTTAATGACATAGTCTGTTTCTGCTGCATCTAGCCTTAGATAAACTAAAACCATTTCCACATATTCCTCGATACGATGCAGTTCTCTTGCGATTCTATGGGAAAAATCCGTATCCTCATTTTGCAGGTATAGCCCCATTGCTGCAATAGGCATTTTTATCTGATGAACCCAAGTGGTATAGTAAGCAATCAAGTCTTCATATTGTCCATTTAATTTTGCGGCAAGTTCTTGTTGTTCCTGCTGTAGCTTTTTGATAATAGCCTGGTAGTCTACCTCACTCATATTTTCGGCAGCAGGAAACCGATTCATTACCTCTGCGGGCAAAGCCAACATTTCTTCCAAACGGCAATGCTGCACATAGGCTTTGCGGTAATCCGCCAACAAAAAAAGAACACCTAACCCGCCACATAGCAGAGATGGGTAAAGCACTGCGTCAAAAGGCAACCGATACAGAAAAAAGACAGCTGCAAAAATACAACAAAAAAGAAAAAAACGCACCATTTCTTTTCGATGTGCTTTACAATATGTGAGAAAAAAAACAGCTCTCTCCATTTGATTTTCTTTTCTCATACAATAAGATACCCCTCGCCAAATTTAGTCGTAATAAAATCCTTTAATCCTATGCCCTCCAAACGCTTTCGTAAACGGTTAATATTCACTGTCAACGTGTTATCATCAACGAAACAATCTGTCTGCCACAATCCCTCCATGAGGCGACTTCGGCTGACTACCTTACCTTTTGACTCCAGAAGAATCAATAAGATGCGGTATTCATTCTTAGAAAGCTCTATTTCCTCCCCCTCATAAATAAGCGTACGGGCATTAGCGTCCAATACTGCCCCCCGATGAGCTAGAACATCAGATACTTCACTACGAAAATCATAAGCTCGTCGCAATAAAGCATGAATTTTTGCCATCAGTACAGATTGGTCAAAAGGCTTCGCTATAAAGTCGTCGCCGCCCATATTCATAGCCATGACGATATTCATATTATCAGCAGCAGAAGAAAGGAAAATAATAGGAACCTTTGATATTTTCCGGATTTCACTGCACCAATGATAACCATTAAAACAAGGTAGACCAATATCCAGAAGAACAAGATGAGGCTTAAAAGCTACAAACTCCTCCAAAACATGATGAAAATTTTCTACACAGGTAGCCGCCAAATCCCAATTCTCACATTGAGATTTGACAGCTGCAGCTATTGCTTTATCATCCTCTGCGATGAAAACACGATATTTCATAAGGGCAAAACCTTTCTTTATCATACTTTTTCTTTTGTTTTATTGTAGCACAAAAAACTTTATAAAACATAAAAAATCTATGACTCCATAGAAGCAAGCCATAGATTTTTTGATTATTTTTATTTTTCATCTAATTGGGTCACGATGATAGGTTTTCCCTCTGTCACTACAACAGTGTGTTCAAACTGGGCAGCCCGGGTACGCTTCGGCGTCTTTAAGAGCCAGCCCCCATCCTCTTCTTCCTCAACAAAATATTCCTTTTCTCCTACAAAGGTTTCGATGGCAAGAACAGTCCCTGCCTTTAGGATACGCTTATCCATAGGGTCATAATAGTTAGGAATATCCGACGGTTCTTCATGGAGCGCATTACCAACCCCATGTCCGCAAAGATTACGTATGGTAGTAAAACCAAACGCCTTGGCTTCTGTTTCCACCACGTAACCGATATGATTGATTTTATTTCCGGCTATGGCTACCGAAATAGCTTTTTTTAATGCCCGACGGGAAGCCAGGAGCAGTTTCTCCCCTGTTTTATCAGCAGGTGGAATCATAAACGTCATACCATGGTCAGTAAAGAAACCATTTAAAGATGCAGAAACATCTAAGTTTACCAAGTCCCCCGGCTGCAATTCCCGAGGTCCCGGAATGCCATGAGCAACTTCATCATTAACGCTGATACAAGTGATACCAGGAAAATCATATTCGCTTTTCGGTGCAGAAATGGCTCCATAAGAGGCCAACACTTGTCCAGCAATTTTATCTAGGTATGCAGTCGTTACCCCTGGCTTTAATTCTCTAGCCATTTCCTGTAATGTGATGGCTACCACTCTGCCCGAGGCTTTCAATCCTTCTAATTCTTCTTTGGTCTTTACAATCATTTTTTACGCCTTCATTTCTTATTAAATATTCAATATATTATCATTTTCATTGCCACTTTCACTGCCATTTTCAGGCAATTCCCTGCTTTCTGTTGATTCAGCCAAGGCATTTCTTTCTGCTACAGCAGAGACATCTGAAGATGTCTCCGAAAGCATCCTTTGCTCCCGCTTGCCGATAGTGCGGGCAAGTAGGATGAGCAAAACCAGCACGCCAACGATAACTGCCGGAATGATGAATAATAAGCTACTATAATCTTGCCAATGCCATTTTTCTGTAGAAACAGATGTTGACGACCCCATAATCACATCCGCCGTATGGGCAAAAGTACCCCCTATCATTTGCTCCAAATTATAAGAAGTGTTGTGATAATAATGCTCTAAATACGTCCAAAAGATATCGACGGCTTCCTCGTCCATGATGCTATCCGCTTCATATCCGCAAAGATAATAAAAAGAACCGTCCATTTCTGTAATACTATCATCCTTACTAGCAAAGTAAGCTAGGAGCAAATGGCCCTCATCTGTAAAATGACTCTCATAATAATCATTTAAGTAGGACTCTACCGCTAAAATATCAATATCGTTTCCTTGCCAATAGGAGTCATCATATGACACGAAAAGCACATAAGGCTGAACGCCTGTTCTTTCATAAAAATATTCTAATCCGTCAATGAGAACAGACTCATATATGACCCAGTCTAGGCTATCTTCATACCAGCCGGTCTTATGAACTTGTCCCGCCAAAGGCGTACGGTCTATCGTACTCTTCATATCTGGAACAGGCGCACTGTCAATAAATAAAAGACCGCCTATCCCGGCAAACCAAAAAATCAAGAAAAGCCAGATAGCAATGGTTTTCTGCTTATTTGAAGGAATTTTATCATTATGATTCATCCCATTATTGCCAAAAAATCTATGGCGATACGGACGATAGGCTGACCTTGTTGCCGGCATCCGATGAGAAGAATGAGAACTATGATGACTGCTGCGACCACCAAAATGCCTACCACCGCCGCTTCTGCCCATGGTCGTCCTTCCTTTCTCCGTCAGCTGAATTTCCACTGTTTTTTATTGTATCACATTTTTTCTTTTTTGGTTAGCTTTTCCTTAAGATTCCCGGTATTCACCATAAACAAAAGCAGGTATATCCTTTCTTGACATACCTGCTTTCTGTTTTATCTTTAGCGATAAATATACATACTTTGCGCTGCTTCATCCCATTCTACTTTATAGCCGATTTTTTCAAAATCACGGATTTTAATATACATCGTACCATCTTTTTCGATACCAGTGAAGCTTACACGAGCGCCCGCATCATTAACAACATAAGCAGTCTGACCGGAATCACTCCAGCCAACTTCTTCGCCAAGGGCTTCACCTATCTGACGTAGCGGATAATAACGATAGCCATCTTTTTCTAACAAATCAGACATATAGCCAAATTTGTGGTCTTGAGGGATAGCAGTCACAGCTAATTCGATTTTTTCATTCATCACATAGCTTTTGTCATTGAAAATACGGATACCTTTACTGGAAGGCATATCTTTTTTCATGGCATCCCAGGTAATTACATCCTCTGGTGCTGTGATTTTTACATTAGAAACTCGTTTAGTAGAACTGGAACCTTTTACAGAAACTCGAATCACATTGTCACCGTTTTCATCGTTGATAACCAAAGACATATCTACCTGATTCAGATAGCCGGCGTCTGTCCCTTCGATGGTCTGGACATATTTGCTACCTTTGATAAGAGGCAAGAAGGATTGGTCGAAGGAATAAGCAATGGCATCAATTGCTTCGTTAAATTCACCTTTGTTTTCTACTATTTCCCGAGTAAACTCATCAATATCAGCAGTAGAAATATCAGCCGTACCAAAGAGCAATTCTCTTTCTTCTGCACTAGTATTGTTGATGAAAGATTTTAAAGCAGCCCCGACATCTTTAATATTGGCAACACCATATAACCCAGCAGTACGAATAAAATTAGCCAAATCTTCATCCGTCATAGTAAGTTGATAACCATCACCTGTTTTTTGTACCAATCCAGAGGAATAGTTACGATATCCCCGCAGGCAAAGGCTATCCATAAAATCAAAATAAGTCGCTAAAATCATACGGCTTTCTTCACTATAATTGCCACCTAGTGGATTATCCCTATCTAAAGCAAATTCCATCATGTCAACAGAAAGCCATTCTTTACCCTGGGTAGCTTTTTCCACGGCATTATAGGTTTCTACAGGAAGCACGCCTTTTAATGCCTTTAACATTTCTTTGTTGTTAAAGTAAAAGATACCATCTACTAATTTTATAGTGCCGATATTGGTTTCTTTGTTGCCGATAATTACCGTCACATTCATTTCTTCAGACATATCGTCTAGATTAGCTTTTTCTGTCACAACGATTTGCATCCCGGACAAAGCCTTCGCCATATCAGAAGAACCGACCATTTCCTGCCATTCCGGGTCGTCCGCAGTAATTTCCAGTTTCATATTAGAAGAAACCTCTACACTGCCCTTCATGGTTGCGATTGATTTCATCATCGTGTAATAACCAATTTCTTCTCTGGAACACCCTGCAAAAATGCTCAATGAAAACAAGAGAACTAACCCAATGCATAATGCTTTTAATGCTCTTTTATTCATTGTTTCACCCCTTTTATCTATTCTTGTTTTTATATTGCTATGCCGGCCTCGCCTCACCATAGCAATACTATTATAAACACTTTATAGAAAAATTTCAAATTTTCCTATAAAAGCAGGAATAACCTCCCTGTTAAATACTATTGCAAGCTATCATTTTCTGGACAAAATTTTACAAAAAAGGGCATTTCCTTCAGGACCTTAATCACCCCATGTTTCGTATCTGAAGTAGACCATACCACCAAATCGCCTCTTTGGGCATCCAAAGTCGTCACCATACAGTGGTTATCGTAACCTTCTAATAATTTATTCAACAAGTCAATGTTACTAGGATTTACCCGCACCCGTACACCATTTTCTCCTGCCAGCTTTAACGCTTCCTTGATATCTATCATATGAACGATTCTCTCCTCTTTTTTACTTTTATTTTAAATCTTTTTGCCGCAGAATAGACCAAGCCGGTACCGGCCCCTGCCAAGGAATGCCATAAAGCATTTGCGCATGGGGTGTAGATTCAATAGGATTCTTATCTTTATCTACCAAATGCACTACCTGCCACTCATACACATCCCCTACAGGTGTTATCATTTCTAGAGTATCTCCTAATTTTATCTTATGGCGCTGTTCCACCCAGATATATTGCTCATCCTGGTCCCGCACTAACCCTACAAAAGAATAATTTCTCAAATATCCTCCATCCTCATAACGGTGTGCGGCAGCACCAGGCTTGCCCAGCGCAAAGCCATCAGTATAATCCCGATGGCTAACCTTAGCCAGCTCTTCCTTCCATTCCGGACAATATTGATAGCCTTCCGGATTTGCGCAATAAGCATCAATAGCAGTGCGGTAAATCCGCACCGTATTTGCCACATAATAAGGGCTTTTCATCCTGCCTTCTATTTTCAGGCTGTCCACCCCAGCAGAAATAATTTCCGGTAAATATTCCAGCAAACATAAATCTTTGCTATTCATAATGTAGGTACCACGAGAATCCTCTTCTACCTCCATATATTCGCCGTTCCGCTTCTCCTCCTGGATACGATAACGCCAACGACAGGCATGAGCGCAATCTCCTTGGTTGGCGTCCCTGCCTACCATGAAGTTGCTCAAGAGACACCGTCCCGAATAAGAAATGCACATGGCGCCATGGATAAACATTTCCGTTTCCATACCAGTTTCTTTACATTTTGCTGCAATTTCACTGATTTCCGAGAGTGAAAGTTCCCTAGCCAGCACAATGCGTTCCGCCCCAAGCTGCTGCCAAAACATAGCCGCCCGCCAGTTGGTATTATTAGCCTGTGTACTAATGTGGATAGGCAAGTCTGGTACCGTTTCCTGGGCAATCTGAAAAACACCAGGGTCTGATACGAGGATAGCATCCACACCGATTTTTTCAATGGCCCGCAAATAAGCAGACAATCCATCTAAATCTTGATTATGGGCAAAAATATTTACAGTTACATAGACCTTCCGGCCCCGCTCGTGGGCAAAAGCGACCCCCTCCGCCATATCAGCCAAGGTAAAATTTCCGGCTCCCGCCCGCAGGCCAAAAGCTTCCCCGCCCAAGTAAACTGCGTCTGCCCCATAGGTAATGGCAAATTTTAACTTTTCTAAGTTTCCTGCCGGTGCTAATAGCTCCGGTTTCTTTATCACAACCACAAATAAAACCTCACATCATCAATTGTTCCCATCCTGTGCTGCAAGCTACTGACGACGAATGATTAACAATCCTTCCCCATAGTCATACCGCTCATAA
>CAMNVD010000035.1 GCA_946562005.1 uncultured Clostridia bacterium | reverse complement strand
AATAGGCGCCCCCCAATACCGCTGCCGAGAGATGAGCCAATCCCGAAGCCGATAGTTCACTACTCGTTTCCCCATAGCTTCAGCTTCAATAAAATCCATAATAGCCGACATACCTTCTGCTCGGTTTGCCATGCCATCAAATTTTCCAGAGTTAATCAGATAACCATCTTCTTCATATACTTCTGCCAGAGTTTCATGGCCCACACCCTTTTCCGGGGTAATCACTTCTATAATCGGTAAGTCGAACTTGGTAGCAAAGTCGAAGTCTCTGCTATCATGGGCCGGTACCCCCATCACAGCGCCAGTACCATATTCCATCAGCACATAGTTGGTAATCCAGATAGGTACCTTTTTCCCATTGACAGGATTAATAGCATACGCCCCGATGAACATCCCTTCCTTTTCCAGGTCTGTTGCAGTCCGGTCTATTTGAGACATATTTTTTACTTTACCCACAAAGGCTGTTACCGCCTGTTCATAAGCAGTACCTTTGGTAAGTTTTTCTACCAGCGGATGTTCCGGTGCCAATACCATATAAGTCACACCGAAAATGGTATCTACCCGCGTGGTAAAGATAGGCATTTCGTCTCCGGCTTCTGTGTGGAAAACTACTTCCATCCCTTCACTACGGCCTATCCAGTTTTCCTGCATGGTTTTTACTTTATCAGGCCAGCCAGGGAGCTTTTCTAGGTCATCTAATAACCGCTGGGCATAGTCGGTAGTTTTAAAGAACCATTGTTCTAAATCTTTCTTTTCTACTAAGGTGCCGCACCGTTCACAGCCGCCGTCTACCACTTGTTCATTGGCAAGCACCGTTGCGCAGGATGGGCAAAAGTTTACTGCCGCTTTTTTCTTATAGGCCAGTCCTTTGTTATAGAGTTGGATAAACAGCCATTGGGTCCATTTATAATACTCAGGCAGGCAAGTAGTCACTTCCCTATCCCAGTCATAGCTAAGCCCCATAGAATGGAGCTGGCGCCGCATATTGGCGATATTCTCAATGGTCCATTTGGCAGGCTCCGCCCCTCTTTTGATAGCGGCATTTTCCGCAGGCAGACCAAAAGAATCCCAGCCCATAGGGTGCAGCACATTATAGCCATTCATGGTCTTAAAGCGGGCTACAACATCCCCAATAGAATAATTCCGCACATGACCCATATGCAAATTCCCCGAAGGGTAAGGAAACATTTCCAAAACATAATATTTAGGTTTTTCACTATTTTCACATACATGATAAAGGTCGTCTTGTTCCCATTTATTTTGCCATTTTTCTTCGATTGCTTTGAAGTCATACTTCTTTTCCATGTTTTTTGTACCCCCTATTTAGACAAACAGTCCGTTACTGTTCATTGTACAAAATTTTCTTTGATTATTCAAGTTTTGTCATAAAACCCTGCTCTATTTTCTTCGCTGCAAACAAAAACGGGCCATTCCACGAAGCAAATCAGCCTCCGCCCCCCAAAGATTTAGCGCCCCAACAGCATCGGCAATCGCCGCTTCTCCACGAGCATAAGCTTCCTCTACTCCTAAAAGAGAAGCATAAGTCACTCTGCCATTTTTATCATCACTACCCGCAGGCTTGCCGATTTCCTCACTATTTCCCGCCACATCCAGAATATCGTCTGCTATCTGGAAAGCTAGTCCTATCTGCTCGCTATAAACTGTCAATGCTTTTATTTGTTCCTCTGTCGCTCCGGCTAAAATTGCTGCCGAACCAATGGCTCCTTTTATCATAGCACCCGTTTTCTTGCGGTGGATATAAGCAAGCTCCCCTATCGTCAGCGCTTTTGCTTCATTGAGAATATCTACTGCTTGGCCTGCTACCATACCAGAGAGACCAGCGCAATCCGCCATCAGCTTCGCAGCTGCCAATACTCGCTCTGCCGACACCCCGGAAATCGTCACACCCAACATCACCTGAAAAGCATAGGTTAAAAGCCCATCCCCAGCTAAGATAGCCATTGCCTCGCCATATACTTTATGGTTAGTTAGTCGTCCCCGCCGGTAATCGTCATTGTCCATGGCAGGCAAGTCATCATGTATCAACGAATAACAATGTATCATTTCGATAGCAGCAGCAAAAGGCAAAAAAGGCTTTTTATCAGCAACGCCTAATAAATCAAGAACAGCGCAGAATAATGCCGGACGCAGCCGCTTGCCTCCATTCAGACTACTATAACCCATAGCTTCATAAAGTCTGCTTTCTGGCAATGCTTTTACCTGCAACAACTGAGCTAAAACTTCCTCTATCTCTTGCTGCACTTGGGCAAAATAACTTGCTACTTCCATAAATCCCCCTCAGGAAACAACGAATCCATCAAGGCCTCGCCTTTTTTTACTTCCTCTTCGGCATCCCGCAATTGCTTTTCTCCTGCTGTTACTAAGCCTACCCCAGTCTGAAATTCTTTTAACGCATCTTCCAAGGATAAATCCCCGGATTCTATTTTCTCGATAACCTCTTCCAGCTCCATTAAGATACTGCCAAAGTCTTTTTTCTTTGCCATGCTAATCTCCTCATTCTTTTCCCTTTTGTTGTAATACAGCTACTGCATCCGCTAATGCAACTTGTTCTACTTTACAGTGTATAACACCATCTATCATCTGTAGATATAGGGATTCTTTTGCCGCAATCCCTGATATACTTTTTACTGGCACGCCATAGAGCTGCTTGCTTGCAATGCCATAACCTTTTGCAAGTATTTGCATCGGGTCTGAGAGAGAAAGCCGCATTGCCTGCTTTTGAAACTGCATTTGTTTTTCTTCTTTCACTGTTTCCATATGCAACAATAATCTTCTCAAGCTTCGCTGCAATATCAATCTCTGCTGCGCCAACAATGTATGAATAGAACATCCCCTTGTCAATCCCTGTAAATGCTCGTACTGCGAAGTAACAGAGTCTGCCATCACAGCAATGAGCCTATTTTTCATCGACCATAATTGTTGACGAACAACAGCTTTATCAGGCAAAACAATATTTGCTGCCGCTGTAGGTGTAGGCACACGCACATCCGCCGCTAAATCCACCAAAGTATAGTCTATTTCATGGCCCACAGCAGAAATCACCGGAAGCGAGCTTTCCGACACCGCTCTAGTAACCCCTTCCGTATTAAATACTGCCAAATCCTCCTTGCTACCGCCACCGCGGCTGACAATTAATACGTCAATATCAGACCGTTTTCCCGCCATAGTAATGGCTTGTACAATAGAACTCTCACTATTTATTCCCTGAACAGAGCAGGGCAGAAGCATAATTTCTGCCGGGATTTTTTGAGCAAATATTTTTTGCATATCATGCCAAGCCGCCCCGTCTACAGAAGTCACCACAGCGATTTTCTTTGGGTAAACCGGCAGTGGCTTTTTCCTAGACTCATCAAACAGCCCTTCCTGATAAAGCTGCTCTCTTAACGCACAAAATTGGGCATATTGATTACTGGTACCGATGGCCGTAACTTCTTCACCATAGAGGATATACTGCCCGTCCCGCTCATAAACAGCAATAGATCCCCGCACACGGACCTCCATCCCATCCTCTGGCAAGAAGAATACGCCTTTGGTCCATTGACGAAAGACAATGCATTTTAATGCCGCTTCCTCCCCCTTGAGCGTAAAATACCAATGGCCCGAAGAATGACATTTAAAATTAGAAATCTCTCCTTCTATCCAGATATTTTGCAGCAAAGCATCATCGGCAAGCAACCCCTGTATATAAAGATTAATTTCTTTCACTCGAAAAAGATTTTTTGCCATAATAATAAATCCTTTGTTTCGTCAAAAATAAACTCTGTTTTTATTTTACCACAAATATAGACTTTCTCATACTAATATAAAAAAGTCACCAATTATAATTGGTGACTTTTTTGATTGCGCATATTTTTTTATAGCAAGAATGACATTTTAATAAAAATTTGATTATGTTTTAATTATTTAGCGTCTGCTTGTTCAGCGAGTTGAGCACCTTCCATGATATCAGTCATAGCGGATGTCAACAATTCTTGTAATTTGTTAGCATCAGCGCTAGCTGGGTCTTTGGACAATGCTTTTGCAGTGTCGATGAATTCAATCATAGCTTCGCAACCAGATTTGAATTTAGCTTGAGCAGCTTCATATTTAGCAGGAGCTTTCAAAGCAGCAAATTCGATGAAAGGAGCTTTGATTTCTTCAAATAAAGCATCTACAGCTTTTTCATCAGTTGGGTCGATAGTAGCCATTTTTTCGTTGATGGTAGTTTGCATATTAGACATGGTGGTGGAGATTTCTTGTACTTTTGCGATGTATTCTTCTTCAGTCAAAGCACCATCGTTGTCTTTGTTGTCGTCGCCACCGCCGCAAGCAACTAAGGCAACAGACATCATCATTACTACCAAAGCAAGAGACATGAGTTTTAAAAATTTCTTATTCATAATATCCTCCTTAAAATTTATCGCAAAGTTACCCTCGCAATATTTTTCTCTAGTATAGCAAATATTACCTGAATTTACAAGCAATTCCTTTTTGAAAAAAACGTCGGAAAGTAAGAAAAAAAGGGAATAAATCTGTTTATTTTCAAAAAACAGTTTTATTCCCTGAAATTCACAAGTTTCCTATTCTTCCGATGACTTTTCTTCTGTTGTCTTTTCTACTATTGTATTTTCTACTACAGTTTGCAAGCCTGTATCAGTAGCAGCAGACGCTTTCTCATCGAAGCAATCTGGATAAGAAAGCAAACTTACAATAGACCCAGTTGGACATTGTGCTACACAAGCGCCACAGTTGGTACACTTACTATAATCTACATAAGCGCAATTATTCTCTACCATAATAGCACCAAATTCACAGGTCTTTTCACACTTTTTGCAACCGATACACCCTAAAGAACAAGCTTTTTTAGTAACAATGCCCTTATCATGGCTAGAGCAGAGCACATGGACAGCCGCTGTTTCTGGTACCATAGAGATGATACCTTTCGGACATATTTTGGTACAGATTTTGCACCCAGTGCACAAATCAGAATCGATTTGAGCAATGCCATCAACGATTTTGATAGCACCATAAGGACAAGCTTTCACACAGTCGGCAAGGCCCAGACAACCATAGCTGCAAGCGCTTTTCCCAGCATAGAGCTGACTGCAAGCAGCACAGGTCTGCACACCTTGATAGTCCATTTTATCAGGGGCAATGCCGCAAGTTCCCTGACACATGACTTTCGCATATTCCCGTACCGTCTCAGTAAAGGATACCCCCATAACCTCGCTTAAGTTTGCGGCCACCGCAGCGCCCCCCACCGGGCATTTATTGGTAGGCGCACCTTCATGGGCAATGGCTTTAGCATAGCCTTCACAGGCAGGATAGCCACAAGCGCCACAGTTAGCGCCAGGCAATGCTTCCACCAAAGCTTCCACTTTTTCATCAGTAGGAACTGCAAAGAAGATAAAACTAAAAGCCAGGACAATACCGAAAATCAGTCCTAATGCTGATACAATCAAAACAGGGACTAAAATTGTTCCCATGGAAGAAACCTCCTGTCATTAAAATTATGCGCCAATGCCGGCAAAGCCGAAGAAGGCCAAAGATACAATAGCCGCAGCTACCAATGTAATAGGCATTCCCTTAAACGCTTGCGGAATATCCGCCGCTTCCAGCTTAGTACGCACCCCGGCAAAAATCACCATTGCCAGAAGGAAACCAAGCCCAGCGCCAAAGGAATATACCATAGATTTGAAAAAGGTATAGCCTTCGTCAATATTTAAGATAGTAACGCCCAGCACTGCACAGTTGGTGGTAATCAAAGGCAAATATACTCCCAAGGTACGGTGCAACGCCGGCAAGTATTTCCGCATGATGATTTCTAATAATTGCACAAAGGAAGCAATGACCAAAATAAATACGATGGTCTGCAAATATTCTAATTCGTTGGGTACTAAAAGCAAGGCATATACCGGATAGGTCACTAAGGTAGCAAGGAGCATAACCAAAGTTACCGCCGCCCCCATCCCTACTGCGGAATCTAGTTTTTTAGAAACGCCCAAGAACGGACAAATACCCAAGAATTTCGAGAGTACGAAGTTATTAACAAAAATAGCGCTCACTAAGAGCAAAAATACATCTTTCATTTGCTATCCACCTCCTACTCATCTTTGGCAGCAGCACACTGAGCCGCCGCTGGACACCCGGCGCAAGCGCCGCAATGTTTCTTTTCCAACGGTTTGCCCTTCCGCGCTGGTAAGGCCTGGATAGCTGCCAACAGCACCCCATAGACAAAGAATCCGCCAGGCGGCTGGGTCATAATCAATAGTTTCGGAAAAGTTTCCGGTAAAAGTGTAAAGGAAAGGATAGAACCCGCCCCTAACAACTCCCGAATAGCGCCCATGGCAAAGAGCGCCAGCGTAAAGCCTAGCCCCATACCAAGAGCATCAACGGCAGAGTCTAGCATACTGTTTTTGCTAGCAAACATTTCTGCCCGGCCTAAGATGATGCAGTTCACTACAATTAAGGGAAGGAATACTCCCAGAGCTGCGTCTAACTCCTGAGCATAAGCTTTTACCAAAAAACCTACTATGGTCACAAAGCCAGAAATAACTACGATATAGCAAGGAATCCGTACTGCTTTGGGAATGACATTTTTTAAGAGCGCAATTACAATGTTAGACCCCAAAAGCACTGCCAATGTAGCGATACCCATGCCCAAACCATTCATAGCAGAGGTAGTCACAGCAAGAGCAGGACAAGTCCCCAACATCAACATGAGCACCGGGTTTTCTTTGATGACTCCGTTCATAAAAATTTGTGATTTTTTCATCCTACTCCGCCTCCTTCGCCACCGCAAATAGTTCTGCTGCATTATTTACCGCAGCCAACATTGCCTTTGAAGAGATGGTCGCACCAGAAATAAACACCATTTCCTCTTGACCAATCACACCATTTTTCCCTAAGAATTGGTCAGAATAGCTAGGCTCTGAGATTCTGGTGCCAAGGCCAGGTGTTTCACTAGACTGGATAACCTTGGTGGCCAAGATATCTCCTTCCGGACTAAAAGCCACCATAACGCCTAACTTACCGCCGAAGCCTTTGCCATAAGCGCTGACAGTGTACCCGGCGCCGTTTTGCGCCTTATATACATCCATGCCATTATATTGCAGCATCACATCTTCTGCCATAGGCACCTCCACAAAGGTATCTGCCGTTGGGATTAACTCCAACCGAGAGCGATTGTTGGCTTCTTTTTCATTTTGGTCGATAATAGGAGCCGTGATAACATTGGTATAAGACAGTGCGCTGGTTACCACCAGACAGATAACTGTCAGCACCAACACCGGTTTTATTTTTTCAAACAAGCCCATTATTTGCCACCCCCTAATGGTTTTGTTCTAGTATATTGGTCAATGAGAGGCGTTAATAGATTCATCAGAACGATAGAGAAAGAAACCCCCTCTACATAAGAACCGAATAAACGAATAACCACCGTGAGAATACCGCAGCCTAGGCCAAAAATAAACATACCTTTTTTGGTCGAAGGCGTCGTCACATAGTCTGTCGCCATAAAGATAGCACCTAAGAATAAGCCGCCACCCATGACATGATAAGGTACGTTAACACCTGCTATCCACAGGAGAAGTGCAACTGTAGCAATGTATGTAACAGGGATAATAGGTGAAATCACCTTTTTCCAGAGTAAGAATGCACCACCAATGAGGAGCGCTAGCACAGAGGTTTCCCCAAGACAGCCACCTCTTACCCCCAAGAACATATCCATAAGAGAAGGAAGCGCCGCCGGGTCTTTGGTTAAGAGCAATAAGGGCGTTGCCGTGGTAATCATATCTACTTCTTTATAATAGTATGGCGCTGGCCAGTGGGTCATAGCTGCCGCAAAAGATACAAAGAGTACCAATCTTGCAACAAGCGCTGGATTAGCAAAGTTTTTACCCAAACCGCCGAATAACTGCTTAGCAACTACGATAGCAATAAAACTGCCTAAAACCACCAGCCAGATAGGAGCGCTGACAGGTAAGTTGTAAGCAAAGAGAATCCCAGTCACCACTGCGCTCAGGTCACCGATAGATTGCTTTTGTTTGGTGATGACTTTAAATAAATATTCAAAGGCAACACAAGCAACAACCGCCACCCCTACCACGATGGTAGAACGGAAACCGAATACAATATTAGCAGCCACCAAAGCCGGCATCAGTGATAAAATCACATACAACATGATTTTCTGGGTGGTGTTTGCAGACTTTACATGGGGCGCCGCCGTTACAATCAATTTATTATCCATGGTTCCTCTCCTTACCTTGCTATTTCCCTGCATTCCGCAGCAACAACTTACCTAAATGATTAGACTCTACCAATGGACGATTGGCAGGACAGATGTAAGAACAGCAGCCGCATTCCATACAAAGATTTACTTTTAACGCTTTTAATGCGTCAATATTTTTCGCCTGATATGCGCCTTCCAGCGCAGCCGGCATCAAGTTAAAGGGACAAGCTTCAATGCACTTGCCGCAACGAATACAGTTGGTCGTCTCCTTCACAACCAAATCCTTTTCACTAAGAAAGAGAATAGCATTATTATTTTTTACTAACGGCGTATCCACTTGATAAAGAGCAATACCCATCATAGGGCCACCCATAAGGATTTTCGCAGGCGTCCCCACAAAGCCCCCCATAGCATCGGCAATGTATTGGATAGATGTACCGATAGGTACGACAATATTGCCTTTTTCTTTAATGGCGCTGCCGTCTACTGTAATACGTTTTTCCACCAGTGGCATACCTGTTTTTAAGTATCTAGCTAAAAAGCCAATGCTGGTGACATTCATCACAATGACGCCGATGTCGGCAGGAAGTTTGCCTTCCGGTAGCACCCGTTTGGTAGCAGAATAAATCAATACTTTTTCCGCACCTTGTGGATAGAGTGCTGGTAGCGTGAGGACGC
The DNA here is from genome assembly GCA_946562005.1 of uncultured Clostridia bacterium. Lineage (GTDB taxonomy): Bacteria > Bacillota > Dehalobacteriia > UBA4068 > JAAVYR01 > JAAVYR01. The sequence continues at coordinate 2,273 of CAMNVD010000035.1, read as the reverse complement.
TAACGCCGGGATAGTTTTTCGCCATTTCACTTAATTTTTTAATAGCGCCAGGCTTATTGCCTTCAATACCGATAATCACATTAGGAATTTCTAGATATTTCTGTACTGCGGCAATGCCATAAAAAATATCTTCAGCTTGTTCCATGCACTCCCGATAGTCACTGGTAATGTACGGTTCGCATTCTGCCCCATTGATAATCAATGTATCAATAGCTGGCTGTGGATTTAATTTCACATGAGTGGGAAAGCCTGCTCCGCCTAAACCAACCAACCCAGAAGCCCGAACAGCAGTCAGAAAAGATTTTCTATCCGTGACCACCGGCGGGGCCAAGCTTGGATCTATCCGGTCTTCACCATCACTGGCAATGATAACGGCTGATACCATAGCGCCGCTAGACGTCAACACACTATCCACCTTGGTTACCTTACCAGACACACTAGCATGGATAGGCACAGAAACAAAAGCTTCCGTATCACCAATCACTTGCCCCTTGGTTACTTCATCGCCTACTTTTACAGTAGGCGTACAAGGCACACCAATATGCTGAGACATCAAAATGGTCACAGTTTCCGGGGGAGTGATTCTTTTCGTCTCACAGTTTTCTGTATATTTATTGTGCTTTACATGAACACCGCCTAATACACCAGGCTTGCTGCCAAACATGATTTCATCCTCCACTCTTTAAAAATATCTATTTCAAAATCAACTTGTTTTCATTTTTTTATACATATATTGAAATACCGGCATAGCACCACGCATAACCAGCGCTGTCACCGTCCCCATAATAATGCCGGAAAGCAGTAATACCGGCAGATAGTAGAAATAAGCACGGTTTCCCATAATGATGACCACCATGACCATTTGTCCCAGGTTATGAGCCACTGCCCCGCAAATGCTGATAACAAGATAGGATACTCGCCGCACCGACAACAGCAAAAGCAAACTCATGACGCCGATGGAAAAAAGACTGCCCACAAGACTCAGCATCCCGCCCACTGCCCCTCGCAGCAGGAATACAAACAATGCCTTTAAAATGCCGATTGTAACCGCATCCCGAATGTCCATGAAGAATAAACAATACATAACGATAACATTGGCAAGGCCAAACTTTACCCCCGGCGGCAAGAAAGAAGTAGTAATAATGGTACTTTCTAAAAAGGAAAGCACCAAGGCAACGCCTAATAGCACCCCCAATAGAGAAACTCGCTCCGCCGTATATTGTTGTCCTATTTTCGCCATAAGCGTACCTCTTACCAAATACTCCTACTCAGAAGTCATATCCACCCCACCAGACGTATTGTTGATAATAATACCCACCTTTGCAGGTAAACAGATTGCCTGGGCCCCAGGACTGCCGATATATCCATACCCTTCACAGGTTTTATCCGGACATTGCGCATCTACAAAGCGGATACAGTGATTTTTCACCTTTAAGATAACAGGTAAATCCCCCTGTATCTTTAAGATAGTGCCATCTTTTGCCTGGGTAAGATTGATTTTGGTATATTCTTCCGACCGATAATATACTGTTGCTATTATATCACCTGTTTTTCCCCTTGGAAAGAAAAAAATTATTAATGACAAAACCAGTACAGCTAGGCAAATCAGCCAAATTTCTTTCCTTCCAGCAAAGCTTCTTATCTCTTTATTCATGGTGCTACCGCCTCTTCACCATCTTTTTGACCAGCAGCAAAATCAGTCTGCAAAGAAAAATCTTTGTCTGTAATTTTTACTTGGTTTTGGATATGGGGAGAAATATAAACGTTCTTTTCTTTATCTACGAAAATCAACCCAAAACGGCTGTCAGAGAGCAACCTTTTTCCTTCTTCCAGCCCCTGAATATAAACATATGTGGAAAGATAATCGCTCATAGCGCCATCACCGCAAATTACTGTCACCCCAACCAATTCATTTTCTACCGGACGCCCAGTCCGCAAATCTAGTATGTGGCTATAATCCTTTCCTTCTTGAGCGCTGTACCGCTCATAACCGCCAGAGGTAGAAATCACTACATTCCGCCCGCTATAAACAGCAAAGTATTGACTGGAGCTACCAAAAGGATTCCGGATGCCCGCCTCAAAGTCGCTGCCATCAGGCTTGCCATCTAATAAGATTAAGTTCCCGCCTAAAGAAATGATGCCCTGGGTAATGCCATGTTCTGCATAAATCTGTTTTAAGGTTTCACAGGCCATCCCTTTAGCGATGCCACCCAAGTCCAGGCTCTCGCCTTCCTGCTGTAAATAAGCAGTCTTGTTCGTTTCATCTAAAATAA
>CAMNVD010000034.1 GCA_946562005.1 uncultured Clostridia bacterium | reverse complement strand
GTATGGCTACCTATATCCATAGCCCCTATTACCTTGCAATCAATCTGAGCGGCAATGCCATCTTTCAGTACAGGACAACCGTCTGCATTGGTATCATAAGTAATATCTGCAAACTTATCTACATTTCTACCGGACTGGAAACCGAAACGGCTGATAATATCAAAGGGAACATCCCGCTCCAACACCTGCACAGAAAGAACACCGCTATCCTTTACCAGCTCATTAGTAAGATTGTTTTTATTTAAGCTCACACCTAGCCGCACTGGCGTATCAGAAATCTGAAAAACAGTATTGGCTATCTGGGCATTGATACGGCCCTTCCCTTTTGTACTAACAACATACAATCCATAGGATAATTGAAATAATGCTGTGTTATCCATATTACTACCTCTTTTAGTTTATTAGTAATAGTTACTAATAATAGTTTAGTACGTTTTACCGACTTTTGCAATCTTTTTTTATATTCTATTTCAATAACAGGAAACCCTTTTGCTCCCTCCTTTTTCGGCAAAAAATAAGAAATTTTCCGCATATATACCAATTTTAGATAAATACCCCCTTCTTTTGCTGGGGATAGAGAGATTTTCCTTGCAAAAAAACAACAGCTATGATATGATGTAGTAAATTCTTATGAGACTTTCAGGATTGTATAAGACTGAAAGACGAGGAAACTCTGGAGAATCCCATTGAATTGGGTGCCGAAGGGGCAAGGCTAAACGGCCGAAACTCTCAGGCAAAAGGACAGAGATGATAACCAAATATGGTATCATAAATCAGTCGGAATACCAGAGTAACCTTATCCATAAGGTTACTCTTTTTTTGTATCCGGCACAACAACTTACTTTATCTTACATTATTTTATTATTACATATTTTTATAAAGGGAGGAATCTAACATGGATGTTAAACAACCAGCCAGCGCCCTTTCTTCACCTCGTTTTTGCAATATGGGCACATTTATGAGAATGCAGAGAGTAGACTCTGCTGATGGATTAGACTTTGTTATCGCAGGGGCACCTTTCGATACCGGTAGTTCATTCCGGTCTGGGTCTCGTTTTGGTCCTCACGGCATCAGAAGCATTTCCGCCATGATGAAACCGAACAACGTTATCATGCAGGTAAATGTATTAGACAATTTAAAAGGCGGCGATATGGGCGACTTCAATGTAACCCCAGGATACATTCACCCATCTTATGACGCTATCGAAGCAGGCGTTGCTAGCATTGTAGAAAAAAATGCCATTCCTATTATCTTAGGGGGCGACCATGCTATCACCTTAGCAGAACTGCGCGCCGTTGCAAAAAAACATGGCCCTGTTGCTTTGGTACACTTTGACTCTCACTCCGACTTATGTGATGAAGTATTCGGTCAAAGATATAACCATGGCACACCATTCCGCCGTGCATTAGAGGAAGGTCTTATCGACCCTGCCCACTCTATCCAGATTGGTATGAGAGGCTCTCTCTATGACCCTAACGAACATAAAATGGCAGCAGACTTAGGTATGCTTCTCATCCCTGCCCACAAAGTACGGGCTATGGGCTTTGATGAATTAATTAAAACCATTCACGAACGGGTAGGCAATACCCCTGCCTTCTTAACCTTTGACATTGACTTTGTAGACCCAGCATATGCGCCAGGTACAGGTACGCCAGAAGTAGGCGGTTTTACCTCTTATGAATCTTTAGAATTAGTAAGAAACATCAAGGAATTAAACTTTGTCGGCTTTGACGTGGTAGAAGTATTACCAGCTTTTGACCATGGCGAAATCACCGCTTATCTTGCTGCTAACTTAGTATTCGAATTCCTCTCCATCCTCGCTGTAAAGAAAAAAGAGAAGGGAGCAATTTAATGACCGCCTTAAACGACGAAAACAAAGTAGTATACGATAGCGATACGCCCTCCGCAGAGCTAGATCATATCACATTATCTTCCAGCCAACGGACGATGGGGCTTATCCGCTTTTTAGTTTTTTCCCTCATTGGTTTAGTGGTATTTTTCTGCTCCACACCAGATGGCACTATTATCTTTGGTAAGATTTACAACGGTTTCACAGGCCTTTTTGGCAATGCCATTTACTGGATTTTAACGGCGTTTGTAGCCGCAAACTTCTGTATGCACATCTACTTTAAGTACATTAAGAAGGGGCAATCTACTGCTTGGTTTGCAGATACCTACAGCAATGACAAAGTATTGCACACCTTTTTATACGGTTTAGGTCTGCTTTACTTAGTGGTTTATGCTATGCACATGACCATACCGGGTTTTGTAGGTCCAGAAATCATCGTTAGCGATATGACTGGCGGCGATGTGATTCCACCAGTTGTAAAAGGTGTTTTAGGGATTATTTTAGTCGGCGCCATCTTCATGCCTTTTCTTTTGAACTATGGCTTCTTAGAAATCATTGGCGCACTTTTAGAACCATTAATGCGCCCTGTATTCAAAGTTCCAGGGAAATCCGCCCTTGACGCCGTTGCCTCTTTCGTAAGTTCTTCCTCCTTAGGGGTACTCATTACCAACCGTCTCTGGAAAAAGAACGTCTATACCGAACGAGAAATGGTTACCATCATGACTTGCTTCTCCGCTGTAAGTATCGGCTTTGCTGCGTTGGTAATCGACACTGCTAATATGAGCCATCACTTTGGCAAGCTGTATCTTATCAGCTTTATCATGGTGTTCATCATGGAAGCCATCGTTGTTCGCATCCCACCTATTTCTTTGAAGAAAGATATTTTCTATAACGGTGTGGTACAAACAGAAGCCGACCGCAAGGAAGGCCTGAAATTCAGCGGCAGAACCCTGACCACTGGTGTAGACCGTGCCATTAAACGGGCTGCCATTGCCAAAGGTATCATCAGCGACGCTACCAGCAGTTTGAAGGATAGCTTCCTTATCTTACCACAGGTACTAACTATGCTTTCTGCTATCGGCGTATCCGGTATGATTTTGGCAGAATACACCCCTGTTTTCAACTGGTTAGGCTACATCTTCCAACCACTTCTAGCTATCTGCCAAGTACCAGAAGCAGCTACTATCGCACCAGCTGTGCCTGTCGGCATCGCAGAAATGCTTTTGCCTGTCCTCGTAATGAACGGTACCGGTGTAGACCTACCAGAAGCAGCTAGAGCCTTCATCGTGCTGGTTTCCATGGTACAGATTATTTTCTTCTCGGAAACTGCAACTGTTATGATGGCAACAAAATCTCCTATTAAATTCTGGGAAATCATCGTGTGCTTCTTGGAACGGACCATTCTTGCCATTCCATTAGCATCTATTGCCATCCATCTTTTCTTTATGTAAAAGAATATTAGCTCACTTTAAAAGCGTTGCTGACAAACAGCAACGCTTTTTATTTACGCAACCATGTAAAAAGTTTTTGACATTTTTATTTTAATCGGCTATAATGCAAGATGTAAAATGTTCTTTACATTATTGGAAGGAAAAGATAGGAGGCAGAAGAAAGCAACATGAAACAATTACTACAAAAACTAAACCTGCGCCATCCCGATGAGATGGAAAAAACCATTCTCTATCAAGCCCAGCGAAATGCCTATGTTTTTTTAATTGCAGCACTTTTTCTTTGGTCATTATACGAAAGCTACCAGGTCTATCATACCCATAGCCGGTTAAATCTTCTCCCCTGTCTGCTTTTGGTTATAGCGGCTATTATCCAAGCCCTTTCCCAAGCTATCCTAACCCGTAACGCTGTAAAAGATGATGTAGATTCTTTTGAAACAGAACCGTTTATAAAAATAGTTATAATTATATGCCTATCAGTCAGCATCATTGCTACCATAGCAGCAGCAATTACCTTCACAGGTGTTATGCTATGAAAAACAGCATCAAAGAACTTCGCAAAGAAAAAGGCTACCGCCAAGAAGACCTTGCTACAGCCCTAGGTGTTTCTAGGCAAACAATCATCGCTATCGAAAACAATAAGTATAACCCTACCCTTGAGCTAGCAATGAAGTTGGCGCGTCATTTAGAAACCACCGTTGACCAACTGTTTACATTAGAGGAATAATCAGGAGGAACAACCATGCCGCATAATCTCATTACACTGATACCATATGTTGTTATACTAGGAATCAATTTTTATCTATTGCCGCTTTTGGCAAAAAATACCGGCGCTGCTATGTTGCTAATGCTATGCATCATGCCATTGGTCGCATTAGGCTCGGCTATAATGTACGGAACCCGCAATGGTTTTAGCTTAATACTGCCAACCCTAGCCTTTATCTTATTTTTCCCAACTATCTTTCTCTATTACAATCCATCAGCTTGGATTTACGCAATTATTTATACAGTGATCATCCTTGCCGGCCTGGTAATAGGAACATTTTTATACAAGAAACGGTAAAAATAAATTTCCGTTACATCCAATTATTCGACATTTTTCATCTTGCACCCTAGATAAAGTTATGATATTTTATGAATGCAACAAATATCCTTTCAAATAGAAACAGCCCAGACTGTAAAACAATCTGTGCTGTTTCTATTTTTTATCTCTATATTTCCCACTGATATTTTTTCATATCCACATGATTTTCATCTTTTAGGACAACGCCTTCTTGCTGCAACAAAGCACCTTGCTCTGCCCAGCCAGGCACGAATCTGCCGGCATGATTTACCACACGATGACAAGGATATTCTCCATAATGCTGCGCCTGACTAAGAACTCGACCCACTAGTCTTGCATTTCGCTCTTTACCAACTAATCGGGCAATCTGACCATAAGAAGCAACTTTACCTTTAGGAATTGCCGCCACCACAGAAAGAATTTTATAAATTAGATCTTTCTGCAAAACAGTCTTTTTCCTAGCCGGAAGCTGTTTTTCACCTAGGAATAAATAATCCACACATATCTACCCCCTCTATCTCCAGCAAACGGCGCTTTTTATCTATACCACCAGCATAACCTGTCAGGCTACCATTAGCTCCTACCACTCGATGGCAAGGAATCAGAATGGAAATTTTATTATGTCCCACTGCATTTCCTACTGCCTGGGCAGACATATGAGGAAGGCCCTTTTCTGCTGCATATTGGGCGGCAATATCACCATAGGTTATCGTCTCACCGCAAGAAATCTGCTGTAATATTTGCCAAACAGAGATTTGAAAAGGTGTACCCAGCATATGAATCCTCGGCATAAAGTTAGGCACTTCTCCCCTAAAATAAATATCCAACCAACGCTTTGCCTCAGCTAAGGCCAACGTCTCACGCAACACAGCTTTCCCACTAAGCCCCTGGGCATAGTACTTCTGCCCCTCAAACCAGACACCGATTAGCCCCTTTTCGTCTGCAGCAAGAAGCATCGGTCCTAAAGGTGATTGATAATTTGTCGTATATGTAGCATAATCCATAAAACAATCTCCTCATTGCCAATAAAAACATTAAGCCAGACGATAATACAAAGCATAAAAAGAAATAATGATTTTTCAGCTATTCTTATTTTAGCACAAATCAGCGCATCGTTTTACAAACTTTTTCCTATTATTTTATTTGGGGAGAAAAACATCTACAGGGACAATGGTAATCCTTACCAAAGGTTAAGAGGATTTACAGTAACAATATCGTATTATATGTAGAAAGGATTGTCATCGCATTGATAAAGACACCATTTTATTTACAATGATTTCATACCCAAAGACGCTAATACTTGGAGATTTTAAACATATGTCTAGAAAACAAGCTTTTACATCAATAATAATTTCCTCTTGTCCGGCCTTGTTATTTTTTTGGGCTGGTATATCCTCCGACAGCGATTTAGGGTTTTCTTTATTTATTTCTTTATCCACTTTTACACTTTGTTTTTTAGTATGCTGCCTAATCATATTAACCTTTGCAGCTAATAAGGAAGATTATCATATAACTCCAGATAAGAATTTATTTTATCATATAAGTGGGCTCGGCACAGATGTAAAAGACACTGACGCTATTGTACTAAAATTAAATAATCATTTTCTAGAAATCAATAAGGTAAAATTAAACCCATTTAAGGCAGATGAAATTATCCAAACTTATAAAATAAATGCTGCGAACATCTTAAAAGCAGATTTTGTTACAAAAGAAGAAATAAAAAACAAATCTCTTTTTCTCAGAAGCACTGTCGGCGCTTTACTTCTTGGTTCGACAGGCGCAGTTTTAGGCGGTATGACAGCACTTAATAATACCAAAATAAAAACATTTTTTGTCATTAGCTATCTATCAAGCCAAGGAAACATACCGCAAACTATTATTCTCAACGCCGAGCCAATATACTGGAAAGGCAACAACAATAGATATATAACAAAACTAAAAAAAGAACTTGCCACCATTCCCAAATCACAACAGACCAAAGACTACCTAGGTATTTATACTCCCATACAAAATGAAGATGGCAGTCTCCAATTATAAATGTGTACACAGTGTGTACTTTACAAAAAAAAGCCCCCTAGTATCAACTAAGATACCAGGGGTTCTTTTGGTGCCGGAAACCGGGGTCGAACCGGTACGGGATCATCTCCCGCAGGATTTTAAGTCCTGTGCGTCTGCCTATTCCGCCACTCCGGCATATTGGAGGCGCCACCCAGATTTGAACTGGGGGTAAAGGAGTTGCAGTCCTCTGCCTTACCACTTGGCTATGGCGCCTGATTGCTAGGATAGTATATCACTATTTGCCTACTTTTGCAAGAGTTGTTTTCTAACTTTTACAAAATTATTATATGCCCTATTTCGCAAAAGGTGCCATGGACTACCCCTAAATTATACTAAAATTCTACAAAAAAATCTAGTCTTTTTTCACAAGTCCTGGTTTTTATTCTGTATAAATTTTTCCACCTTGGGAAAAATATCCGCATAATGATTGTCATTGAAAATCAAAATCAGGAGGTTTCCTTATGAAAAAAAATAAACGGTTCATCTTTATTCTTTGCAGTTGTCTATTATTTAGTCTGGGAGCAGCGACGCTCTTTCCAGCAGTGACAACTGTCAGCGAAACAGTAAAACAAGGTTCAAGCGGCACTACAGTCAAACAGGTCCAGCAAAAACTAAAGGATTTAGGTTATTATTCTGGTAGTGTAGATGGTGTATTCGGTACAAACACCAAAAACGCTGTGATAAAATTCCAAAAAGCAAAAGGCCTCACTGCCGACGGTGTAGCCGGGTCCGCTACCCTTTCTGCCCTAGGCATCGGTAACAGTTCTAGCACAAGTGCAACCCTACGCCAAGGCGACCAGGGCAATAAAGTAAAGGAAGTACAGCAAAAGTTGAAGACCTGGGGCTATTATAGTGGCAATGCTGACGGCATTTTCGGACAAGGTACCAAAGACGCAGTCATTAAATTTCAAAAAAATAATAATCTACCCGCTGACGGCATTGTAGGCACAAAAACTTTTGCTGCTCTTGGCATCTCCCCTGGTGCCGCTGATAAAAAAACAAATACAGCAGGAGTATCCAACAAGGATGATTCCGACTTACTTGCAAGAGTGATTCATGCCGAAGCAGAAGGTGAGCCGTACATCGGTAAGGTTGCCGTGGCAGCCGTGCTCCTAAATCGCATCGAAAGTCCTCAGTTTCCCAACACCTTGAGCGGCGTGATTTATCAGAAAAATGCTATTTCCTCCGTGTATAACGGCAGAATGAATAACACCCCCGGGTCCGACTCCGTAAAAGCCGCCAACGACGCCCTAAACGGCTGGGACCCCACTTATGGCTGCCTTTATTTCTGGAATCCAGATACCTCTACCAGCGCCTGGATACAACGTCTCACACCTATCATGCGCTTTGGCAAGCACGTCTTTAGTAAATAATAAAATAATGCAAAGGGAGGTCTTAAGCCCATGGATACTAATATAGATACTAATATAGATACCAATATGGATAACAGACAAGAAACAAACCACACCGGTAAAATTATGCTGGTGCTCGCCATTGCCCTATTTGCTATCGCCATTTTCTGGGGCACTACCAAAGAACGAGAAACCCGCACCTATCAAACACTTTTAGAGAATGAATACCAACAAAGCTTTTATCAACTGCTAGCTAACGTAGAAGATATTTCCGTCTCTGCTAGCAAGGTAGATATGACTACCTCCCCCGCCCAAACCAGCCAATTGTTATCCGACATCTGGTGGCAGGCAAATATGGCAGAAGACAACCTAGCAGCGCTCCCCCTTTCCTATGAGGCGTTTGATAAGCTAGAAACCCTCTTAAATCATACAGGGGATTACTGCCGCGCCATGTCTAAACAAGCGATGTCTGGTACCCCTCTTACCGAGGAACAGCAACAAAATATCATCACGCTAGGCAAAAACATTGCCGCCGTCAGTGATGAATTACACCAAATTGAAGCGCAGGTAAATTCCGGCGAGCTCCGTTTTGTTTCTGCCCACAACGACCTCCGTATGGGCAAAAATAACGTTGATAATCCAGAAAAAAACAACAATACTGCCGCAACAGTAGCTGCTCAACAGGGAGAAAACCAAGAAGAAAACCAGGCAGAATCCACTGCCTCCAATTTCAACGACCTGAAAACTGACAGCATTGAATACCCCACCCTTATTTACGATGGTCCTTTTTCCGACCACATGGTCAATAAAAAACCAGAAGGCCTAACAGGAGAACCTATTTCTATGGCGCAGGCAAAAGAAATCGCTATGAAATTCCCCGGCCTAGACCCCCAAAAAGAATATGAAATCACAGAAGCAGAAAGCGGCAATGAAGCTACGATTCCTGTCTATTGCTTTGATGTAACAAGCGGCGAGGAGGAAAACGCCCATCAGCTGCACATTGACATTAGTAAAACAGGCGGTCATAACATTATGTTCATGGACTACGCTCGACCAGAAACTACCAATCTCACCACCGATGAAGGCATCGCCAAAGCCCACGCATTTTTAGAAAAACTGGGCTATAAAAATATGCAAGAGACTTATACCATTAACCAAAACAATGTGCTAACCATCGCTTTTGCCTATAAAGAAAATGATATTCTCCTCTATCCAGACCAAATCAAAGTACAGGTCGCTATGGATGATGGACGTATTATCGCCTTGGAGGCGGCCCAATATTTTATGAACCATAAAGAACGGAACCTGGAAACACCAGCTGTTTCTGTAGATAGCGCAAGAGAGAAAGTACCAACCAAGCTGCAAGTCACAGGAGAACAGCTGACAGTCATTCCTTTAGACGGTGACAAAGAATACCTCACTTGGGAATACAAAGGTATCTATAACAACGAAGACTATGTAGTTTATATCGACGCAACCACCGGTGAAGAACGCAATGTCGTCAAAATCATTTCCACCCCCGGCGGCAGCTGGGCAATGTAACTTCCCGGAAACAAAAAAGAGATTACGAGTAAAATCGCAATCTCTTTTTATTATCGTCAAACCTTCAGACTATTCTGTCATTCCATGGGTTTTGCCAAACGCCTGTTCCATAGGATGACTCTGCACATAGTAAATATCACTGAGAGCATAGTCTAAATATTCATAATACTGATTAGCAATGATGATTTCCATAGCCCCATCGCCATCTACATCAGCAACGAAATGGATATGCTCTGTCATCTCATGGTCTTCATAAGGATATTGCCAAATATTGGCTTTAAGAGCAAATGCCCCTTCTGAATTTTCGATGTCAGGAAAATAGAGTATCATATTGAGGAAGGCAATCTTTTCTCGTTGAAAATCTTTTTCTTTCCAATTTCTCATTCTCCATAACGCACTATCAGGGTCATAAAAATTCTCAGAATCTCCACGATAACCGTCTCGGATTTCTAAAAGAACCCCTATTTTGCCATCACCCAAGAAGTCTCCAGAGAGACACTTTCTCACTTCAATTTTTGTATTTTCAATGCCATTAGCAGCTAAATGCGCATTGACCGCCGACATAAATGGGTCGGTATCAGCAACCTCTTGAATAAGTTTTAATGGTGCTATGTCAGAAGCAAGGATGGCGAAGTATTCCAGTTTCTCTTCTCCCTCACCTTCGACCAGGCGAATCATAATATCACCTTCATAAAGACCAGCCTCCAGCTTACAAGGATAGCGACCGATTTTTCCATCCCTACTGTAACAGTCAAATTCCACTCCATCTAAGGCACAAATAGGAAAGTCTGTTGTATTCGTCTGAGTCTTCCCATTGACTAAGAGCATATCGTTAACAACCAGGATTTGAGCATCTGCCAAACTATAGATAGCGTCATATTCCTTGCTCTCTACGCTCGGTTCATAAGTTGCTTCGTAACCTTCCGCCAAATCCAGTCTCACCCACTGGCCGTCCCGCACCGCATAAGTAGAACGCTTAGAAGCACCTGTTTCCTCATCATAGACATAAGAAGGAAACACCTCATCATAAACCAGCGGCACAATAAGCTGGCTTTCACTGTTAATCACGCCATATTTATCATCTTTTCGCACGATAGCCGTACCAGCATGAAAGCTGCTAATCATATCGTAGTCTAAAATATTGCCGTGAATATCTACATCATACCAGCCGTATTCGCCGTTAACAGTGCCCCGCACCCGCCCGTGACCATTGTGAAAAGCGTCATAGTTATCATAGATTGGCGGCACAACCACTTCACCGGTTTTATTGTTTTTAAAACCCCAACCACCATTTTCTTCAAAGACAACCGGCTGGTCCCAATCTTTGATTTCCCCCGTCAGGATAAAATCCTCCCAATAAGTTCGGGTCTCTCCAAAGACCAAAGTGCGGTTATCCGTTATTGACTGAATTTCTTCATTATCACAACCACATAAAGCACAAACCATAATGCCGATAAATGCCATTATTAACCCCTGATGCCATTTAATTTTGGGAAAATATTGCCGCATATCCACTCAATCCTTTACAAAGTATTCAACAATCTCTTTATCCATATAGACGAACCCCCTGCACAAAAGTTCCATTAAACAACGGTTTCCGCCTAAAAAACATCCTATTACTTCTAACCCCTACTGTTCACCTAGGAGGTAATCAGTACTTCTTTCGTACCGAGAAGCAAAGTCCGTGGCAACTGCTAAGTTTTTACTACCGCCAACAACGACGCTAGGCCCAGGAAGCAGCAATCCCCGCCTTCGTGTTCCGTGGTAGGACCCATTGGAAGTTTCCGTGTACCCAGCCCCAGAACCAACACCGGGTAAACCAGCAGGAATAATGCTCTTTCCTTGGGCTCCCAGTTTTGTTTCTAAGGCGTCTTTAGTACG
>CAMNVD010000033.1 GCA_946562005.1 uncultured Clostridia bacterium | reverse complement strand
CAATGTTCTTGAGAACGCCTTTTTCCTGATAATAAGCGATTAACGGAGCAGTTTGTGTGTTATAAACAGACAAACGATTTGCAGCCGTTTCTTCGTTATCATCACTTCTTTGGTAAAGCTCTCCTTCACACCTATCACATACCCCATCAGATGCAGGTGGGTTAAACACCATATGGAAAGATGCGCCGCAATTCCTGCAAACTCTACGCCCAGTAAGTCTTGGAATCAATACTTCTTCAGGCACCTGGAGATTAATCACTGCATCTAATTGGATACCCATATCAGCAAGAAGTTTATCCAGCGCTTCAGCTTGGGCAAGAGTCCGCGGAAAGCCATCTAGTAAAAAACCGTTTGCACAATCAGGCTGGGAAATCCGTTCTCCGGTAATACGGATGGTTACTTCATCTGGAACCAATAATCCTTGGTCCATATATTTTTTCGCTTCCATACCCAGAGGTGTTTCATTTTTAATGCTTGCTCTCAGCATATCACCGGTAGCAACATGAGGAACACCTAATTTTTCAATGATTTCCACAGCTTGAGTGCCTTTTCCAGCACCGGGAGGTCCTAAAAATACGATACGCATCTGGTTACCTCCTTTTACTATTTCATAAACCCTTGATAATGACGCATTAACATTTGTGCTTCAATTTGTTTTGTTGTATCTAATGCTACACCAATGGCAATCAATAAGCTGGTACCACCAAAATACAAGTTCCAGCCAGTAATGCTCATAGCAATGCTAGGCATAACAGCGATGATTGCAAGGAATGCAGCCCCTGCCAAGGTAATACGGGAAAGAACTCTGTCCAAATAGTCAGCAGTTGGTTTCCCTGGACGTAGCCCTGGGATAAAACCGCCTTGTTTTTTCAAGTTTTCTGCAACATCAGCAGGATTAAAGGATACAGCAGTATAGAAATAAGTGAACAATACAACCAACAATGCATATAAGAAAATATACAAAGGATGTTGGAAGCTGAGCACTTTGGTAATCCCCTGTGCGAATCCATTATTTGGGAAGAAGCCCGCAATGGTAGTAGGGAACATCAAAATGGTCATTGCAAAAATGATTGGAATAACACCAGATTGGTTCACTTTCATTGGAATATGACTGCTTTGTCCGCCATAAACTCTGCGGCCTACCACTCTTTTTGCATACTGCACAGGGATTTTCCGTTGCCCTTCTTGTATAGTAATAACACCAGCAATACAAGCAACAGCAAAAACTAAGAAAAGAACCGCTACGATAATGTTTGCTTCCCCGGTTTTCACATATTCATACATGGTAACCAAACCACTTGGCACACGAGAAACGATACCAGCGAAGATAATCAGGGAAATCCCATTACCGATGCCCTTTTCAGTAATCAACTCACCGAGCCACATCAAGAATGCAGTACCGGCAGTCAAGGAAACACATACCACAATGGTGGAAAAGAATCCTGGATTTACCATAGCATTTTTCAAATAAATAGCCATAGCAAGACCTTGCAAGAAACCTAAGACAACAGCGCCATAACGGACAATCTGTTGCATTTTCTTTCTGCCTTCAGGACCTTCTTTAGACAGTCTTTCAAAATAAGGAATCACCATAGTCAATAACTGCACAATAATGGATGCGTTAATGTATGGCATAATCCCCATAGCAAAGACGGTAAAGCTCTTGAATGCCCCCCCGGAAATAATATCGACAAAGCCGAACAAATTGCCGCTGGTAGACATCATTTGCGCCAAGATTTCAGGGTTAATGCCCGGCACCGGGATATGACTCCCAATTCTGAAAACCAAGAACATACAAAGCGTAAACATGATTTTCTTTCTTAATTCCGGGATTTTCCAAGCTTGTGCGAGAGTAGAAAACATATTATTTCACCTCTACTTTGCCGCCAAGTGCAGTAATTTTTTCTTCGGCGCCTTTGCTGCAGTTTACTTCTACAGTCAATTTTTTGGTTAATTCTCCATTGTTGAGAACCTTCACACCATCTTTCACGCCTTTAATCAAGCCTGCTTCATAAAGCAAGATTTCGGTAACTACGGTACCGTCTTCAAAGCAGTTCAAATCGCCCAAATCAACGTTAACGATTTCCTTTTTGAAGATATTGGTAAACCCACGTTTTGGCAGACGACGATGCAATGGCATCTGACCACCTTCAAAACCAGGGCGTACCCCACCGCCGGAACGGGCTTTTTGACCTTTATGACCTTTCCCGGAAGTTTTACCTAAGCCGGAGCCAATCCCTCTCCCCTTTCTGGTAGGAGTTTTCTTGGACCCTGGAGCTGGGGCTAATTCATTCAAATTCATTACTTACACCTCCCTGATTTTATTCGTTAACTGGTTCTACCTTAACCAAATGACACACTTTACGTACTTTGCCGCAAATATCGGGAGTATCGTTGTGGACTGCGCTGCTATGAAGTTTCCCTAATCCCAAAGACTTCACAGTTTCCCGTTGGTCTTTTGGACAGCCGATAACACTTTTCACTAAGCTTACTTTAATTTTTGCCACTTTGCGTCCCCCCTTCTAGTTCAACACTTGCTCAATCGTTAGACCTCTAAGTTTTGCTACTTGTTCCACAGTTTTCAAAGAACCCAAACCTTGCATGGTTGCTTTTACCATGTTAATAGCATTGTTAGAGCCTAAGGATTTGGTCAGAATGTTGGTAATTCCTACTAATTCAAGTACGGCACGTACAGGACCGCCTGCAATTACCCCAGTACCTTCTGCAGCAGGTTTTAATAATACTTTGCCTGCACCATAAATCCCTGTGATTTGGTGAGGAATAGTACCCTCTACCAAAGGTACAAAGATTAAGTTTTTCTTTGCGTCTTCTACTGCTTTGCGGATAGCTTCAGGTACTTCGGCAGCTTTCCCCATGCCTACGCCAACATGACCTGCGCCATCACCCACAACAACCAATGCGCTAAAGCTGAAACGGCGACCGCCTTTTACAACTTTTGCAACCCGGTTAATATTAACCACTCTTTCGGTTAATTCCAGATTATTGGCATCTATTTTAGACATCTGTTAACCTCCTTTTGTCCTTGGACTAAAAGTCTAATCCACCTTCACGTGCGCCTTCAGCAAGAGCTGCTACACGACCATGATAGAGGAGACCGCCACGGTCAAAAACAACTGCTTTGATTCCTTTTTCCTGTGCCTTTTTAGCAATGAGTAAGCCTACGTTCTTTGCTGCTTCTTTGTTACCGCCATAGTTTCCTTTCAAAGAAGCATCCAAAGTAGAGGCAGCTGCTAAGGTAACGCCTTTGGTGTCATCTATGATTTGAGCATAGATATGTTTAGCGCTACGGAAAACAGCTAATCTTGGGCAGGCAGGAGTCCCGGAAATATATCTGCGCAAACGATAATGTTTTTTAGCCCGGACTGCTTTTCTATTTACTTTTTTAAACACTTAGCTCACTTCCTTCCTAAGAAGCCTGATAAATCTTTTCACACCGTCGATTATTTTTTAGCGCCAGTTTTACCGGCTTTCCGACGGATTACTTCGTCTTGGTATTTAATACCTTTGCCTTTGTATGGTTCCGGTGGTCTTACAGACCGTACGTTAGCAGCAAATGCGCCAACTTTTTCTTTATCTGCACCCATAATTGTGATTTTGGTAGGAGCAGGAACGTCAATTTCCAAACCTTCAGGAACATCCATTTCTACAGGATTGGAATAACCTACATTCAATACCAATTTTGCGCCTTGTTTTGCAGCACGATAACCAACGCCTACTAATTCCAAGTTCTTTTCAAAACCGGTAGTAACCCCTTTTACCATATTTGCAATTAAAGCCCGGGTCAAACCATGCAATGCTCTATGATTTGCATCTTCGGAAGAACGAGTTACCAAGATGTGCCCATCTTCCATAGCAATCCCGATTTCAGAAGAAAAATGTTTTGTTTGAACACCTTTCGGCCCTTTTACCTCTACCTGGCAACCGTTAATTTTTACTTCAACACCTGCAGGTATTTCAATAGGTAATCTGCCAATACGAGACATTCAATCCACCTCCTATTGTACCTTTGTTTTTTACCAGATATAGCAAAGGACTTCGCCGCCGCAGCCAGCTTTTCTTGCCGCTTTATCTGTCATCAAACCTTGTGAAGTAGAAACAACAGCGATACCCAGTCCGCCTAATACTTTTGGCAGCTCATCTTTTTGTGCATATACTCTAAGGCCCGGCTTAGAGATTCTTTTTAAACCAGTGATAACTCTTTCTTTGTTAGCACCGTATTTCAGATATACTCGAATAATCCCTTGTTTGCCATCCTCAATGAATTCAACATCTTTCACAAAGCCTTCTGCTTTCATGATGTTGGCCAAACCTAATTTAGTTTTGGAACCTGGTATTTCTACCTTATCCATATATACCATATTAGCATTGCGGATCCTTGTCAGGAAATCGGCAATTGGATCAGTTACAACCATTATTGTTAACCTCCTTCCTCAAATACCCCTTCTACCAACTGGATTTGGTAATACCAGGGATTTCTCCTTTATAGGCTAGTTCACGGAAGCAAATACGGCAAAGACCAAATTTCCGCATATAGCCATGAGGACGACCGCAAACTTTGCAGCGATTATATCCCCGAACGGTAAATTTCGGTGTCCGTTGTTGCTTTACTTTCATGGATGTTTTTGCCACAGGTTTCCCTCCTTGTCTTTTGGCTATCCACCAATAACTACTACTTTTCGCTGAAAGGCATCCCTATCAACTTCAACAATTCCCGACATTCTTCGTCTGTCTGTGCGCTGGTCACAAAAGACACTTCTAAGCCTCTCAGACGGTCGATTTTATCATAATCGATTTCTGGGAAGATTAATTGTTCTTTTACACCTACGGTGTAGTTTCCTCTACCATCAAAGGAACGAGGAGAAACACCTTTGAAGTCTCTTACCCGAGGTAATGTAATAGAAATGAATTTATCTACAAAATCATACATCCGGTCGCCGCGCAAGGTTACTTTGCAACCAATAGGCATACCTTCCCGTAATTTAAAGGATGCAATAGATTTTTTGGCTCTTGTTACAATAGGCTTTTGACCGGCAATAGCAGTCAAATCGCTTACTGCAGCGTCCAAAGCTTTAGAGTTTTGGATTGCTTCACCTAAACCCATATTGATAACCACTTTTTCAAGTCTTGGGACTTGCATCACATTTTTAATGCCCAATTTTTCTTGTAATTGTGGCAGGATTTCTTGTGTGTATTTTTCTTTTAGCCTAGACATTTCTTCAGGACCTCCTTCCTTTGTTATTTATCAAATACCTGACCGCATTTTGCGCATTTTCTTACGCTTTTACCTGCGACATTTTCTTTTGCGATACGAACAGGCCGGCTACATTTGCTGCAATAGAGCATCACGTTGGAGCTATCAATTGCTGCTTCCTTTTCCACAATGCCACCTTGTGGCGCTGCTTGGGTAGGTTTTGTGTGCCGTTTAACAATATTGACCTTGTCTACGTATACCCGACCGGCTTTGGTATCAACAGAAAGAATGGTACCTTTTTTACCGGCATCTTTCCCTGTGATTACTACCACAGTGTCGCCTTTTTTAACATGTAATTTCTTTTTGGTCAATGTCTTCACCTCCATACCCGCCTACAGCACTTCAGGTGCTAAAGAAATAATTTTCATGTAGTTTTTATCTCTCAATTCACGAGCAACAGGCCCAAAGATACGGGTTCCTCTTGGTTGCCCTTGGTCATTGATAATGACACCGGAATTTTCATCAAAACGAATATAAGAGCCATCCGGACGTCTGATTTCTTTTTTGGTTCTTACCACTACAGCTTTAACAACGTCGCCTTTCTTGACAACGCCGCCGGGTGTTGCTTGTTTAACAGCACACACGATTACATCGCCTACTGTGGCATAACGACGTTTAGAACCGCCTAATACTTTAATGCAAAGCAATTCTTTTGCGCCAGTGTTGTCTCCAACTTTTAATCTGGTTTCGGCTTGTATCATCCTTCAGCCTCCCCCTTTCTATCGGTCTTTTTATACAATAGGTGCTTTTTCCAAAACTTCTACCAATCTCCATCTTTTATCTTTAGAAAGAGGTCTGGTTTCAGCGATTAACACTTTATCCCCCATGGAAGCTGTGTTGTTCTGGTCATGCGCTTTAAACTTTTTGCTGGACCGGATAATTTTGCCATAAAGGGGATGACGAACCTGAGAGTCAACCCGAACAACGATGGTTTTGTCCATTTTGTCACTTACAACATAACCAATCCGGGTTTTCCGCATATTTCTTTCTTCAGTCATGAATATGTCCTCCTTTCATTACCCATGTCCTAGCCTTGATTTTTCAATTCCCGCTCCCGGATAATTGTTTTTACTCTCGCCATATCTTTTTTCACAAGACCAATGGAAGCAGAGTTTGTTAATTGCCCGGTTGCCAATTGAAAACGCAGGTTAAAAAGTTCTGTTTTTAATTCATTCACTTTTCTTACCAATTCTTCATTGGTCATTTCACGAATTTCTTTAGTTTTCATTGGCTTCACCACCTACTTCTTCACGCTTCACAAATTTGCATTTTACAGGCAATTTGTGTTGAGCCAACCGAAGAGCTTCTCTTGCTACTTCTTCGGATACACCGGCTAATTCAAACATTACCCGACCGGGTTTTACAACAGCTACCCAGTATTCAGGAGAACCTTTCCCGCTACCCATACGAGTTTCGGCAGGTTTTTCCGTTACAGGTTTATGTGGGAAAATTTTAATCCATACTTGACCGCCACGTTTGATGTAACGAGTCATTGCAATACGAGCTGCTTCGATTTGACGGCTAGTAATCCAAGCAGATTCTAAGGATTGCAAACCGTATTCACCGTAAGATACAAAGTTACCTTTATGAGCAGCGCCTCTCATCCGTCCCCGATGTTGACGGCGATATTTTACTCTTTTTGGAAGTAACATCTTCTATTCGCCTCCCCCTACAGCCTGCTTTTTTTCTTGCCCGTTAGCTACAGCTGCTTTCGTAGGCAATACTTCACCTTTGTAAATCCATACTTTGATACCGATTTTACCATAGGTAGTGTTTGCTTCGGTAAATGCATAATCAATATCAGCTCTTAAGGTATGAAGCGGAACTTTCCCTTCTACATACCATTCAGTACGAGCGATTTCTGCACCGCCTAAGCGACCGGAACACATGATTTTGATACCTTCAGCACCCATTCTCATGGTTCTAGAAACAGTCTGTTTCATAGCCCGACGGAAGGCAATACGTTTTTCGAGAGCTGCGGCTACGCTTTCACCCACCAAGATTGCTTCCAATTCAGGTTTTTTGATTTCAACAATATTAATGTTGACTTTTTTACCGGTCATTTTTTCTAATGCTTTACGTAAGTTTTCTACTTCAGCGCCACCGCGACCGATAACAATACCCGGTTTTGCAGTAGAAATGTTTACTTTCACACGGTTTGCAGCCCGTTCGATTTCTACACGAGCAATACCGGCAGCAAATAATTTTTCTTTGACATATTTTCTGATTTTCAAATCTTCATGCAGATAGGCCTGGAAATCTTTTTCGGCATACCATTTAGCATCCCAGTCCTTAATTACACCAATTCGAAATCCCTTAGGATGTACTTTTTGACCCACCGATTATTCCTCCTCCCTATCTCCTACTACTACAGTAATATGACTAGTACGATGTACCATATGGTCCGCACGGCCCATAGCTCTAGGCTTAAACCGTTTCAAAGAAGGACCTTGGTCAATGTAAATCTTGGTAACATATAAGCTTTCCTTAGACAAAGAAAGGTTGTGTTCAGCATTTGCAGTAGCGGATTTTAATACTTTGCCAATCAAAGCACCGGCTTTGTTTGGGGTGAATTTCAAAATAGCTTCTGCTTGCGTAACATTTTTCCCTCTTACCAAGTCAGCTACCTGACGAGCTTTCCGAGGGGAAATACGAATATATTTTGCAATCGCTTTCGCTTCCAAAACGATAACCTCCTCTCAACAAAAGAGTGTATTTTTAAAACTATCTTCTTGTAGTTTTTTCAGTGTCAGCATGACCTTTATAGAAACGAGTTACAGCGAACTCGCCCAATTTATGTCCAACCATATCTTCGGAGATATATACCGGCACGTGTTTTCTGCCATCATGCACAGCAATCGTATGGCCTACCATCTGAGGAAAAATTGTGGAACGGCGAGACCAGCTTTTGATTACTTTTTTATCGCCGGCTTCATTCATGGCTTCGATTCTGCTCAACAATTTCTCATCACAGTAAGGTCCTTTTTTCAAAGATCTACCCATACTATTTTTGCCTCCCTTCAGCAATTCTTAATTCACATTAGCTAACGGCTAACCACATCTGATTATTTGCCGCGGCGTTTAATAATAAGCTTGGTGGAAGCTTTCTTTTTCTTCCGTGTTTTGGTACCAAGAGCAGGTTTACCCCAAGGTGTAACTGGATTACGACCAACAGGAGAACGACCTTCACCACCACCATGTGGGTGGTCAACAGGATTCATAACAACCCCACGGTTAGCAGGTCTTACACCCAACCAACGGTTTCTCCCAGCTTTCCCTAAGTTGATATTTTCTTGGTCTACATTACCAACTTGACCGATGGTTGCACGGCAGTTAATGCCAATCATTCTCATTTCACCGGATGGCATTCTAAGAATTGCATATTTGCCTTCTTTTGCCATCAATTGCACAGAAGCGCCGGCAGAACGAGCGATTTGACCGCCGTTACCAGGTCTCATTTCAACATTGTGTACCACTGTACCAACAGGAATGTTCACCAATGGCAATGCATTGCCAGGTTTAATATCTGCATCAGGACCAGAGACAACCATATCCCCAACACCAATACCAACTGGTGCTAAGATATAGCGTTTTTCCCCGTCTAAGTAATGCAACAATGCAATATTTGCAGTTCTGTTTGGGTCGTATTCAATGCTTGCAACTTTTGCAGGCACACCGTCTTTATTCCGCTTGAAGTCAATAACACGATACCGTCTTTTATGACCGCCACCTTGATGGCGCATAGTCAAATGGCCTTCGTTATTACGGCCACCATTTTTCTTCAATGGCTGTAACAAACTTTTTTCCGGAGTAGCAGTGGTGATTTCTTCAAATGTAGAAACTGTCATGCCCCGGCGGCCAGGTGATGTAGGCTTGTATTTTTTAATGCCCATTATTCTTCCTCCTTTGCCTATTTGTTACATACCGGAAAAGATTTCAATCTTATCGCCGGCTTTTAATGTTACAATCGCTCTTTTTGTATCTGGACGATAGCCCTTATAGCGACCGAAAGTTTTTAATTTACCTTTGACATTTCTAGTAGTCACAGCGATTACCTTCACATCAAAGAGTTTTTCTACCGCTTGTTTGATTTCGATTTTATTAGCATCCTTTGCTACAACAAAAGAATATTTGCCTTCTTCCATCAAAGCAATGGATTTCTCGGAAACCATCGGTTTAATTAAAACATCTTGAAGGTCTCTCATTAACCAAGCACCCCTTCCAACCAGCCCAAGGCATCTTTCGCAATGAAGAGTTTTTCATGAGCTAGCACATAGTAAGTATTCATGCTGGTCACTTCTACAGGAAGAGCCTTTTCGATATTTCTGGTGGATTTTACTGCATTTTCACAGCAGCCGCAAGGAACAACCACCAAAGCGCTTCTTGTATCAAATTTATCTAATAAACCAGCCATTGTTTTTGTTTTTGGCGCTTCCATTGCTAAACTATCCAAAACGATAAGATTACCGTTTTGCATTTTATCAGATAAAGCAGAAGCCAAAGCCACCCGACGCAATTTTCTTGGCATACTAAAGCCATATTTGCGGGGAGAGGGACCAAATGTAATACCACCGGCACGCCAGATAGGGCTGCGGCTAGAACCAGCACGAGCACGGCCGGTGCCTTTTTGTTTCCAAGGTTTTCTACCGCCACCGGAAACCATAGCTCTGGTTTTGGTAGCATGGGTGCCCCGTCTTTGAGAAGCCAAGAATAATGTTGCGGCTTGATGCATAACAGGAACATTTACTTGTCTGTTAAAAATATTATCGTTTAATTCGATTTCGCCCACTTGAGCGCCTTCGAGATTATAAACTGCTACTTGTGTCATGTTGTTACCTCCTTTCTACCCCGCATTAGTTTGCAGATTTCACTGCGCTTGCCACATATACCAAGCCTTGTTTTGGGCCCGGAATTGCGCCTTTTACTAATAAAAGATTTTTTTCACCATCTACCTTAACCACTTCTAAGTTTTGCACAGTTACCCGTTCAGAACCCATATGGCCAGGAGATTTTTTACCTTTAAATACACGAGCAGGTCCTTTTGCACCAGCACTAGCAGGACGTCTATGGTTTTTACTACCATGACTCATTGGTCCTTGGTGATGTCCCCATCTCTTAATAGTACCAGCAAAGCCTTTCCCTTTAGAGATACCTTCCACATCCACCAATTCACCTTCAGCAAAAATATCAACTTTGATTTCTTGTCCAGGTTGATATGCACTTGCATCTTCCAAGCGAAGCTCTCTTAAGCTTCTCAATGGACCCACACCAGCTTTTGCTAAGTGACCTTTTTGTGCTTTGTTAATCAATTTTTCTCTCACAGCGTCAAAACCAATTTGAATCGCTTCATAATCATCAGAAGCTTTGGTTTTCACTTGTGTTACCACGCAAGGGCCAGCTTCAATCACCGTTACAGGAATGATTTTGCCCTCGGGACTGAAAATTTGGGTCATCCCAATTTTCTTGCCAAGAATAGCCTTCGGCATATTCTAGCACCTCCGTTCATTTTATTCGAGTTACCGTCAGCCACAGCATTGCTCGACAGTTACTACCTTGATTTTTCTGGATTTACTTAGCCCACTCATCCGGGTGTATCCTTATGTTTACACAACCCCGAAATCACAGCTTAATTTCGATATCAACGCCTGCGGGTAAATCCAACCGCATCAAAGAATCCATGGTCTTTGCAGCCGGTTCCAAAATGTCAATCAATCTTTTATGGGTTCTCATTTCAAATTGTTCACGAGAATCCTTGTTAACATGAGGAGCACGCAAAATGGTATAAATATTCTTCTCTGTTGGGAGAGGAATAGGACCAGAAACTTTTGCGCCGCTTCTTTTTGCGGTGTCAACAATTTTTTCAGCAGATTGATCCAACAACTTGTGGTCGAATGCTTTCAACCGAATACGGATTTTTTGTTTTCCCATTATAAAACTTCCTCCTTTTCGCCCGATTTTATATCCGGACATTCTCCGCAAGAATTACCGCCCCAAAGAACGCAACCTCTTGCATCATCACAGTCCTTAAAGAACGACCCTGAAGGGAGTAATACATAATTACTCCCTTCAGTTTCAATCTTTAACAAAAATTACTTACGCCTCAATTTTAGAAACAACACCAGCGCCAACAGTTCTGCCGCCTTC
>CAMNVD010000032.1 GCA_946562005.1 uncultured Clostridia bacterium | reverse complement strand
CAACAACACTACCGGGATTTATCTGAAGTTTTTGCAAAGTTAAACGTGCGGGTGGCCTGTCTTACAGGGCGGGTGACAGGGAAAGCCCGGAAAACGCTGCTAGAAGAGGTGATGAATGGCGAAGTCCAGGTTTTAGTAGGAACCCATGCTATCATCCAGGAGCGTGTGGAGTTTCAAGATTTAAGCTTAGCTATTACGGACGAACGACATCGCTTCGGCGTGTTGCAGCGCAGCGGCTTACAGCAAAAAGGTGCTCAACCTGATGTGCTCATTATGACGGCGACGCCTATACCCAGAACGCTCTCTATGTCTCTCTATGGGGATTTGCATTTGTCCGTTATCGACCAGCTGCCGCCGGGACGGCAAAAGATAGATACCTTTGCTGTGGACCATAGCTATGAAGAGCGCATTTGGCGCTTCGTGAAAAAAGAAGTAGATAAGGGCGGACAAGCTTATGTGGTGTGCCCATTAGTAGAAGAATCTGAAAAAATGGATATGCAGTCTGCTGTGGACTTGGTAGAAAAAATCAAGAAAAATGAGCTAAAAGGCTATGGTGTAGGCCTCCTTCATGGCAAGATGAAAGGCAAGGAAAAAGAAGAAATCACCAGCGCCTTTGTTCGTGGGGAGATTCAGGTATTAGTCTCCACTACTGTCATTGAAGTAGGGGTCAATGTCCCTAATGCCACTGTGATGATAGTATGGGACGCACACCGTTTTGGTCTAGCTCAGCTGCATCAGCTGCGGGGACGTGTAGGCAGAGGCACAGCTAAGTCTTATTGCATTTTAATGAATAATGCAAAAAGTGATGTGGCTCGGAAACGGATGGAGACCATGGTAACGACGCAAAATGGTTTTGAGATAGCCGAGGCGGACTTGTCCCTCCGCGGGCCAGGGGAGTTTTTCGGTGTGCGGCAGCACGGCTTGCCACAGCTGAAGGTAGCGGATATTTTCTCTGATGGCAAAATGATGGAGCAGGCAAGGCGAGACGCAAAAGCAGTATTGGCTGGTAAAATGCCTGTTACAGCAGAGGAGCAAGCTGTATTAGAACACTGTATTGCAGAGAAATTCCTCTTTACACCGTAAAATAAAAATTTTTTTGTATAAAAAAAGAATATCTGTTCATAATAACCTTTGTACTGAGGAAGCAAGTGCTTTTTCGGGACAAAGGTTACTTTTTCTATTGCACAGAGGGTTCTTGTTTTTTTCTGGTCAGATTTTTTTATCCAGAAAAGTAACTGGAAAAAAGATGCAAGAAAATCGGGTATAGAAATCTGATGCTTTGGGCATGATACCTTCTGTAAAGGAAAAGGAGGTGAACGGATAATGAGTAGAAAATCTAATGCACCGGTATACGGTGGCGCTTCTTCTGCTTTGGACAAATTCAAAATGGAAGTAGCTACAGAATTAGGTATCTCCAACTATGACCAAATCGACAAAGGGCAATTGTCTTCTCGTCAAAACGGTTATGTTGGTGGTAACATGACCAAAAAAATGGTTGCTTTCGCTGAACAAGCTTTGTCTCAAGGTCAAGCTTCTGGCGTAAACAGCGCAACCCAAACCCAACAAATGAAATAGTTTTATTTACCAAAAATAACCTTATTTAATTGTTGTGTTTTTAAGTAGTGTGGATTCAGAATATTTGAGATAAATATCTTTGAATGAACGGGGTTGTCCCGTTACCAAAAGAAAGAGGAGTGTTCGCTCCTCTTTCTTTTTATAATCCGCCGCTTAGTACGAAAGCAAAACTTACTATTCCCTAGTCAAAAAGTAATTGTTGGAAGTAGTAAGTAATGCCTGGTACCATGTGGTATAGCAAGTCATTCTGGGAAGCGAAGCGACGAAGGATCTTTTTAGTTTTCCTCTTGACTATCAATGGCCTTTTTGAATTGAATAAGTGCATAAGTAATATAATCTTCCTTCTCTAAAGCAATCCGGGAAAATACCTCTATTTTTTTCTCCGACATCTTTGGCCCTTTGCATAATTCCATTATCACTTTTATGTTTACCGCAACCCATAAGAAAGCTGGCTGAAACTCAGGTGGCAGTTTTTCAAATTCTTCTAGGATTATTTGAACATATTCTTCTTTATCTTTCATAACTATCTCCCTTCTAATCCCCATCTTCCATGGGCAGAAGAGTTTCATCTACAAACAGACTTGCTGTGACATTGAAAGCCTTGCCAAACTTGATAATTACATCAATGCCTACATTACAGTGTTTGCTTTGAGATATTCTTCTGATGGTAGAAAGGGATATACCTAATTTTCGGGATAATTCTTTCAATGTTAAATTCTGTTCCTTATTTCTTTTTTCTTTATTCTAAGTAAAATTTTTACCCAAAAGCCACCATATATGGACTTCTGTTCCGCTTAAAGACAAAATAAAAAAGACCTGCAATTTTATTGCAAGTCTTTTTTATTGCATATAGTCGCGGCAGTTTTCTAGGGTCAGGGTAGGGTGGAGCGTGCAGGTAAGCACTGTGGCAAGAATGCCGGCGATGTTGGTAATCATCTCATCGATTTCCTTTGGCGTTACCACTAGGTTTCCCGAAAAAGGCATTAAGAGTTCGTGGGCTACCGATTGCACGCAGCGAGGGGAGAGGATTGCCTCTATCTCCTCTTGGGTGAGGAAGTTTTGCGCTGCCCACTCTCGTTGTAAAATGCGGAATGCTTCATTGACAATGACGGCGCTGTGGACCACTGTGGGGACTCCGATGGCGATAACCGGCACACCCATAGTGCCAGCGCTGATGTCTGCCCGACGGTTACCAATGCCTGACCCGGGAGAGATGCCTGTATTGGTAATCTGAATGGTGGAGCCGATGCGGCTAACGCTAGCTGCCGATAGTGCGTCGATGGCGATAATGCAAGCGGGCTTCACATGGGCGCACACCCCACGGATAATCTCCGCTGTCTCTATGCCGTTACTGCCTAAAACCCCAGGTGCTAGGGTGCAGACAGGACGGATATCTTTATCAATGGCTTCTGGTGCATAGAGGAGGATGTGCCGGGTGGCTAAGATGTGGTCAATAACAGCGGGGCCTAAGGCGTCTGGAGTAGCATGGTCATTTCCTAAACCTACTATTAAAATAGATTTATCTTTCTTTTGTGGTAGCAGCGGCCTAAAATGCAAGGAAAAGATACGGTTGATTTCCTCCAGGGCGCCTTGTTCCCATCCAAGGGTGGGGCTTTCTATGGTGATATAACGGCCGATAGGCTTGCCCAGGGCTTGGGCACCCCGTTCATCTAAAATATCGATAATGGTGACAGTGCTATTTTCATAGGTTAGCACTTGTTCCTTGACGCCGGATACTTCTATATTGGCCTTGCCTCGGAGTAGCTGGTTTGCCTCTACTGCCAAATCTAGAGTGACCCCCAGCTTTTGGAAATCTTCTATTTGCGACATAATGCTACCTCCTTTTCTTTATGTAGCGAAAATAAAATATATTTTTTGCAGGAAGATTGCAGATTTAGGGAGAATAGTATATAGTCTATATGAATGGAACCCGTTTTTGAGCAGATATTCAGTTTTTCTTGTTAGGATTTTCGAGGTTAGGTTTTCCCAGATGGGAAAATTTATACGTGATGGAGTCTATTAGCTGGCGGAGTAAGGAGTGTTGAAAAGATGCGGATTATCGGCGGCAGCAAAAAAGGACATCCTTTGCAAGCGCCGGCAGGTACTGTCACTCGGCCTACTACAGACCGGGTGCGGGAAGCTATCTTTAACACACTGCAAACCCGGATTCAAGACGCCCTCGTCCTAGATGTTTTTGCTGGTAGCGGCGGTATGTCTATGGAGGCGTTAAGCCGTGGGGCAAGATGGGCTGACCTTTATGAAAAAGATAGAAAGGCCATTGCTGCAATTGAACGGAATCTTTCCTTTTTAGGTTTTGAAGACTCTGCTAAATTGTGGAAAGGTGATGCGCTCCATTTCTTAGCCCAAAATACAAAACAATATGATATTATTTTCTTAGACCCGCCGTATCATCAGGGACTATATAATAAGGCAATCTCTCTTATTCTAGAGCAAAAGTTATTAGCCAAAGATGGGATTTTGGTAATAGAGACTGCTGGGAAAAATGGGGAACCTATCCTTGCTGCACTGCAAGAACAATTACAATTTGTAAAAACCGCAACCTATGGCGATACAAAAATAGATTATTATTCTCTATGAGAAAGGGGAATTACTGTGGAAAAAGTTGAAATCGAAGATGTATTGAAGGAAATGGAAGAAGCTATCACAGGCGCTTCTCGTATCCCGCTTTCCGGGAAAGTATTAGTAGATGGTGACGCTTTGTTAGAATGTATCGACAAAATTTATGCTATGATGCCGGAAGAAATCAAACAGGCACAACAGGTATTAGAGCAAAGTGATAAACTAAAAGAAAGCATCGAAAATAATGGGCAGAAAATCCTGGAAGATGCGAAAAAGCAAGCCGCTCGCATGGTAGAGGAAACAGAAATCGTGCAACAGGCTCGCATGGAAGCAGAAGAAATTACCAATCAAGCGGTGGCTTCTGCCAATGCCTTAGGTCAGCAGGTAAAAACCTATGCAGAAGATGTGCTCCATCAATTAGAAATCAATGTGGAACGTGCTTTGCATACCATTAAAAAAAGCCGGGAAGATATGACTGGGCAACGAGATTATTCTCAACAATAACAAAAGAAAAAATACGCACTGTCTCTTAGGATAAAATAGAATCTTAAGAGGTGGTGCGTTTTTTTATATATAGGAAGAATGCTTTTAGCGAATTTTTTGCAGCAGGCGTATGGTGGCGCCGGCTGTCGCCATTGCTGCTAATAGTAAGAATGATAGCGCCAATAATTGCCAATATAATAAAATGATTTCTCCGGCGGATATGACGACAGGCGTGGTGGTTGTCATACTGCCTGTAGGGATAGCTGGGAAAAAGCAAAGGACTGTTAGAGGCGCAAGAATGCATTGCAGCAATCGGCTGAAAAAATAGGTCTTTAGGCGTAACCCTGCCGGTGTGGCAATGGCTGCAATTTGCATCTGGATGGAAATACCGCTCCAGGCAAGAATGGCTGCAATGAGAGCGACAGTATCCGGTAGGGGGCCATTTAATGACGCCGTAGTCTGCACGCCTAAAGTAATTTCCCAAAAGCCGTTTATTGCGCCTGCTAACAGTGTAGTATCAATACCGAGTATTTTGCAAAAGGGAAGAAGCAGCAAAGAAAAAATATGTTCACCGCCAGAAATATGCAGCATGGTAATGAGGACGGAAAATGCTACCATGAAGCCGCCGATAGTTGCAAGATTTGCTAGTGATTTGCTGACAGCCTCTTTGCATACGGTGCCTAGAGGAGGTGTTTCACGGGGCAGGACTGCTAGCAGAGAATGCTTTTCTGCGCCTGGAAAACTGGTAGTAGTAGCCTTTTTTTTACTTAAAATGCCTAGTAAAATGCCAAATAAAAGATTAAGACTGTAGTGGACAACAGCTAAAAAAATACCTAGTTGGGGACGGTTTAAGATGGTGGCGCATACAGTGATAATGATAAATAACGGGCTGGCGTTATTGGTAAAAGCCAGAAGCCGTTCTCCTTCTTCCCGGGTGCAGAGCCCCTCTTTGTATAGCCCCGCAGTAATAGCGGCGCCGGTGGGAAAGCCTGCTGTGTACCCCAATACCAAAGCTACACCAGCGCTGCCTGGTAAGTGAAAGATAGGACGCATAAAGGGCTCTAAAAAGTAACCTAGTAAATGAGCGCCGCCCATGCGAAGTAATAATTCTGATGCGATGAAAAAAGGCAGTAAGGAGGGGAGCACTACTGTCCACCAAGAGGAAATGGCCTTTTCAGCGGCACTATAAGTTTCCTGCGGATAGCAAATCATAAATATAATCAGAGAAAATAAACTGGCGATAAAAATAATTTTTTGCAGGATTTTAGGGCTTTTTCGCATAATATACACCTAAACCTATTTTTTAAAACTTGTGTTATATCCCTATGTTTGTTTGTGACAATATATGCGGTCATATCTGTTGTAAAAAAATATTTTGTCAATTTTGAGATTTTCTGATATAATATCAAATTAAGAGTATGTTCATAAAATTGGTTCTCTATTGGTTCTCTATATTCGTATTCAGAATTCGGTTATCTGCAAGGATAATAAGGAGGCAATGTAATGAAAATTTTGGTGTTGAACTGTGGTAGTTCATCTGTAAGATATCAGGTGTTTGGGATGTCTGATGAAAGGGTAATGGCCAAAGGCGTTGTGGAAAAAATCGGTTTGCCCGACGCAACCTTGACCCATCGTCCCACAGGAAGAGACAAAGTAGAAATCGTGACAAGCATTCCTGACCACGCAACAGCTATTTCCATGATGGCAGATGCGCTTACTCATCCTGAATACGGTATTGTTGAGAGTCTGGACCAGATTGATATTGTAGGGCATCGCATTGTTCATGGCGGAGCGCACTTTATCGGTGCAGCCATGATTGACGAACAAGTCATTGCTGAACTAGAACGGCTGACAGAGCTTGCCCCTCTACATAACCCACCGTCTCTTGCCGGTATCCATGCTTGTGAAGAGGCTATCCCAGGCGTGCCTATGGTAGCCG
Organism: uncultured Clostridia bacterium; assembly: GCA_946562005.1. Classification (GTDB taxonomy): domain Bacteria; phylum Bacillota; class Dehalobacteriia; order UBA4068; family JAAVYR01; genus JAAVYR01. The sequence continues at coordinate 4,854 of CAMNVD010000032.1, read as the reverse complement.
TATTTGACACTGCTTTCCACCAGACCATGGAACCGGAAGCGTATCTATATCCATTGCCTTATGAAATGTATGAACGTCATGGTATTCGCCGTTTTGGTTTCCATGGTACCTCTAATAAATACATTACTTCTCGGGTAGAGGACATCTTAAAGACGCCGGCAGCGGACTTGAAAATCATCAACTGCCACTTAGGAAATGGGTGTAGCATCACAGCCATCCAGGGTGGGAAGTCTGTTAATACATCTATGGGATTTACCCCGCTAGAGGGCTTGATGATGGGGACGCGTTGTGGGGATGTAGACCCGGCAGTGGTAGCTTATATCATGCGGAAGGAAAATTGGGACGCTCATGAAGCCAGCGAGTGTATGAATAAACGGTCAGGTCTGCTTGGCGTCTCTGGGGTAAGTAACGACCTCCGCAATGTAATCGAAGAGGCAGAAAAAGGCCATATGCGTTCACAGCTTGCGATTGATATGTTCTGTAAATCTATTGTGCGGTATATCGGCGCTTATATGGCAGAAATGAACGGTGTAGATGTAATTGTGCTCACAGCAGGTGTTGGAGAAAACAGTCCTTTGATTCGGGAGAAAGTTTGTCGGCATTTAGAGTTTGCCGGTGTGGAATTTGATTCGGAGGAAAATAAAATCAATGGTAAAGAACACGCCATTACCAAACCTGGTTCTAAGGTAAAGGTGATGGTGATTCCAACCAATGAAGAATTAATGATTGCTAGAGAAGCAAAAACTTTATTAGAAAAAAGACACGTTGCCATTGATTAATTCTTTGTTGAAATATTGGTTAATTCTTGGTTGGTTATTGACACAAGGGTAGAAGATGAGTATAATAGATTAACGTTGGACACTATAATAAAGGTGTATTTTGTTATAGTGGAGGTGACGTTTCTTTGGATATAAACGTAGAAAAACTAAAAAGCTGTGCCGGCAGTATGCAGGCTGTTTCTATGGAAGAGCAGGTTGTGGCTGGTGATTATGGGTATCAGGGTGTTTTACTATCTGCACCGATTCTTTTTCAGGGTTCTATTCAAAATGAAAAATCCATTCTTCGAGTGGAAGGGCATATTTCTGGAGAAGTAGAAGCGGTTTGTGGTAGATGCCTAACGGCATTTCCTTATGAGGTAGAGACAGATTTTTCTGAAAGTTATACTAATCATGAGGATATCGTAGCAGCTGATCAAGAAGATGAAATCCACTTTTTTCAGGGTGATGTGTTAGACATCACAGAAGATATTTTGCGGCAGATTTTTTTGAGCTTACCTATGAAATTTGTTTGCAAAGAGGATTGCAAGGGATTTTGTCCATACTGTGGTATCAATCTGAACACTGGCACATGTCGCTGTGCAGATGATCAAATAGACCCTAGATGGGAAAAACTAAAAATCCTGCTGGATAGTAACAAAAAGGAGGGGTAGCAACAATGGGTGTACCAAAAGGAAAAACTTCCAAAGCAAATAAAAGAAGCCGCCGTGCAACACAAAAATTAACAGCACCAGGCACTACTATTTGTCCGCAATGCCATGGTTTGAAAATGCCACATCGCGCGTGCACAGAATGCGGTTATTATAAAGGCCGTCCGGTGGTGGCGAAAGCTTAATTCATTCCCGTTTAGCAAGTCTTTAACATAGGATAAGCTTATGGCAGTATGATGAACTGATGAACTGCTGTATGGATAATATGAATACAGGCAAAAATAAAAATGCACTTTTGGTGCATTTTTTATTTTTATGAGGAATTGTTTTTTTACTTTGGGAACATAATAAAAATAATCTCGTCTAAAAGAGTAGAAAAATAGGGCTACTTGTGGTAAAATAGTAAAACTATAAAGGCAAAGAGGATAGATCGATGACGCAGAAAAAGAAAAAAATGAATATTTCTTTCTTGATGGCTACTTGTGCGATTGTGGCTATTATGATTGGTACTGGACTTTTTGTGGAAGTGCGGGCAGGCTTGGACGGTCTCCTATCTTCCTTTATGCCGAAAGACCAGGTGGCGATACCGTTGCCCGCAGATAGCGGTAATGAAAAGACCTCTAAGGTCGTACCTATTTTGATGTATCATCATCTATTGCCCGAGGCTGATATTATTGCCAATAAATTTACCACCAATGGTGCGATTATTTCTACAAAGGCGTTTCAAGAGCAAATGCAATATTTGAAGGATAACGGTTATCAAACGTTATTTTGGAAAGAAGCTTGTGCGTACCTGGAACAGGGAAGACCGCTGCCGGCTAAGTCTGTGGTGATTACCTTTGACGACGGCTATGAAAGCAATTATATCTATGCTTATCCTATTTTGAAAGAATTAGGCCTCAAGGCTACCATCAATGTTGTGGTGAAGTCTTCGGAAATGGAACCAGCCGAACGTCCGGCCTTTGACTCAAAAAAACTTTCTCACCTTAGCTTTGACCAGATGCGAGAAATGGTAGAGAGTGGAGTGGTGTCTATCCAATCTCATACCTATGATGGGCACCGAGAAATCTATACCGGACCAGGACAGGAAACAGAGCCGTTCCTTTTGGTTAGGGAGCATAACCATACCTTGCAAAAGCTGGAAACGGAAGATGAATACCGTATCCGTATCGCTGATGATTTGCGGAAAGCAAAGGTGGTGCTAGAACGGGAACTAGGGGAAGAAGTGGTGTGCTTGGCGTACCCTTATGGCAAGTTTAACACCCAAGTGCAGGAAGCAATGATTGCCACTGGGTATAAGTATGCAGTGACTGTTCGTTCTGGTTATGCAGAGACGGGGAAAAATATGTTGACGTTACCTCGTATTACCATTGGCCCGAAGGATGATATCCGTTCCTTTGCTAATAAAATAAACCCTGGTAAGTAAAATGCTAGCCGAATAAAGAGAAATGCTTCTTACGACGCATTTCTCTTTTTGTTTTTGGCAGTATGGTAATCTTTTGATTTTTTGCTATAATAAGATTATAGAAAAATAATGATTTGTTTTGGTTGAGGATATTGTGATAACCATATATGAGATGGTGAATCTCAAATAGAAAAAGAAAAGGGGATAAAGATGAAAAAATATATGATGACTGGAATAACGCTTGTTGTTTTATTGGGGGGATTGACTTCTTGTGGAGGTTCATCTGATATTGGTAAGGATAAAGCACTGCAAATTGCTTTGGCAGATGTAAAGCTAGAGGAGACAGATATTTCTCGTCTTTATGTAGAAAAATCTGTAGAAAATGGTAAAGATACCTACGAGCTAAAATTTTCTAGTGGTAATACTGAATATGAGTACGAAATCCTGGCTACTGACGGTAAGATAATCAAAACGTCTTTTGAGCATCTGCCTTCTTTGGATGGAGGCAACAGAGCTTCCAGCGGAAATCTTCGGGATGATTTGTTGCAGCAAAAAAACGATAATACCCTAGGCGTGAATGAAGATACTTCTACTAATAATCAGATTTCTCGGGCTGAGGCTGCAAAGCAGGCTCTTGCTAGAGTGCCAGGCGCTAGTGAAAAAGATTTGAAAATAGAGCTTGATTATGATGATGGTAAATATAAATATGAAGGTGATATCATTTATGACGGAAGAGAATATGAGTTTGAGATAGACGCTGTTACTGGGGATTTTTTGGAGTGGAGTGAAGAGAAAAGATAGGTATACGAAAAGAGAAAAAAGGAGTAAATGAATAACATATGAAAATTGCAATGGATGTCATGGGTGGGGATAAAGCCCCGGATGAAATTATCAAGGGAGCTGTTCTTGCCGCAGAAAAATTTTCTGACATGGAATTTATCTTGGTAGGCTATGAAGATGTGCTATCCGCCTATCAATTTCCGGCTAATGTTTCTTGTCGGTATTGCACCCAGATGATGGCTATGGATGAATCAGTGGAATCTTTACGGCAGAAACGGGATTCTTCTATCTGGGTGGCAACGGAATTGGTAAAACAGGGGGAGGCAGACGCTGTGATATCTGCTGGCTCTACTGGTGCGCAGATGGCTAGTGCCTTGTTACTTTTGGGGCGGATTCGAGGGATTTCTCGTCCGGCTATCGGCTTTATGATGCCGACTGTAGCAGGGATGCGGCTTATCTTAGATGGCGGTGCTAATGCAGACGTGGAGCCTGAGCAACTTTATCAGTTTGCAGCTATGGGCGAGGTATATATGCGATCCGTCTACCATGTGGAAAGCCCTCGTATCGGGTTATTGTCCAATGGGACAGAGGCCCATAAAGGGAGCGCTAATGTTTGCGCCGCCCATGAAATGATAGCAGCAGGTCCTTTTCGATTTATTGGTAATTTAGAGGGACGGGACATTCCTTTCGGTGAATATGATGTATTAGTATGTGACGGCTTTACCGGGAATGTGGTGCTGAAGTTGTCAGAGGGCTTGAGCAAAATGATTTTATCTTTAATCAAAGAAGCGCTTACTAGTAACTTGCGCAGTAAAATTGGTGCGGCGTTAGTCTTACCAGCTATGCAGGAAATGAAACAAAAAATGGATTATAAAGAACACGGTGGTGCGCCTTTGTTAGGGGTGAAGGGACTGAGTATCGTGTGTCATGGCAGCTCTGACGCAAGAGCTATTTATAATGCGGTGATTCGTGCAAGGGAATGTTATGAAAATGATTTTGTAGGGAAATTAAGCGCAATGAACCTACCTGCACCTGCGCAACAAATAGCGTCAAACTAGTTTCTGGTAATGTCTGTTGCTCTAAGAAGGAGTGGACGGCATGGAAAAAATAGAAGAAGAAATTTGTCGTATTATTGGCGGAATATTAGGAAAAGAGCCGAAAAAAATTAGCAGGAATGATTCTTGGCGTGATTTGGAATTGGACTCTGTGCAATGTCTGGAAATGGTTATGGAGGTAGAAGACT
>CAMNVD010000031.1 GCA_946562005.1 uncultured Clostridia bacterium | reverse complement strand
GACAGAGCCCAAGTTTTCCTCTTTTCCTAAGATTTCATAATCTTGCACCAGCAGCTGCTGCTTAGAGTATTTCTTTTCTAGTTTTCCCCGGACCAAAAGCTCCATACCACGAGAAAAACTTTTCTTAAGATATTTTTGATTAAACCAGATAACTGGCATCATACCAGTATCGTCCTGCAACCAGACTTTTAAAATATACATCCGTTGGCTAGGCTGGTATTCTTCTATCTCGATGATTTTACCCCGGATGGTCGCTACTTCATTGATAGCTACATCCATAATAGCTGTCACTTTACGCCGGTCTTCATAAGTCCGAGGATAAAAGAACACCATATCCCCGGCAGTGTAAACGCCTAACTTTTGAAAAAGAGCCGCCCGTTTATCCCCGATGCCTTTAATATATGCCACCGGCGTAGACAGACCTTCGCTGCTATCCTCGCTATCCAGCATTTCTTTATCTAAAAGATGGGTGACACCATCATTTTTTTTCTCTGATACAGGACATTCCTCTGCCTGTAAGACCTGCTGCTTCTGTAAAATAAGGCTTTCTACTTGCAGCAAAAGAGCCGACCGCTTGGCAGGAGCAGTCTGCATATAGCTCATAGCTAACTGTTTTAAGTCTGGATCTGCCATATCCTCAGATAATTCATACAGCCACTGGGCAAAACCACCAAACACAGCCCCATCCGAACAGGACAAACGCTTCTCTTTTTCTATGACATCTAAAATATTCGTAAAGTTCACCAATGTTAAAAGTCCTTCCTATCTGCAAAACTAGTTTTTCTTGTTTTATGAAAAAAGATTCTTCGGGACCATGTCGCTCAGAATGACAATGCGCCGCCACTTTGTACGAAAACATAACTTTTTACCTCTTTAGCAAAGTATAGCTGCCGGAGGTAGTAAGTAAAGCTTTGTACCAAGTAGCATAGTATGTCATTCTGAGCAAATGCGAAGAATCTTGATTATTTATTCTACAGAAACCAAGAAATAATATAACGGCTGGCCGCCGCAGTGCACTTCAATATCCATCTGCCCATAATCAGCTGTAACTGATTCTACCAGGCTGGAGGCATCTTCCTCGGTTAAGCCGTTGCCATAGTAAAAGCTGATGAGCGTGCTGTCCTCTGTCACCATATCCTGCAATAAATCTCCCAATACAGCCTGGACATCTTGGCCAACAGTAACAATCTTGCCTTCTTTTAAGCCCAAAATATCATCAGCTGCAATTTCTTTTCCCTCAAAGCTGGAGTCACGCACCGCAAAGGTTACTTCCCCAGACTTGATTTCGGCCATGCATTCTGCCATAGCGGCAGCATTTTCCTTACCAGATGCTTCTGCATTAAAGCCAAGCATGGCCCCGATGCCCTGAGTGATAAACTTAGTCGGCAACACATGGACAGGCTTTTTCGCCATTTTCTTGGCCTGCTCTGCGGTAAGAATGATATTGCTATTGTTCGGCAGGATAACGATTTCTTCTGCATTTACCTTGTCGATAGCATTGAGCAAATCCTCTGCACTGGGATTCATAGTTTGTCCGCCGCAGATGATTTCCGCCGCCCCCAGGGATGTAAATAACGCTCCTAAGCCATCGCCATTGGCTATGGCCACCACACCGCAAGGCACAGCAGGGGCTTTTGTTTCTTCTTCTATTTTAAAGAAATCGTCCGTTAGTTCGCTGTGCTGATCCCGCATATTTTCGATTTTAATATCGTGGAGCGTGCCATACTTTAAGCCATATTCTAATACTTTATAGGGTTTATTGGTATGAAAATGCACTTTTACCAAATCTTCAGACCCTACCACCAATAGGCAATCGCCATCCTGACGAGACAGATATGTTCGGATTAAATCAACAGGCAATTTATGGCCTTTGATAAGCACTTCTGTGCAATAGCCATAAACGATTTCTTTTTCTTCTTTTTTTGCAGCAGGATTCACCATAGCACCGCCGGATAAAACAGCAAAATCAGAGAAATCTTCCCCCTGTAAAGCCTTAAGTCCGCCATGAAGAATAAGAAGATATCCCTGCCCGCCGGCATCCACAACACCCGCTTCTTTCAGCACAGGAAGTTGGTTTGGCGTGTTGGCAAGAGCCACACTACCTTCTTCGATGGCTTGTTCCAATACATAAATAATGTCATCACTTTCTTCGGCAGCTTTTACAGCACCTTTTGCTACAGCTCGGCTTACCGTGAGAATCGTACCTTCCACTGGCTTCATCACTGATTTATAGGCTAAGTCTACCCCTCTTTGCAACGCATTGCTGAAAGATTTAGCAGTAACAGCGTTTTCCCCTTCTAAGCCACCTGCAAAGCCGCGGAAAATCTGAGATAAAATAACCCCAGAATTGCCTCGAGCGCCCATAAGCGCACCGTTAGACAATGCAGACATTACGTTATCTACTGTATTTTTACTAGCCAAATCTTTTACAGCAGAGGTCATAGTCAGAGACATATTCGTCCCGGTATCCCCATCCGGAACAGGAAATACATTCAATGCATTGACTTTTTCTTTGTTTTCACATAAAAAAGCACAACCCCCTACCAGGAAGTCCCGGAGCAGGTCTACATTCATCTCGTTCAAAGACACGTTTTTCTCCCCTCCCTAGTCGACCATTCTTACTCCTTGGATATTGACATGAACTTGGTCGACCTGTAAGCCCGTAAAGTTTTCTACGACATATTTTACATTGCTGACTACGTTATGGGCAATTTCTGACATTTTGGTACCATAACCGACAATGATGTTTACCTGAATCACTATTTTACCATCTTTGTCGAAAATTTCAACGCCCTTGCTGAGCGCCTCCTTTTTTAATAGTTCTGCAATGCCATGAGAGAGTTTTTTAGAAGCCATCCCTACAATGCCAAAACACTCTGTGGCTGCAATGCCAGCAAGCGTTGCCAACACTTCTTTATCAAAAACAATTTTTCCATATTCATTTAAAATTTCTCTTTCCATAGTATAGGTACTACCCCCTTTACTAATTATACTTTTATTATACCCGACTCCCCAGTAAAAGCCAATCTATTTTTATGGGTTTTCAGGGGAATGCTACACATCTCTTTCTTTTGTCTATTTATATATCTATTTACAAAAGAAGAAATTATTTATATAATTTTACAATAAAGTACTCAATATTCCCTGAAAATTTTTATTTTAGAAAAAAGTACTTGCTATTACTTATTTTTTCTGCTAAAATAATAAAGCATGAAATTCGGCTGAGCCCAGTAAAGAAGGAGGTGGAGAATATGGCCAAATGTGAAATTTGCGGCAAAGGCATTACTTCCGGTATGAAGGTAAGTCACTCCCATATTCGTACCAAAAGAACTTGGAAACCAAATCTGCAAACTGTTCGGGCCATAGTAGACGGCACTCCTAAAAGAGTTACCGCTTGCACCCGTTGTCTCCGTTCTGGTAAAGTAAACAGAGCTTAGTTTTACAAGAGCATAGATTTTTTTAAAGTAAAAGCGTTTCGGCGCTTTTACTTTTTTATTTTAAATCATCCATATCTAGTCATCTATATCTAGCAAAAAAGCCCCCATTACCCCTGAAGTGACAAAAATATATACGTTATAACCAACTGTCATTCTGAGGAGTGATGCGATGAAGAATCTATTAAGCCCTTCACGCCTCGCTCAGGATAACAAAAATCCGTACTCCGCATAGGACCCATTGGAAGTTTCTGTGGCCCCAGCCCCGGAACCAACACCGTAAATATCTTTGCCATCATAGGAAAAAGGCTGTACGCTTTGAGGAACACTTTTGTTTTTTAATTCTTGGGTCAGAGCTGCTCCTGTTCTAGCGCTGACGGATGTCACACCTTTCTCCCGAATCATATCCAGCTTGAAGCCGCTTTGCATATAAATAGGTGTTGGCGTTTTTCCGTAGTTCCGTGGAATCGTCGTTTCATAGCTACCATTATAGGCATGAAGCGTTGCCTTTTCACTTACCTTCACAGTACCGCCAGCGCCGCCTCTGCCGCCATCCCCTGCCTTGGTCCGACGACCGGCAGGGTTATAATTTATATAGGTAGAGCCGATACCACCCAAGCCCTGCAAAATGGAATAGCTTGCTGGGTATTGACTGGTATAGTCAGCCCGGAAATAACCGCCAGCTACCCCCCAGCTGCTATTACCGCTACCTTCCCCATTTTTGGTCAAATATGAGTTATCTTCATTGCCTTGGCCCCTACCACCAGTGAAACCAGCACCAGGGTCATCCCATTCTCCGCCGCCAGCACCAGCGCCACCACCACCGATACCCGCACCAGGATACCCACCGGCACCACCAGTATCGTGTGTCTGGTTTACACTACCGGAACCACCGCCACCGCCATAAGCATTTACGGTTACAGTACCCCAGATATTCATAGTGCCCATACCTTGCCCAGCAGCACCATTGCTACCATCAATATAGTCGGTACCACCAGCACCACCATTACCACCGTTTCCGCCGATGCCGGCACCAGCGCCGCCGCCGCCGCCACCACCGACATTGCTACCGCCGATACCGCTTATGGAGTCGCCACCTTTACCGGCATCGCCACCCTGAGCAGTCAAAACACCACTACCCTGAATGTTTAACGTAGCCCCAACTGGTAATGCAATCCCTGCATACCCCTTGGTGCCGGCTTTACCTGGAGATATAACTGTGCTGCCAGAAGCAGTTGTCCTGGTAACATCACCGCCATCCCCCGCTTTACCGCCGGTAACAGTGAACGTGCCGTCCACCACCAGCGTTAAGTTGGCGTCGCCCTGGAGCTCGATAGGTGATTTCACATATACCACACGCTACCAAAAAATACGTACTACTTCCGGTACTTACTGTTCACCTAGGAAGTAATCAGTATTTTCTTTCGTACCAAGGAGCAGAGTCCTTTTGTCTAGGGGGGGGATTATTAGGCCATTGGAAGAATCACCCCTAGATAAGATAAAAAAACATCTCGTCCCCTACGAACTTTAAGCAGTTTCCGATAATACTATTTTATATAGTGTTTCGGAGGTGATAGGTCATTGAGAAGTCAAAGGGAAATCGTCCGTAAAATCAATACATATAAAGATAAGCTTGCCACGGCCATCGAAGAAAAGGAGCTATATAACAGCGAGGTGTGCCCTGATATCGACTTAATTATTTTTTCTTTGGTAGATAAATTAGAAACGCTCTTATGGGTTTTAGAAATGGATTTGCCAGAAGGAGACATTCTGGATAAACTAATGGGCGTCGTTCATTGATTGCAAAAAAATAAAACAGGAAGGCAAAAACCTTCCTGTTTTATTCATTTTTTTATTCGTTTTTTATTCATTTTTCATACTTTCCCAACGAGCCACATTTGCCTTTTGCGCAATTTCCCGCATCTCTTCTACCCGCTTTGGGATATCACTAGCTTTGAAAATGCCAGACCCGGAAACCAAAACATTAGCACCAGCCAATACCACTGCTTCTGCATTTTCCAAACTAATACCACCATCCACCTGGATATCCATATCTGGGTTTTTCTCTTGAGCCATCGCTTTTAGGCGGCTAAGTTTATCCAACGTGCTTGAGATGAATTTCTGACCGCCAAACCCAGGATTCACACTCATAAGAAGCACCATATCTAAATCAGGCAGGATTTCCTCTAATGTCACCAAAGGTGTTGCAGGATTCAAAGCTACAGCCGCCTTTACCCCCAAATCTTTGATTTTCTGCACCGTACGGTGAAGATGGCGACAAGCTTCGGCATGGACGCATAAAATATCCGCACCTGCCACCACAAAATCTTCTAAATATCGGTCAGGATTTTCTATCATCAAATGAACATCAAAAACCATCTGAGAGCTGCTGCGCAATGCACCCACAATATCAGCTCCATAAGAAATATTTGGTACAAAAGCACCGTCCATAATATCCAGATGCAGATAATCTGCCCCGCCCGCTTCTACCTGGGACACTTGTTCACCCAGACAAGTAAAATCTGCCGCTAAAAGAGATGGCGCTATTTTAATCATACAAGTTTTCCTCCTTGTTTTTGATTTCTTCTAGAAGAAATAGGTACCGTTCATACCGCTCCTGGGAAATTACACCCGCAGTTACCAGTTCTTTGACGCTGCAATCAGGCTCATTCTGATGAATGCACCCCTGAAAACGGCATTTATCCGCCGCCTGCACCATTTCTGGATAATACTGACATAACTCCTCTTTCTTCACATCTGCCACATTGAGTAGAGAAAACCCCGGCGTGTCAGCCAGAAAACCACCGTCCAGCCAGGGAATCAGCTGTGCATAACGAGTGGTGTGCCTGCCCCGGCCCAGCTTGCGACTGATTTCCCCAGTTTCTTGCGCATCTTCTGCCAAGAGGCTATTGATTAAGCTGGACTTTCCCACCCCGGAAGGCCCGGCAAAAACAGAAACTTTTCCCTGTAAAAGCCGACGAACGGTCTCCACACCTGCCTGCGTTTGGGCGCTGACAGCAAGAGCGGGAAAACCAGCCTGACGATAAATATCCAAATAATTTATATACACTTCTGCATTTGCAAGGTCCGCTTTATTCAGGCAGATAATAGGCTGAATATGATTTTTCATTGCCATCACTAGCATCTTATCTAAGAGCAGCCAGTCAGGAGCAGGATGTCCCGAGGCAAGAACCAAAAGAGCTTGGTCAATATTAGCCACTTTAGGACGAAGCAAACGATTACGACGAGGCAGGATTTCCTCGATAACCCCGGCATGGTCACCTGTCACCGAGATATGCACCATATCACCTACAATGATACCGCCAGGGTCCTTTCTTAATTTTCCTCGGATAGCACAAGTATACTCTTCTCCCGCCACCCAAACAAAATAAAAACCACCATAGCTTTTCAACAAAATACCCTGCTTCATAAATCCCCCTCGACTATTTCATCCCATCGCCACTAATTCCATTGATAGGTATAAACCAATGCATCATCAATGTAAATATCCAACGTTGCCTTGCCGTGATAAGGCACTTCCTTATAATAGCCATAACCGCCGTCTACCGCATTGTTAAACAGTTCTGTAGTGCCATCATCATCCTTTAACTCTACTCGTAGCTGGTGCGGTTGGTTATCATCAGGCACAATGTAAGCCACAGAACCGGTTTTTTCACTAGGGCCTGGTCCTGTACTTACCGTCAGGTCTACACTGCTACCTTCTAAGATACTGGTACCCTTTTCCACACTTTGTAGGATTACGATGTCGGCTGCATATTCATGGCTTTCCATTTTTTCAGTTTTTCCCACTTCTAGCTGATAGTCAGCAAGGATTTCCTGAGCTTTTATTAAATCTAAACCAACCAAGCTAGGCATGAGCACTTCCTTCCGCTCCGGCCCCTGGCTAATCACCACATTCACAGTGCTGTTTAACGGCACATTGGTCCCTTCTGTCGGGCTTTGAGAAATAACCTTGCCGCTTTCTATTTCCTCATGATAAGTTTCACTGAAGACCCCCGTCAGCTGCTGATTACTAAGAGCAATCTCAGCTTCTCGCCGAGTCATATCCTTTAAGCCTGGTACAGTCGCTTGTTTGGTGCCCGAGCTTACCACTAGGTTTACCACTCGACCTACTTTCACCTTTTGCTTACCGCTAGGCTCTTGGGAGATAACCTTATCCTTATCGATGGTTTCACTGATTTTAAAATCCTTGTTACTATAGAGGCCCGCCGCTTCTATCATTTTCTCAGCCTCTTCATAAGGAAGGCCTACTACCTCCGGTACGGAGACTTCTTCCACCTTGGTAATGGCACGCATAGCCATAAAGCCCAGTCCAGAAACAACAATAGTCAGAAAAACAATGGTTAGAATGACAACGTTTTTCACATTGACTTCTTTTCGAGGTTTACCACTGGATTTCTTTTGACTACCACTGCGACTCACCCTCGCTGTACCAGAAGCAGAACCGGATAATCCCAACTTGATGAGAGCGTCCCGCATTTCTTTTGCACTGGCATAACGAAGCTCCGGATTTTTCCGCATAGCCCGCTGCACGATAAAGGACAGCTCCATGGAGATATTTTCGTTGATTTTATGAGGCGGAATTGCTCCGCCTTGAATATGTTTTTGGGCTACTTCCGACGGTGTGCTGCCCTGATAGGGTACCTTGCCCGTCAACATTTCATAGAGCACAATACCAGTAGCATAAATATCCGAAGCTTCTGTTGCATTCATCCCCTGGACGATTTCCGGCGCAATATAATGAACAGACCCCACCACACTATTACTAGGGTCGTGGTTTCGTTCCGCCATTTCGTTCATGGTCACTGCTATCCCGAAGTCTGTGACCTTGATTTTACCGTCTTTGCTAAATAAGATATTGTGAGGTTTAATATCTCTATGAATAATACCGTGTTCATGAGCGTGCTGCAAACCATCTAATATTTGTGCTGCAATGCTAACACTATCCGCAATAGAAAGACTGCCGTGCTCTCGGATATATGCCTTTAAGTTAGGACCATCGGCATATTCCATGACAATATAATGAAAATCATCCTGAAAGCCAACATCATAGATAGACACAATATTCGGATGAGAAAGACTAGCTACCGCTTGGGCTTCTTTGCGAAACCGCCGCACAAACTGTTCCTCACTGGCAAATTCTGGACGGAGAATCTTAATGGTTACTTTTCTATCTAAGAGCAAATCTACCCCCATATAAACAAGGGCCGTCCCACCAGAACCCAGCTGACTGACGATTTCATAACGGTTATTAAATACTTTTCCTAGCATATCATCACCTCATCCCTTATCAGCAGTCTACTATAGAAATAGCAGAAATATTATCATATCCGCCATTTTCCAAGGCTGCGAGAATTAATTTTGGGATTGCCTGAGGACCATCAGACACCATAGATTGATAGATAGTCCCCTCACTGACTAGATTGTACAATCCATCGGTACAAAGAAAAAGCATATCTCCAGGCTGGATAGGTAAAACCATAATATCCACATCTACCAACGGGTAATAGCCAATGGCTCTAGTTAGCATATGCCGTTTGGGGTGGTTTATTGCTTCTTCCGGTGTGATTTCCCCATGACGAAGCATTTCCCCTGTTACAGAGTGGTCTTGGGTAATCTGCCGCATACCTTCCCCAGCACGAATCAGATAAGCTCGGCTATCCCCCACATGAGCAACATAAGCCACTTGTTTGCAGATATACACCGCAGTCAGTGTGGTGCCCATGGGCGAAGACGCCTCCTGGGCCTGATAACACTGATAAATGCTATCATTGGCATGATAAACGGCCTGCCGCAAATTTTCCCGCAACATATCCGTATCCGGCTGCTCACTGTCTATCTCTCCTGCCATCTCTTGCAAATCCTTAACAACGATATCCAGGGCCATATGGCTAGCGATTTCACCGCCTTCATAACCACCCATCCCATCTGCCACAATGTAAAGTTGTTTGCCGTCGTCTGCATAAATAGCATCTTCATTTTTTTCTCTTACCACCCCCAGGTGGGTAAATGCCACGCTTTTCATATCACACCTCAGCTTTCCATTCTATTTCCTTTTATTTTCAGGCATATCCGCCTCTTGACGTTCTCTATGATTACGCCGCTTCAGCTGTCCGCAAGCAGCCTCAATATCTTGTCCCCGAGAATGTCTTACCGCAACAGCAATATGGTTTCTCTCTAAGATTGTTACAAATTCCTTTATTCTTTCGCTCCGAGCGGGGAAAAATCCTGCTTCTGCCACAGGATTAGCAGGGATGATATTCACAAAGGCAAGACGCCCCCGGAGCAGCCGACACAGTTTTTCTGCATCTTGCTTGCTGTCATTGACATCCCGAAACATGGCATATTCATAAGTAATACGCCGACCTGTTTTCTCGGTAAACATATCGCAAGCCTCCATTAAGCAATCAAGAGGGTATCTATCATTGATAGGCATGAGGGCACTTCTAATCTTATCATCAGCACTATGAAGGGATACAGATAATTCCAGCTGAAAATCTTCCTCCGCTAATTCTTTGATTTTATCAGCTAGCCCGCAGGTAGAAATGGTCATTCTTCTCCAGCCAATATTTAAGCCGTCTGCATCATTTAAGATTTGCAGACTTTTTTTCACTTGGGGCCAGTTGGCAAGAGGCTCTCCCATGCCCATATAGACCACATTGGTAATGATAGACCTATCATGGTCCTGACACCACCTATTGGCAAGTAGGATTTGTCCCACGATTTCCCCGGCGGTTAGGTTTCGTCCCCTGCCACACATAGCTGTCGCACAAAACTTGCAGCCCATAGCGCAGCCGGTCTGGGTGCTGACGCAAGTGCTTACCCTGTCTTTCGTTTCCTTGCCGCCATAAAACATCAGCACCTGTTCTACTGTGTTGCCATCAGGCAGCCGCCAAAGGAATTTCACCGTATCACCGCCATCACCTTGCCAGGTATCCACCAACCTTAGCGGCGCTATGCCATAGGCAGCAGCCAATGTCTGCCGTTGTTCGAGGCTTAGATTGGTCATCTCTTCAATGGTTTCCACACCTTTCTCATGGACCCAAGAAAATATCTGTTTTCCACGGAAACGAGGCCAGCCCAATCCTTCACAAACAGCAGCAATTTCCCGTTTATCCAGACTTCGTAAATCTTGAACATCTGCCATAGGCCTGTTACTCCTTTTTTCGTAATCTTGCCATAAAGAAACCATCTATACCCTCTACATGAGGCAGTATCTGCCACCAACCACGAGCCAGCTGGTCTTTTAGCCCAGCATCTGTCACCTTAGGGAAACAATCTACCATAGATTCCAGCTGAAACTCTTCATGACGTTTTAAGAATCTTTCTAATTGGTCGATATTCTCTTCCTGCGTAATAGTACAGGTAGAAAACACCATGACCCCTCCAGGCCTTAAGGCTTCTGCCCCCTGGTCCAGGATTTCCTCAGCCAAAGCTGCCAACTCTTTTATTTGTGAAATATCTTTCCGCCAACGAATATCCGGACGGTGAGACAAAATACCCAATCCCGTGCAAGGAACATCCGCCAGGCAATAATCAAATTTTCCATAGTATGTTTGTCTTAAATGACAGCTATCACCTAGCACCGGACGAACAATTTCCGCTCCTAATCGTTTGCAGTTTTCCTTTAAGATTTGCACCTTATGAGGGTGAATGTCTTGCGCAATAATCGTACCTTGATTTTCCATCAACTGAGCAAGATGGGTCGTCTTGCCTCCCGGTGCTGCACATAAATCCAGCACACAGCTGCCAGGAACCGGCGCCAAGGCTTGAGCCACCAGCATAGAGCTTTCCCCCTGAGGCTGCATCCCCCCTGTCTGGATAGCAGGAATTTCACTTAACGAGCACCCATTTAACATCAGGACAATGCCATCATCAGCATAGCCACAAGATGTCATCTCCACACCCAACCCTTGTAGCTGTTCTGCCAAATCCATCGTGCTTGTCCGCAATGTGTTCACTCTACAACTAAGACGAGGTGTCCGGTTATTAGACTCCAAAAAGGCCCTGCATTGTTCCCCGCCAAACAAATCCCAAGTATAATCTACCAGCCAAGCAGGATGGGACGTCATAATCTGTAAATATTCTTTCCCAGCTTCCGCCTGTTCAGACCAGGCCGGATAAGCAATTTCTTCCCGTTTACGGTCAAGGTTTCGCAGCACACCATTGACAAAATTTACCTGTCCCTGGTGCCCCAGGGCTTTTGCCTGTTCGCAAGCCTCGTTAATAATAGCGTGCACCGGCACCTTATCCAGATAAAACATTTGATACACTGCCAACCGCAATATCCAGCGCAGATAATCTTCTACTGTAGCCAAGTCCTTTTTGACACATTGAGACAATAAAAAGTCTATGGTACCCCAATAACGCAGGGTACCATAGACTAATTGGGTGGCTAGACTCTTATCCCATGGCGCAAACGTCGCCTGGGATAACCGCCGATTTAATTCCAAATTGGCATAAGCATCCTGTCGCTCTGTAGCAAGAAGTGTTTCTAGAGCGATATTCCTTGCCGTTAAAGGCAGTGCTTTTTGCCGTTTTTCCTTCATACCATCCTTCTTTCCTCGGAAGGATTTATAGTTGTTATTCTTCTTTTTAATCATCATTACCGCCATAAAATCTGGTTAAAATTATTAAGCGAATCAACTGCAAAATGCTAATAAGAGCTGCTGCAA
>CAMNVD010000030.1 GCA_946562005.1 uncultured Clostridia bacterium | reverse complement strand
CGGATGCGCTTTATCGAACAGGAAATTATTTTGCGACATTATACCGAGGCTAAAAATCATAAAATCCCTATGGATATTGCAGCTTACACATTCCCACTTCAGGAAGATAATAATTTATTAGGCACCTTTACCCTGGTATTAGAACGCATTACCGAAGAAATCTATCAATTTGACTTTGCCGTAGCAAAAGGACAAAAGACCTCCCCTGCAATCCTTAGACCAATCATGAAAAATATCTTGCTGTTTCAAGGGCTTAGTCAAGAGGATATAGACAAAAGAACCTACCGTTTCTTACACTACATTTCCACCTTATGCTATTATAACGATACGCACACAGACGATATTGCTTAATAAAAAAGAGAGCCGAATACTCGGCTCTCTTTTTCTATTTTAGTTAACGTCATCATACTAACGCAAGATAACGTTATCCGCCCCCCATAGCTCTTCCATTTCCCCTAGAACCTGCCGATTGGCTAATACCCAAAGCTGTTCCGGCAGTTCCCGGTATTGGGCAATATCAGAGTAAAAAAGGCTAACCGGCACATCCCCTTGATTTTGCGAAAGGACAGAGATTACTTGGTCATAAGCAGCTCTATCTGTGCTGGAAGGCAAACGAATATAAAGTTTTTGCGGCGGCTGCACACTTTCGACAAAAAGCTTTTTCTCTTCGTCCTCTACACTCATACGTCCGCTAGCCACAACCACTCTACCCTCACCTAACATTTTACGATATTGCTCAAACACTTTAGGAAAGGCAAGACAACGAATAGTGCCCCGCATATCTTCTATGCTAAACATAGCCATATTTGCGCCTTTTTTAGTTAAGTGTTGGCGATACCCAGTGATGAGCCCACCCAGCTTTACCTTTTCCTCATGGCCTTTTTTCAGTACATCCCCGACATTTAAGAGTCCTTTTTTCTGGAAGATTTCCTCATAGACCATAACAGGATGTCCGCTCACATAGAAACCTATCATTTCCTTTTCCATGGCCAAAAGCTCCCGTTCGGAGAACTCTGGTATGTCCCGCATAGCAAAATCAATAGTAGAAGTCTCAGCCTCTTCCATACCAAAATCAAACAAAGACAGCTGATTAGAATTTTTTTCTTCTGCAATCTTTCTGCTTACTTCTAAAAGATTTTCCATGGCGTCCAGCATTTGAGCACGGTTATGGCCCAGACCATCTAAAGCACCACATTTGATTAAGCTTTCCAGCATTTTCTTATTCAGAGGCACTCGTTCGCATAAATCCATAATCGAAGCAAATTTTCCATTCACTTCCCGCTCTTGGATGATGATTTTTACCGCATCTTTCCCTACATTCTTCACGGCCCCCAGGCCAAAACGGATATTTTCCCCGGATACCGTAAAGTCTGAACGACTTTCATTAATGTTTGGCGGTAACACAGAAATACCAGAATTACGGCACTCTTCAATGTATTCAGGCACCTTATCCATATTATCCATAATACTGGTCAGGAGCGCCGCCATATATTCTACAGGGTAGTGACAACGAAGCCAAGCCGTTTCATAGGTTACAAAAGCATACGCTGCCGAGTGACTTTTATTAAAGCCATAACCGGCAAAATAAGCCATCAAGTCAAATACTTCCCCAGAAATTTTTTCTGATACATCGTTCTTTTTGGCGCCATCTACAAAGTCTTTTCTTTTTGCTGCAATAATAGACGGTTTCTTTTTCCCCATGGCACGACGCAAAAGGTCTGCTTCCCCCAGCGTAAATCCTGCCATTCGGGAAGAAATCTGCATTACCTGTTCCTGGTAAAGAATAACGCCGTAAGTTTCTTCTAAAATCGGCTCCAAAATAGGATGCAAATAGGTAGATTTCGTTAGCCCATGTTTCCGAGCGATAAAATCATCCAACATCCCACTACCTAACGGCCCTGGACGATACAGGGCAACCACAGCGATTAAGTCCTCAAAACGTTCTGGTTGAAGATTGCGAAGAATCCCCCGCATACCATCGCTTTCTAATTGGAATACCCCTCCTGTTTCCCCTCGAGAAAGCATTTCATAAACAGCAGGGTCATCAGTAGCAATATTATGAATGTCAATATCGATACCATGCGTTTGTTTGATATTCGCTACCGCATCACCAATAACTGTCAGTGTTCTTAGTCCCAATAAGTCCATTTTTACCAGGCCGCGTTCTTCTACCTGTTCTTTGGGCAGCTGGGTAACAACGATATTATCAGAGGTTTTCATCACCGGCATATAGTCGATTACTTTTTTCTGGGCGATTACCACCCCTGCTGCGTGAATGGAGGAGTGACGAGGAATCCCTTCCAGCTGCAAGGAAATATCGATTAACTCCTTAATAGCAGGCTCCGTATCATATGCCTCTTGAAGCTCCGGATTTTTCTTCATAGCGTCCGTCAGCGTAATACCAAGCTCTGCTGGTATCATCTTAGCGATACGGTCTGTTTCACTATAAGGCATATCCAGCGCCCTACCTACATCCTTGATTACACCTTTCGCAAGCATAGTACCGAAAGTAATAATCATAGATACATGGTCTTGTCCATATTTTCTAAATAAATAATCCACGACTTCTAAGCGACGCACATAGCAGAAGTCTGTATCAATATCTGGCGGTGTTACCCGTTCTGGATTTAAGAACCGTTCAAACAACAGATTGTAACGAATGGGGTCAATATTAGTAATCCCCAGGCTATAAGCAGTAATACTACCTGCCGCAGAACCACGTCCCGGCCCAACATAAATACCTTCCTTATGGGCAAAATTAATCATATCCCATACTAAAAGAAAGTACCCAGAAAAGTCCATGGTTTTGATAATATCTAACTCATAATCTAACCGTTCCTGCAACTCAGGCGTAACCACGCCATACCGTTTCTGCATACCCTCTTCGCATAATTCCCGCAGATAGGTATCTAAGGTATGGCCTTCCGGTACATCAAAGCGGGGCAAATAAAGATGACCAAATTCAAACTCAATATGGCACCGCTCTGCAATTTTTACTGTATTTTCCAGCGCCTCTGGATATTCCCCAAAGAGCAATTCCATCTCTTCAGCACTTTTTAGGTAAAATTCATCACTGGGAAATCGCATCCGGTTGGCGTCGTCCCGCACTCGTCCCGTCTGGATACACAGCAAAATATCATGGGCCAGGGCGTCCTCTTTATTCACATAGTGCAAGTCATTGGTAGCCACTAGCGGTAGATTTAGTTCTCTTGCGATTTGGATTAAGCCCCTGTTTGCAATGTGCTCCTCTTCCATGCCATGTTGCTGGATTTCAATGAAATAATTATTTTCTCCAAAAATCTCACTATATTCCTTGGCAATGGCTTTTGCCTCTTCATATTTATCCGCAAGAAGCGACTGGGATACTTGCCCGGCAATACACCCGGAAAGAGCGATAATCCCTTCATGGTACTGTTGCAATAATTCCTTATCCACTCTCGGTTTATAATAAAACCCCTCTAAGGACGCAAAGGATACGATTTTACAAAGATTTTCATAGCCCGTTTGATTTTCAGCCAAAAGAATCAAGTGGAAAGCCGAATCATCTTTGCGTGGTTCTTTATCAAAGCGAGTACGAGGCGCTACATAAACTTCACAACCAATAATAGGCTTTAGTCCTTCTTTTAACGCCTCTTTGTAAAAATCTACCACCCCATGCATCACGCCATGGTCCGTAATGGCGATGGCCTTCATATTCAGTTCTTTCGCCCGAGCAATCAGATTTTTGATTCGCGCTGCACCGTCTAATAAACTGTATTCGGTATGATTATGTAAATGAACAAATTCTCCCATAACGCTTTCCTTCCTAATCAGTCCTATCCTTGTCAGTTTTTCTGCTAAATGTAAACCGTTTTTCATCTGCCGGATTTGCCATTAGATTTTCACAAAAAACCAATGCACCAGTTTCCGCAAAGCTATAATAACGCCCCTTGCCTACTATGATATGGTCTAACACCGTCACAGAAATCGCCTTTAAGATGGCAATTACTTGCTTTGTTAATTCAATATCTCTATTTGACGGCCGCAACATACCACTAGGATGATTATGGGCCAATATAATGTTCTTTCCTTGCACGCGGATAGCAGCTTCTACCAATACTCTAGGGTATACAATAACCTCATTACTAGAACCTTCAGCAATCAGTTGGACAGATTTCACTCTTCTCTGTCCATCTAGGCAAATCAAATAAAAAGCTTCATTTACCCTTCCTGCAAATAATGAAATCACGTATTGGCCCATCTTTGTAGAATCTGTCAATATTTCTTTCTCTTGCCATTTATCCCGCTGATACCGATTGACGATATCAGGTACCAAAGAAAGCAATACCGCCGTGTTATAGCCAACGCCTTTCACTTTCATTAAGTCTGAAACACTAGCCTCAAAGACACCAGACAAAGAGCCAAACTTCAAAAGCAACAAGTGGGCTAGCTCATTCACATCTTTATAAGGTTGTGCATAAAACAGCAAAAGCTCTAACACCTGATGGTCGTGAAAGTTCTTCAAGCCTTCTTCAACAAAGCGTTGTTTTACCCGATGCCGATGCCCTGCGTGCAAATTCAGCTTTTTCTCTTTCCCGGTTGTTTCTTCTATCAGGCCTTCAAGCACTCCTGCAAATTCCGGATTTTCAGCCTCTTTTTTCTTCATAAAGAGCCTCCGTTTTTCTATTTCCTACACAATACGCATCTATACATATCTCTATATATCTATTGTTATATTATATAACAAATTCTGCTTTCCGTATAGCAGAAAAAGCACTTAAAAAGTGCTTTTTCTAGATTATTTCCTATTTCTTTTGGCAGAGTCCTAGTTTTCTGGGATAACAGCCCCTCCTTCAGATTCCAAAGGATAAAATAACTGCTGTACCACTTCTTTCATTTCATCTTCTTTGATAATCTGATAACTGGCTCCATTAATATCTTGCCCATAAACAGGTAAAAGCGCATGGGTTACATCTTCCGGTGTAATGCCCACAAAATCTTTTGCTAAACGCAGAATCTGAGGCACCGTCAAATCGGTATCCACCACATCCTCCATCTTTTCCATAAGGGCAGGCAGCTTGGTAATATTACCAGGCTGCGTCATTTTCTTTGCCACAGCGATTAAAAATTTCTGCTGACGTTCAGTCCTGCCAAAGTCCCCTGCTGCATTATAGCGAAAACGCACATAACCTAAGGCATCTGCCCCATTTAATGTTTGCAGGCCCGGCTGTAAATCAATATTATCGTAGTGCGTATGGGCTTTCATTCGTTCTTCTACATCTATTTCTATACCACCCAACAAATCCACTACATCTTTGAATCCCTCAAAATTAGTTTCTGCATAATAATCAATAGGGATTTCTAAAAGGCCTTCTACTGTCTCCTTTACTTTTTCCACACCGCCTAAGCTATAAGCCTCGTTAATACGGGAAGCACGAGTCCTGCCGGGAATGACCACTCTAGTATCCCGTGGAATAGAAAGCATATTAATCTTTTTATTTTTTAGGTCCACCCCTACTACCATAATGGTATCCGAACGCCCAACATCATGATTTTTATCATTACGGTCGGAACCAACTACCAATATGTTAATCCATTCTTTTGAATATGGAAAGGCTGTTTCTATCCGTTTTCCATCTTCGGTTCTACCCCTATCAGGAACAAGGAAACCATAGCTATTGCCCCAATACCATACAAAAAGGCCGCCTATCAAAATGACTGTGAGTATTGCAAAACCAATGATTTTCTTCATATAGCAACCCTGCCTTTTATTGCAAACAATTTTCATACTTATTATTTATTGACAATGGTTTTATATTATACATAAAATCTTAAAGATTGCTTAAAAACATATCCGTCCCGCTCAATCCATCCCCTAAAGAAACAGCAACTGAGCGCTAACTCAGTTGCTGTTTTCATATCTTATGATTCTGTATTGATTATTATAAATGATAGTTCGGCGCTTCTTTGGTTATTTGCACATCATGCGGATGGCTTTCTACTAAACTTGCAGAGGTGATTTTTACAAATCTGCCATTTTCCTTTAATTCTGGAATAGTAGCAGTACCGCAATAACCCATGCCAGAACGTAACCCACCGACTAGTTGGAAGATAGTATCAGCCAAAGCTCCTTTATAAGGAACCCGACCTTCAATACCCTCTGGTACATATTTTGCAGCGTCTTCCTGGAAATAACGGTCGTTGCTGCCTTCCTTCATTGCGCCCAATGACCCCATGCCACGATACACCTTAAAGCTTCTGCCTTGATAGATTTCGATTTCGCCAGGACTTTCTTCAGTGCCGGCAAGAAGACTCCCCATCATAACTACATCAGCACCAGCTGCAATCGCTTTTACCACATCGCCGGAATATTTGATACCGCCATCACCAATCACCGGAATACCATATTTAGAAGCAACATTGGCAACATCATAGATAGCTGTTACCTGTGGCACCCCGATACCTGCAATAACACGAGTGGTACAGATAGAGCCTGGCCCAATACCTACTTTTACAGCGTCAGCACCAGCATCAATCAATGCTTTTGCAGCTTCTGCTGTCGCAATATTCCCAGCGATTAAATTCACATTAGGATAAATAGATTTGATTTTTTGTGCCACATTGATGACATTTTGAGAATGACCATGGGCAGTATCCAAAACAAGTGCGTCAGCACCAGCCGCTACCAATTGGTCTACACGGTCCATAGTATTTTTGGCAATACCCACAGCAGCAGCTACCCGAAGTCTTCCCCGTGCGTCTTTACAAGCATTTGGATGAGTTTTGGTTTTCTTAATGTCTTTAATCGTAATTAAACCTTTTAAAAGGCCCTTTTCATCAACCAAAGGCAATTTTTCTACTTTATGATTTTTTAGGATATCTTTTGCAGCTTCCAAAGTAGTGGTAATCGGTGCAGTTACCAAGTTTTCTCTAGTCATAACTTCACCGACAGTTTTTGTAAAATCATCTTCAAAGCGCAAATCACGGTTTGTTAAAATCCCTACCAATTTGCCTTCTACAGCAACAGGCACACCAGAAATATGATAACGGTTCATCACATTAAGCGCATCAGCAATCGTATGCTCTGGAGATAGGTGAATGGGGTCTACAATTACACCATTCTCAGACCGCTTTACTCGGTCTACTTCTAAGGCTTGTCTTTCAATAGACATATTTTTATGAATAACACCAATACCGCCTTCTCTAGCAATAGCAATGGCCATACGGGAATCTGTTACGGTATCCATCCCCGCACTCATAAATGGAATATTTAACACAATATCTTTGGTTAAATGAGTAGTGATATCAACATCTTTCGGCAATACACTGGACGCCCCGGGAATCAACAATACATCATCAAAAGTAATACCTTCTTTTGCGAATTTTTCTACCAATTTTGCCATCCCTTTCTTATTCAATATTTTCTAGTCCGCTATGCGCATATTCGCCCAGACAAGGCAACGCTTGTCCTGATAAAAATAATGCACCTATATTAATAATTATTTTACCACCAAAGCCCCATAGAAAACAACACCTTTTTCGCAATTTCCCCTTATTTTCTCTGATTTTTTCTGACAGTCCCTAATTATGAAGTAATTCTCCTTTGCAACGTCTGTTTTTTATAAAAAAGATTTTCCTTTTTGAGACGGGCAATATCCTGCTCCAATAAATTTATATGGTGGCGTTCCGCCGCCATTTGCTGCTGCAAAAGCCCCATCAGCACTTGACGACTTTCTCTTAATGCCGAAACCTTTGCGCGGAGAAAGTTAATTTCTGCTTCTAATAAATCTATTTGAACGGCTTCATAAGCCCCGTTAACCCCAGTTTCTTGTTTTTGCATTGACAACTTACCCCCAATCTAATGATTATCCTCCTGTTAGATTAGTATATGCAAAGCTGTCCTTATTTATGTTTACCACACAGCCTCTCTTAAACAGTACCAGCAAAGATACGAAACTGCTCCGGCAAGGCTTCAGCCACAAGAGCACAGCAGCCCAGTCCTTCCCTATGAAAATCCGAGCCAGCCGTAAGGAATAAGCCATGGTCGGCTGCGAATTGTATATACCGTTTTCGTTGTTTTTTCTTATGCTCCGGATGATAGGCCTCGATACCATCCAATCCCCAGCTACAAAATAATTCTAGCCACGGGTCACAACCGGATAACCCAGGATGGGCAACGGCACAAACCCCGCCCGCCTGATGAATAATTGCCATAGCGTCTTTCGGTGTTACCTTATGCGACGGAATGTTGATCGGCCCATCCTCCCCTAGCCACTTACGAAACACCTGATCCAATGTATAGGCATAGCCCGCCTTTATCATCGCTAGGCCAATGTGTACCCGGCCTAAAGACCCTGTATTTTGCTGATTTAAAATTTCCTGTTCTGCTAGGATAACCCCTTTCTCCCGCAACTGCGCTAAAATATTTCTTACACGAGCTATCCGCTCTGTCTGACGTTTTTCTAACCAGTCCAAAAGTACTTGGTTGTGAGCATCAAACAAATATCCTAATATATGAACAGATTTTCCTTCCCAGACAGTACTAATCTCAATGCCGGGGAAAATGGGAAACTGCATCTCCCTGCTGATAGTCACAATATCAGCTAGGCCCTGCACCGTATCATGGTCTGTAATGGCAACGCCATCTAGGCCCATAGCCTTTGCTTGGTCTACGATCTCTCTAATCGTATATTTGCCATCAGAAGCCACACTATGCACGTGCATATCAAATCCGCCCACGACTAGCATTCCTTTCTCATAAATATGTTTTAATATACTTTCCTATCTATTATACCACATAAGAAAAGATGAAACCCTTCTGATTTCATCTTCTCACTTAAAACATTTATAAATGATTCCGCTCAGGCAGATTTGCCATCAACACTCGATACACATTATCTCCCATGATTTTATTAATAGCCTCAGCATCATAGCCTCGCTTATCCAAGGCCTCTTCCAGATAAGAAAGAAACAGACAGTCACGAACACCTTGCGGCAGCGTATCCACACCATCAAAATCAGAGCCAATACCAATATGGTCAATACCTGCTACATTTACACCATAATCAATATGCTGCAAAATATCTTCTATAGTCTGCTCCATCTTTTCATTTAAAAAGGCCGGTACAAAAGAAATACCTAACACACCGTTATATTCTGCTAACGCTTTTAATTGCTCGTCTCGTAAATTCCGCACATGAGGACAAAGCGCATAACAATTGCCATGGCTCACCAATACCGGCTTCTGACAAACCCCTAACGCCCGCCAAAAACCATGATAGCTCAAATGGGCCAAATCCACTACCATTCCTAACTCATTAGCCCGCTCAATCACTGCCATACCAAAATGCTTCACCCCATCATGGATACCTAATAACATACCCTCTTTTAAACCTTTATCACTATTGCAGCCCCAAGCTAAACTATTTTCATAGTTCCAGGTAAGGCCTATCGCCCGTACCCCTAGATGAAAATAGTCATCTAATCGAGCTAAATCCTCGCCTAAAGCCTCACCGCCTTCTATGCTGATAAGCATACCCAGCCTCTGCTGTTCCTGGTAACGTAACATATCCTCTTGATTCCGAATAATTCCAACGGCCTCCGGAAAAAGCGCCACCGCCTCTACTAATCGGTCAATTAGTTCCTCCGTCAACAATGGCGCCTGTCCGCTATGCGCACCATTAACCTTATCTAGATAAGGAAATACCGCCATAAACTGAATATCTACAACCTGCCGCAAGCGATGGAAATCACAATGACACTGTGGATTTTTCCACAATAGTTCTTTACGGCTATGCATAACAGTATCACAATGACAATCAATCCGCAAAACAAATCTCCCCCTCTATACAGCCAAAATTAAACAAGAAAAAGGCCTGTCAAAGCGACAAGGCCTTTTCTCTATCTAGGTTCTACGATTAATTTAATAGCTGTCCGTGGCTGTCCATCAATAACAATATCTGTAAAGGCAGGAATGCAGATTAAATCCACACCACCAGGCGCTACGAACCCTCTAGCTACAGCTACTGCCTTTACTGCTTGATTGATAGCGCCGGCACCAATGGCTTGGATTTCCGCACCGCCTCGCTCCCGTAACACACCGGCCAAGGCTCCCGCAACAGAATTTGGATTAGATTTTGCTGATACTTTTAACACTTCCATGTTATTTCCTCCTCATAGTTCTGCATATACAGCGTTTTTATTGCTTTCGTTCATATATATGCAAAGAGGAAATTTTTATCTCTCTTTTTTACGAAATATTCAGCAAAGTGTTAAATAGATGGCTGGAATATTTGCACACGGCGAATATCCGTACTTTTACCCTGTGCATCACAATCAATAAGAACCCCATTGAGCTGCATATCACCGCTAGCCACCTGAAATCGCTCTGGCAGCCCCGTCACAAATCGTTTCAACACAATCTCCCTATCCATCCCCAGAATACCGTCATTAGGCCCTGTCATACCAGCGTCACACTGAAATGCAGTCCCCCGAGGTAAGATGCGACTGTCTGCTGTAGGCACATGGGTATGGGTGCCGATAACAGCAGTCACTCGACCATCAAAATACCAGGCAAATGCCTGTTTTTCAGATGTAGCCTCTCCATGAAAATCCACAAAAATATAAGGCGTTATAGCTCTGATTTCTTTTATCACTGCTTCCACATGATGAAAAGGACTAGTACTACTTCCGCTTAGAAAGATAGTACCCAATACATTGATAACAGCTACCTTGTTATCACCAATAGATACGATTTGATAACCTTTTCCAGGACTTTCCGGCGGTAAGTTCAAAGGACGAACCAAACGCTCCTCACGGTCAATGAACTGAATAATATCCCGATTACCCCAGACATGATTTCCCATGGTTACAATATCCACACCGAAATTAATAATTTCCTGAAAGATTTTTTTATTAATCCCTACACCAGCAGCAGCATTTTCCCCATTGACAATAACACAATCAACCTGCTCACTTTTTATCAACTCCGGTAAATATCGCTCCAGCATGATGCGTCCAGGTTTCCCTACCACATCACCGATAAATAATACTCGCATGATAACATCCTTTTCCTATGGTTTCCTCATTATTTGTTATAAAATAACACTCTCTCTTTATCCCGAAAAGCAACGATTTCCCGTTGTCCGGATACATTATTTACGTTTTCTAAACGCACACTAAAAGGCTCTTCCCCCATAGCCAGGTCCTCCAATTCCCGCCGGTCCATCCCATCAATGGCAAAGAAACCAGGAATCGTTTGGGAAAGCAGGGCTAAGATAAAAGAAATTTCCCGAGGTGAAAAAGACTTCAAATCCCGCCGAATCACTACATTTGCAAAAGGCGCAATATGCTCAATTTCTACTTCCGTTACCTGTGAATAAATCTTATTAAAACGATGATAGCCCTGAATGCCCAAAAACAAATCTCTTTCTAAAAAAAGCTCAGGAATCTCCAGCCCCTTCAACAATGAACCGTCAATAGTATAAGAAAATTGTAAACATTGGGTAATCGGGTCATATTGTACCATGCTGATTTCCGGATAATGGACTAAGATACCGGCCAATAGATTGACCGTATTCATGGCCAAGTTTTTTTCTTTTTCTTTTCTTTTAAATATATTCTTAAACATTTCTTACTCCAAATATCATATCACTAAAAGATAATATTTAATTATATCATCATATGCCGAAAACAGCAATGAAAGAAAGGCCTTCGTTTTAAAATAAAAATAAGCTGATTTCGCAGCTTATTTTTATATATCCTATTTTGCATAATCTACAGAACGGGTTTCTCGAATCAAGACAACTTTGATTTGTCCTGGGTATTCCAGCTCTGCTTCTATTTTTTTCACGATTTCTCTAGCTAACAATGGACTTGTCGTATCATCAATCTTATCAGGCTGTACCATAATGCGGATTTCCCGGCCGGCCTGAATAGCAAAAGATTTTTCTACCCCATCAAAACCATTAGCGATTTCTTCCAGTTTTTCTAATCGTTTGATGTAATATTCCAATGTTTCCCGTCTTGCGCCTGGACGAGCCGCAGAGATAGCGTCTGCTGCCTGCACCAGCACAGCTTCCAGAGTATTAGCTTCTACATCACCATGGTGTGCCATGATAGCGTGCACCACTTCTGCAGATTCCCGATACTTTTTGGCAAGGTCTG